>JBEKRE010000025.1:0-135404 GCA_049519055.1 Candidatus Sulfotelmatobacter sp. | reverse complement strand
CTGCTTCTGGGGAACAGAAACCGCCCAAGGCATGCCGCGTCCGCGATTGCCATGCTGCACCCAGTTCACCGAATCGGGCCGATAGCGGCGTTTCAGCCGCTGCACCTGACGCTCGCTCAAATCACCCTTCACCCGTTGGAACTCTTTCTGACTCATTCGTCACCATCCTTGCAGGGTGCCAGAGTCTCGTTGCAGTTATGGGCTGACATTATCTTGGAGCACTTACAAAGACCTCCTAGCCCCTTGACAACTTCGCACTCAACTCCGTACAATTAGCACTCAGTAGGCGAGACTGCTAATAGATCGCCGAATCCCAACTAAATCATAGGTTTACGCAACATCAACCCTTCTACACAACTTTTGAAAGGAGTTGCAACCATGGCGAAATTTAGCCCACTGCATGACCGTATCCTCGTCCGCCGCGTGGAGGAAGCTTCCACCACTCGAGGCGGCATCATCATCCCCGACAGCGCTAAAGACAAACCGCAAGAGGGCATCGTGGTTTCCACCGGCAAGGGCCGCACCAACGATGAAGGCAAGACCTTCCCTCTGGCCGTTCATGAAGACGACCGCATCCTGTTCGGCAAGTATTCCGGCACCGAGATCAAGATTGATGGCGAAGACTTCATCATCATGAAAGAAGACGAAGTGCTCGGCGTGCTCACCGGAGCCGCTGCGCCGGCCAAGAAGGAACTCGCCGGCTCGCGTAAGTAACTGACCGGTTCCGCGGAATCGAGAGAGATCCTTCGCACGGCAAAAAGACGCCGCGCTCGGGATGACAAAGTTCCTAATCAACAGAATCGAAATAGGAGAAGCAAATCATGGCAAAACAAATCGTACACGGCGAAGAGTCCCGGCAGGCGATCCTGCGCGGCGTCAATCTTCTGGCCGACGCTGTAAAAGTGACCCTCGGCCCCAAGGGCCGCAACGTTGTTATTGAGAAGAAATTCGGTTCGCCGACCATCACCAAGGACGGCGTTACCGTTGCAAAGGAAATCGAACTGAGGGACGGGCTCGAGAACATGGGAGCCCAGATGGTTCGCGAAGTTGCCAGCAAGACTTCAGACGTCGCCGGCGATGGAACCACTACCGCTACCGTTCTGGCCCAGGCGATTTATCGCGAAGGCGTAAAGACGGTTGCTGCTGGCGCCAATCCGATGGCGATGAAGCGCGGCATCGAGAAAGCAGTCTCGCTGGTTTGCGGGGCATTCGACAAGAAGACTGGCGAACGCGCCAAGGGCGAACTGGATAAGTTCTCCAAGCCCGTTACCGGCGAAATGATCGCTCAGGTCGGCACGATCTCCGCGAACAACGATGAGACCATTGGACACATCATTGCCGAAGCCATGAAGAAGGTCGGCAAGGATGGCGTCATTACCGTGGAAGAGTCAAAGACGCTGGAGACGCAGCTGGAAGTGGTCGAGGGCATGCAGTTCGACCGCGGCTATTTGTCGCCTTACTTCGTTACCGATCCGGAGCGGATGGAAGTCGCTCTTGAGAACGCTTACATCCTGATCAATGAGAAGAAGATCAGCTCGATGAAGGATCTGCTTCCGTTGCTCGAGCAGATTGCCAAGAGCGGCAAGCCGCTTTTGATTATTGCTGAGGACGTGGAAGGCGAAGCACTCGCTACCCTGGTCGTCAACAAGCTGCGCGGCACGCTGCAAGTCGCGGCCGTTAAGGCTCCGGGCTTCGGCGATCGTCGCAAGGCGATGCTGCAGGATATCGCGATTCTCACCGGCGGCAAGGCCATCACGGAAGACCTGGGCATCAAGCTGGAGAACGTGCAGATTGGCGATCTCGGTCAGGCCAAGAAGATTACCATCGACAAGGACAACACGACCTTGGTCGAAGGCAAGGGCAAGCATGGTGACATCGAAGGCCGTGTGAAGGAAATTCGCAGCCAGATTGACAAGACCACCAGCGACTACGACCGCGAGAAGTTGCAGGAGCGGTTGGCCAAGCTGGTCGGTGGCGTGGCCGTAATCAAAGTCGGCGCCGCAACCGAAACCGAAATGAAGGAAAAGAAAGCCCGCGTGGAAGATGCCATGCACGCAACCCGCGCAGCCGTGGAAGAAGGAATTGTCCCCGGCGGCGGAGTGGCACTGGCACGCTGCGTTGCGGCTCTCGACAAGCTGAAACTCGAGGGCGACGAGCAGATCGGTGTCAACATCGTGAAGCGCGCGCTGCAAGAGCCAATGCGCCAGATCGTCGAAAACGCCGGCGAAGAAGGCGCGGTCGTGCTCGGCAAGGTGCTTGAGTCCAAGGACATCAACTACGGATTCAACGCCCTGAGCAATGAGTATGAGGATCTGGTGAAGGCGGGCGTGCTCGATCCGACCAAGGTCGTGCGCACCGCACTGACCAACGCCGGCTCGATCGCGTCGTTGATGCTCACCACCGAAGCGCTGGTCGCGGAGATTCCGGAAAAGAAGGAAGCTCCGATGGGCGGCGGCGGACACGGCGGTGGCGGCATGGAAGGCATGTACTAAGAACAGCCGCTAGCTTCCAGCTGCTGGCTTGAATTAAAGGCCCTGCTCGCGAGAGCGGGGCCTTTTTTTGAGTGCGCGTCAGGGACGAGCTACCTTGATGTTAGCGATTTGGCTGCGAGCGTAAGGGCGTCGGCCAGTCCTGAAGATTGGGGCAGGCCGCCTTGGGCGAGGTCTTTGCTGCCCCCGCCGCGTCCGCCTAGCGGAGCCATGATTTGTTTCAGGAGAGCGGCCATGTCGTGAAGTTGGCCGGCAGATTGGGCGAAGACGAGCGCGGGCTGCGGCGATTCGGTCGCGAGCAGTGCGATGGCGGCGGGAGATTGACGAGTGAGTTTCTGGGCGAGGAGTTTGATGTAGGCGAGGTCACGATCGGAAAAAGTGCCGACGATTATTTTGCGGCCGTTGGTTTCGGGCGTCTCGGCGAGCAAGGTTGCGGCTTGCGCCGCGGCGAGTTCCTCCAGCGAATGCTCCCGCTGCTTGCGGAGAGACTTGATCTCGTCGAGCGACTTGCGGACTTGCTGCGGCACATCGTAGATGTGCGAAGAAAAGAGCGCAGCGGCTTCGGTGAGCGTGGAAAAATCGTGGCGCGCGGTGGCGACGGCGCGCTGTCCGGCAACGAATTCGACCCGGTATCCTTGGCGCACTTTTTCAGATTTGCGCAGCAGGAGGCCGCCAATCTGTCCAGTGTGGGCGACGTGGGTACCACCGCAGGCGGAGAGATCGAAATCATGAATATCGATGAGGCGCAACTGATCGCGCTCCGCGGGTGGAAGTTTGCGCAGGCCAAGGTTCGCAGCTTCGTCGCGAGTCACGAAGCGTATGTCAACGGGACGATTTTCGACGATGATTTCGTTGGCCAGGCGTTCGGCGGACTCGCTTTGATCTTGGGTAATCGACGGCGTATCGAGATCGATGGTGCAATAGTCGTCGGCCATGTGGAAAGACACGGTTTGCATATTGAACAGTCGGACAAATGCAGCGGAGAGCACGTGCTGGCCGGAGTGCTGCTGCATGTGATCGCGGCGGCGGTTGGCGTCAATCTCGCCGTGGATGGGGGTTCCGGGCTGAACATCTTTTACCGGCACTTCGAGATAGTGGACAATCTTGCCGTCCTCAGTGTCGGCGACTTCGTTGACCCGCAACTTGGCAGCGGAATTTTCTGATGCGATCCAGCCGGTGTCATGGATCTGGCCGCCGCTGGTCGGGTAGAAGGCCGTACGGTCGAGAATGAGTGCGGGCCGCGGAGTTTCGACGACGGATCGGACTTCGGCGTCGAAGTCGTAGAGGAAGGAATCGTGATAGTACAGGCGCTGAGTCATGCTTGCTTCAGGATAGGGATGACAGAAGAGGTTATCAAGTCGTTCCACCGGAGATATCTGCGTCCTTCGTATCGAGTCCTCGATGTTATCTTGGGTGGTTGCGGTTGAAGTAAAGATCAATCTATGGACGTTCTTCAGAAGCTGTTTGAGCAGCGCTTTCACACTCCGGCGACGCAGATACAGCCGTTGCAGGGGGAATTGGGCGGGTCGGGGCGGAAGATTATCCGGCTGGCTAATGACCAAGTCAGCGCGATCGGCATTCTGTATGGCGTGAGAGAGGAGAACGTCGCCTTCCTCACATTCTCCAGGCATTTTCGCAAACACGGGTTGCCCGTGCCGGAAATATATGCGGAAAACGTGGAGCAAGGCGCTTATCTCGAAGAAGACTTTGGGGATACAACGCTATTTGAGTTTTTGTCGCAGAATCGCGAGGGCGAGAAAATTGCGCCGGCGGCGGTGGACGCTTATCGCAAGGTGGTGGCGGTGTTGCCGCGCTTTCAAATTGAGGCCGGACGCGATTTAGACTACGGCGTGTGCTACCCACGAGGGAGTTTTGACCGCCAGTCCATCGCGTGGGATCTGAACTATTTCAAGTATTATTTCCTGCGGCTGGCTGGAATCGCATTCAACGAACAGGCACTGGAAGACGACTTCGACAGCTTGACGACTTTTTTGTTGAGTGCGGATCACGATTATTTCATGTATCGCGATTTCCAGTCACGCAACGTCATGCTGAGGAATGATCAGGCGTTTTTTGTGGATTATCAGGGCGGCCGCAAAGGGGCGCTGCAGTATGACATCGGTTCCCTGCTCTACGATGCCAAGGCCGATTTGCCGCCGGAACTGCGTCAGCAATTGCTCGACCTTTATATTGAGAGGCTCGGCGATTTCATAAGGATCGAGCGCGAAGAATTCCTGCATTACTTCTTTGCTTATGTTTATGTTCGGATTCTGCAGGCGCTCGGCGCTTACGGCTTCCGCGGATTTTACGAGCGCAGAGCGCATTTTCTGCAGAGCGTGCCCTACGCGCTGAAAAATGTGCGCTGGCTGCTGCACAACGTGAAGCTCCCGATCGCCTTGCCCACCCTGATGGAAGCATTCAACAGCATGCTGGCTTCGGAGAAACTGCAGGGGTTGGCCTTCGCGGCGGACAATCTGACCGTTCGGATTATGAGTTTCTCCTTTCATCGCGGAATGCCGAAAGACGAGAGCGGACATGGTGGAGGATTCGTGTTCGACGGCCGGAGTTTGCCGAATCCCGGGCGGGAAGAGCGATTCAAGGTGCTGACGGGGAAGGATGCGCTCGTGATCGAGTACCTGAATCAGCAGGACAGCGTGCACCAGTTTCTAGCAAGCGTGATGTCGCTAGTGGATGCCAGCGTGAATGAATATCAGCGAAGAGGATTCAAGAGTCTCATGGTGTCTTTCGGCTGCACCGGCGGACAGCATCGCTCCGTATTTTTGGCCGAGCAAGTAGCGAAGCGGTTGCGCGGACGAAACGGGGTGGGGGTAGTGCTGCGGCATCGCGAGTTGGAGGGCAGCGGTGCAAGCAAATAAGGAAGCAAGCCAAACGCGCTACTATTGTGCCGCAAGACGCGCGACACTTCGCGCGGCTCGTCCAGATTCCCTCGGCAAGCTGGGGACGGGCTCTTCGCTGCGCAAAGAACGCTCGCTCAGGATGACAAAGCAATGAAGGCAATGATTCTGGCGGCGGGGCGCGGCACACGTTTGCGGCCGCTCACGAACGATCGTCCGAAGGCACTGGTGGAAGTTGGCGGGCGGACGCTGCTCGAGATCACGCTCTCGCGACTACGCGGCTTTGGAGTTCAGGAGGTCATCATCAATGTTCATCATTTTGCCGATATGGTGATCGACTATCTGAAGGCCAACAATAACTTCGGCATGCACGTTGAAATCTCGCGCGAAGAGGTTTTGCTCGATACTGGAGGTGGCTTGAAAAAAGCCGCCTGGTTCTTTAAAGATTCCCGTGAGCAGTCCGAAAAAGAAGGGGCGCCGTTTATTCTGCACAATGTCGATGTGATCAGTACGATCGATCTCGAGCGGATGAGGCAGCTTCACCTTGAAACTCAAGCTCTAGCCACGCTGGCGGTGCAAGACCGCGAGACTTCCCGCTTTCTTCTCTTCGACGAGCAGCATCAGCTTTGCGGGCGGCGCGCCGGTCGGAATGGAACGCCGGAACTGGTTCACCCCGCCCCGAATGCGCAGCCGTTGGGGTTTTCCGGCATCCATGTGATCTCGCCTCGGCTGCTTCCGATGCTCACGGAACCGGGTGTATTCTCGATCATCAATTCTTATTTGCGCCTCGCAACTCAGGGAGAGAAGATCATTTCCTTTCGGGCCGATGAATACTATTGGCGGGATCTTGGACGCCCTGAGAATGTGGTACGGGCAGCTCAGGATTTGAAGGACAGTGTTATTTCTCAATGAGGACTCAACTGAGAGTCACTTCAACCCTTCCACAAGATAGAGATCGGACAAGGTTCGGATGTAGCCGTACACGTAAGCCCTGGCGTCCGGAGTGATTGTGATTCCACGGATCGTATCGATTCCTGCAGAGTCCGCCGGAACCAGTTCCTTCCATAACTTTCTTTTTCCTGTGGACAACTCGAGCTCAACAAGCTTGGCTGGAATCTCGCCAAAACGGAAAACATAAATGAATCGGCCATCTGCAGACCAGCCCGTGGGCGCCTCGTCCGGTTCTGTCCCGAGGACTGGTACGGCTTCGCCTCCGGAAATCGGATAGAGGTAGATTTTATGGTCCGGGCCGACGCTCGCAGCGAAGTCTCCCTTGGGAGAAATCACCACTGCCGGATTCACACCTTCGGGACTGATAGGGCGCGGCTTGCCCTCCTCCTGAGACTCCACATAGAGACGAAATCCGTGTCCCGTCTCGTTGCCCGAGAACACAATTTTGCCGTCAGGGAGCCATCGCCCCCAGAGGTGGTTCAGGGAATCGTGAGTGAGGGGCTTCGCTTCGCCAACTCCGGTCGGAAGAAGGACCAGCGGGGATGGCGTCACATTAGGCCGGGCGAGAGCCCATTTGCCGTCGGGCGATAATGCCATCCCAATTCCTTCGCTTAACCGAATGGCCGGCGAACTGTCGGTTTTGCGCAAGTAGACGGCATACTTCGGTCCGCCACCTTCCCCAGTTTCCGCAAAAAGGACGGTCTTGCCATCCGCAGACAAATCGCCTGGCGAGGACCAGTCGAGCCAGGACAGGTCCCGTTCCTTGGTCTCGCCAGGAGCCAGACCGATCATTCCGGCGCGGTCGTTGCCGCGGGTCAGCAGCACGTGTCCGTCGCGGTCAACATCGAGCAACGTCAATTCTCCGGGAACGCGCGCAAGCAATCTCACAGCGCCCGAAGGGTTCACTGCATATAAAGAGCGATCGCCGCCAGTACGAGTGGCCGTGAACCAGATCTCCTCGCCGCTGGGCGACCATGCGATTCCCTGAATGCTGTCCCATCCGGTGCAGAGGGTTGTCTTTTTTCCGGCAAGATCGACCATGGCGACGGCGCCACCATCGTCGCCTAGCTGCGGGTGATCGATGAAGGCAATGCTATCGGCCTTCGGGGAAATACGAATGTGACCAATCCATCCGTCAGCTTCATAAAGTAGTTTGCCCGCTGGGAACTCCAGGCGGTGGCGGCCTTGCTCTTGCCGCACAAGCGCCAGAGTATTTCCCTCCGGAGCCCAATCCGCCCATTCCACGTTATCCATCACTTCGCGAGGGGCGCCTCCGACCAAAGGGACGCGCGCGAGCGTACCCGAATAAAGGAATTGAGCGACGGGGTGGCTGCGCAAGGAGAGCGCCATTTCGCCGGAAAAAGAGACGGCCAGAACATCGGCTCCGGCGGGCTCCAGGTCATGCGACTCGGGGCTCTCGGGCCGAGTCGTGAACAGTTGTAAGGATTTCCCTTCCCATGCTGCGCTGTAGATGATGGTTTTGCCGTCCGGAGCAAAGCGTGCGGCGTGGACCATGCCGCGACGGAATGTGAGGGGATGGTAGACCGGCAGCGATGTTTGCACGGGCGCGCGCTGCAGCCAGGACCTTCCAGCGACGAGGCCCGCGATTAGCGCGACGGCAGCGGTCGCTAATATAGTGACTAGCAGATGCCTTCGCGAATGGGCAGTTTCAACCACCGGAGCGACAGCTGTGTCCGGTGAGATGGCGGCCGGGCTGGCTGCGCGTACGCGCGAGGTATCCAGAGCGCGCTTGATGCGCTTCAAATCTCCGCGCAGTTCGGCAGCAGTCTGGTAACGGAACTCGCGCTCTTTCTCAAGCGCTTTGAAAATCACTTCCTCGAGCTTGGCCGGGACGGTTGGATTCGCGATGGACGGAGACGGCGGCGTGCGATTCAGAATAGCCTCAGAGATGACGCCGCTGCTGCTGCCGGGGAAGGCCAGCGCACCCGTCGCCATCTCGTAGAGCACCGAGCCGAACGCGAACAGGTCGGTACGCGGATCGAGATCTTCGGCGCGAACCTGCTCCGGCGACATGTAGGCCACGGTTCCAATGGTCGAACCGGGGGTGGTCATCATCGCCCCTTCGGTGGCCGTTAGCAGTGCGGATTCTGAACTAGCTCCACGGTGTTCAGGAGCGAGCTTCGCCAGACCAAAGTCCAGCAACTTGGCCTGCCCACGCTTGGTGACGAAGATGTTCGCCGGCTTGATGTCGCGATGAATAATTCCTTTGCAGTGCGCGGCGTCAAGGGCGTCGGCAATCTCAATAGCCAGATTCAGCAGAGTCTCGGTGTCTAGCGGACGGCCAGCGATGCGATGTTTGAGAGTCTGGCCTTCGAGGTACTCCATGACGATGAAGGCCTGACCATTTTCCTCGTCGACGGCGTGGATGGTGCAGATGTTGGGATGGTTGAGTGCAGAAGCGGCGCGGGCTTCTCGCTGGAAGCGATCCAGGGCCTGGCGATCCTTCGCGAGCTCTTCGGGCAAAAACTTGAGCGCAACGAAGCGGCCCAGTTTCAAGTCCTCGGCTCGGTACACGACGCCCATGCCGCCGCCGCCCAGCTTTTCGACAATGCGGTAGTGCGAGATGGTCTGGCCGATCATCTTGCGAGCCTGAAATAGACACGCTCCGTGCGCGATCATATTAGGGGGGATGCGCTGGCAAGTCAACGAAATGGCTGCCGCACCCAGAACCCAAGACAATGAGTGTGGTTGCTACCATTCCAATCTCCGACGAAAGCTGCCACAATCGTCGAGATCGAATTCCGTTCGAACTCCAGCGACAGTCATGCGACTTGGAGGAATGCATGGTCTCTCACTCTTTTCGATTCCCCGGTGAAACTGATCCCTACCGCCTCGCTCGTAACCAGTTGCTGCAAGCGGAAATCGACCTGAGACGGCGCGTTGAAGAAGTTGCAGCTCTGCGTCGGCAGCTTCCTCTGGGTGGCCAGATACCAGAAGACTATGTCTTTGCAGAAGGGTCAGGCGATCTCAACGACGCGCACACCGCCCGGCAGGTGCCGCTCTCCGAACTGTTTCAACCGGGCAAAGGTACTCTTGCCATTTACAGCTTCATGTTTGGGCCGAAGATGAAAGCGGCTGTCCGATGTGCAGCTCTATCATCGACGCTCTTAATGCCACGGCAGTGCATGCGGCTCAACGCATGAGTCTGGCGGTCGTGGCAAAATCTCCGCTGGAGAGACTCCGGAGCTTCGCACGCGAGCGCGGATGGAACCCCGTGCGTCTTCTTTCTTCCGCTGGAAACAATTACAATCGCGACTACTATGGCGAAAATGCGGAAGGTGGCCAGCAGCCGTCGCTGAATGTCTTTGTTCGCCGGAGTGGAAGGATTCACCACTTTTTCCATTCGGAGCTTCTCCTGGTGCCTCCCGAGCCGGGACAGAACCAGCGCCACGTCGACATGATTTGGCCGCTGTGGAACCTGCTGGATTTCACACCTGAAGGTCGGGGCTCAGACTGGTATCCAAGTCTGACCTCCGCGGACCCTCCGCTTAGGTAGCTAATCCGGATGCGCTGAGTTGAAATGCAGGCACGACTCTGGCGCGGCCAAGATGTCTTCCGACCGGGCTTTGGTCAAAAATGGAAAATCAGATCGCTGGCCACGGTAAGCTGATTTTGCTGCCGGCCGTTGTCGTAAGCCTTCCGATCCCAGGCACGCTCGAAACGCAATTCCGGGCGGATCTGGACCGTGCTACCGATCCAGTGACACCACATGATCGTGTTTTCCGAGTAGCGGGTGGCGTAGCCCGTACGCTGCCCTCTTTTGTCGTCGAGAAAGTCGCTGCGAAAGGACATGAAATTGTGCAGAGAGAGTTCCTTTTGTAGAAAATTGACCACCGCATACTCGGGCGCGGTGCAACGCTGTTCGCCTGCCAGACAATACGCGGCATTCGCACCTTTTTCCGGCTGAAGTGCCCCTCCCACAGCAGGCACGCCCAACTCATACATGTACCAGGCTTCGGTGGCCATGTGGATCGTCTTTGAGAACTTGTGATACCAGGTGGTGTCATACTGCTGCAGATTGTTGTAGGCGTATTTGCCGTCATTGAGTCCGTTGGCGCACGCGTACAAGTTGTCGTTCACTGATTTCGTCGTATAGCTCACGCAGGCCGTGCCAGAGGGCTTCGCATCCGGCGCCCATAGGGCAACATCGTGGCCGCCGGTAATCCCGAGTTGTAACAGCCACCGGTCATTCAATTTGACGGTCGCGATCAGTCCTGTGTCGGTAAACGGGTCGATCGCATAAAGCAGAGAGTGGCTAAAGATGTAGTTGTTGGGCGCGAGTTGCGCCTCGATCCCAGGCACGGAGATGAAGCGACCCAGCCTCAGGTTCATCCCCTGCGCGACCTGCGGAAAGTAAACGTCGATATATTCGAGCGTAGGATCGAAGCCATACTCACGTTGATCGTTCACTAACTGTCCGACTCCGTAGCCCTTCGCCGTGGTAAAGCGATAGTCCGTACCGTAGAGAGCCGTTAGGTGGTAGCCCCAGTCGATATGATCGCGTTGCACCGAATCCGGCAAGCGCTCGGCGTAGAGAACAAGTTGGTTTAACTCAAAGCGATTGGAGTAGACGTCGTTCGCTTCTGGCGCATTGCTGCGCGCTGACGTACTGAAGTTCAGCGTGGGATCGATCCATCCATAAAGCTTCGTCCGGCTGCGGGCTTGATTGATGGCGGTCATCAGCGGATAGCTGTTCGTATCCGGCTCTCCAATAACTGGCGAACCACCATACGACCAGTCTGAATTTGGAAAGGGCGGCGAATCCAACGGTGACGGAGCGCCGCGGCGAGCTGGAGCAGGCGAGGAAACAGCCGTCCCCATCCAATCCTGACGATAAAACTCTGCCCAGCGGGCAAAGAAAGTTTTCTTCTCTGGTGCGGTCTGGCTGGGTGAGTTGGGATCTTTGTTCGGCTGTTGTGCCTGAGAAACATTGGTCGGTAACAAAGTCACGGATGTGATCAGGAGTAAGACGGGTTGGCGTAGCAGATTATTTTTTGGATGCATGAAATATGGAGCTACTTGAGTTTACAAGGTCGCTTGAGGATCGCGGCTCAATAGGGCGATCTATCCACAATCACCTCCCAGATCCAACATCCTTGCCTCTGATGTCCAATATCCACAAAGCGCTTTATGGCACCAAAAAGGCGGTTCCCCGGAATGATTCCGGCCTCACAGGTTGTATTAGCTTGGCTGTTGAGTGGTTGGGGGTTATGGCAACGAAATCAAACCCTGAGCCATGACTAGGCCAGGGCCATAATGGAACCCAGCGGTAGTGTTCCATCTGATGCCGAACAAGTACTGTGTCTCGCCGGTGTGTTTCTTCCAATTGGATACGTTGGATTTTTGCCCTATGGCTTCGTGGTCCGGGTGTTCGCAGCTCTCACCATTTCCAAGCGCACGTCGACATGCTCCGGGACTCCAATAACGAACCTCAACAAAACGGCTTCGCACGACTGATGGCAATCAGGCCGTTACGCTCACAATCATCATCCTCGCCATTCCGTAGACACCCGATTTTCACTTCTTTCTTAATATGGCCCGATGATTCCGGCGATAGCGCGGGAAACCGGCGCCCGCTCCACGGCGGCAACGTCCAGCACATCCAGATATTTCAGACCGGAGCCGGTGTTGAAGAGGACGACGATGTCGTCTGGAGTGAAGAAGTTGCTGGCCAGGAGTTTCTGATAGGCAACGAGGGAGGCGGCGCCTTCTGGCGCGGCGAAGATGCCTTCGACTTGCGCCCAGTGGCGGACCGCATCGAGAATTTCGGCGTCGGTGGCGGCGAGGGCGAGGCCTCCGCTTTTTTTCAGGATGTCGAGAATCAGATAGTCGCCATAGGGTTTGGGAACGCGCAGGCCAGAAGCCAGTGTGGATGCGTGAGGCCACATTTCGGAAGTGGTACGACCCTCATCCCATGCTTTAACTATGGGCGCGCATCCATAAGATTGCACGCTGATCATATTCGGACGCTCTGGACCGATAAAGCCTAGCTGCTCCAGTTCATCGAAAGCCTTCCACATGCCGAGCAAGCCGACGCCTCCGCCTGTCGGATAGATGATACCTTGCGGAAGCTTCCAGCCGAGTTGTTCGGCGACTTCGTATCCCATGGTCTTCTTGCCTTCGACGCGGTAGGGCTCCTTGGCGGTGGAAACGTCGAACCACGCGTCGTTTTTCCAAGAATCGGAATCCTTCAACTCGGCGACTTTGCGGGCGCAATCGGAGATGAGGCCGTCGACCAGTGTGACCTGCGCACCGTAGTAATCGCACTCGACGCGGTTGGCCATGGGGACATCTTTGGGCATGAAGATGTGGGCTTCGATCTTAGCGGCCGCGGCGTAGGCAGCGAGGGCTGCGGCGGCGTTTCCTGCGGAAGGGATAGCTAGCTTCTTCAGCCCGAAGTGCCGGGCCATGGTGACGGCGGCAGAGAGTCCGCGAGCTTTGAAAGAGCCGGTGGGATTGAGGCCTTCGTCTTTGATAAAGACGCTGGGATATTCGTGGCTGCGCAGCATGGGCGTGAAGCCCTCCCCGAGCGTGACCGGCGTGGCTTCGGGAAGGACGGCGTCGTAGCGCCACATGGTGGGTACAAGCGGCAGCAGTGATGCTGGCGAGAAAGTTCTCTTGATCTCGGCAAGATCGTAACCGGCATAGAGGATGCCGCTATCTTTTGGACAAACAGTTTGAGGACGATCCGCCGGGAAGCGTTCGCCGCAGCGGGTGCATTCGAGATGAGTGGGGCGCGACACGGAGAGAGTTTATCAGGCGCGACGGCTTGCACCGCAGTCACCGTTAGCTTGGGCTCTTAATGGACGGGACTTCGGGCGGGGGCGAAGATCGCTACCACTTCGTCCTCGTAGACTCGGTGCCAACTGGGACTTTCGGAAAGAATGTTAGCCGGGGCGGAATCTTTGGGAAGCGCTACATACCGAACCGGATACTGCTCAAGAAAGTCCTGCCATCCTGGTTCGGCGTGCATCAACTTTAAATAAGACTTTAGGAATGCATCGCCATAGAAGTCGTGGCGGTCGTCGATCGACAGTCTTATTTGCGGATAGAGACGATAGATGAAATAACCGCCCCAGTAATCGGGAGCGAACACAGGACCCGGGTCGACTGTCCACGAGGCGCGACCCCTGCCTAGGTCGCGTTTCGCAAGATGATCCACTGCGGCTATGGGAAACCGCTTGTCGTCAAAGTGAGCGTCCATCAGGGGCGTGGGGCCAAGCTGGCCGCCGTGGAAAGTAATCCAGCAGGTTAACGCCATCGCAGCGATGGACCAGACGTGACCGCGAAGGCTTGATTCGATGACTTGCATCCGCTGCAGGAAATGCCGGGATATGCGCAATTTCGATGCAGGCCACCATTTTGCGAATCGATCGGCAATTTCTTGAGCCCCATTCGAGAGCCAGGGACCGATCACCAAAATCAACAGCAATGATGACATTGGAATATTGCGGGAAGCGTAGAGTCCCGAATACGCAGCGAATAACACCACCAACACTTCGCTGGCTCGAAGTTGGGAAGTCTCCCTCTTTTTGGCCGCCAAGGCTACAAAGGCAAGCAGTAATAAGACCGCGAAACACTTCTGCGCCACACCGTGGAAATTTGGAGACTGAAACTCATCGATGTGATCCATCAGGAAACGGTTTGAAAGATAGCGAAAGATGTGGAGGTGCAGCTTCCACCCGTAGGGATTCGCCAGGGTTGCCAGAGCGCTCGCTACACCGATGAGCGCCAAATCCTGCGCGCGCTTCCCTGCTGTCGCTTTTTGCCGAACGTCTTCAAACCGATCTTCCTTTAAGGTGAACCATTGCCAGGCCGCTCTGGGCCAGTAAAGCGCGAGAAGCACGAAGGCCAATAGAAATCCGCCATGGACGTTGACCCAGAGAAGCATCAGCAGAGGCAACAGCCACAACAGATGCTGATTGTGACCGGCGGAGGACGGACAGCGGTTCGTCTCGGATGAATCCAGAATCCAAAACCAAAACACTGCGAATAGCCAGCTGACCACATGAGGCCGCGCAAAAAAATGAATCATGGCCGCGGCGGCTGCCAGAAGGACAAGAGTCAGAGCCACGATCAAGCTCGTGCCTCGCCTCAGGAGTAAACGGAACGTCCACGAAAACGTGAGAGCGATGATCGAGGCGGTCAAGAAGACTACACCGTTCAGGCTCGCGACCTTATCAAGCCAGCCGACCAGCATGTCGTAGAGCCACTCCCAGGCAAACCAAGGCTGGCCCGCCATGGTCGAGGAGAATGGATCGCTGTGTGGAATCGCATGAGTCGCCAGAATCAGCTGCCCGGTGCGAATGTGCCAACCGATTCCAGCGTCGCCCAGCAAGCGCACAGACAGGTTGGTAAAGGCGAGCAGCCCAAGCAGGACGATGAAAATCAAATCTCCGATCGACGGGATGAGCCATCGCACGTGCTCATGTACGAGCACGGGGTTAGGATTTTCCTTCTCATAACTTCTGGAGCCGATTGCCATCGCGCTGAATCTTATAGAGAGACACCATGAACGGCAAGACTACGCATCGAGTGGTGATTGTGGGAGCGGGCTTTGGCGGTTTGAATGCCGCCCGGGCGCTGGCCGGCGCGAACGTGAAGATCACGGTGATCGACCAGAAGAACTTTCATACGTTCCAGCCTCTGCTCTATCAGGTAGCGACGGCGGGTTTGTCGCCGGGAGAAATTGCAGAACCTATCCGGTCGATTCTGAGCCGGCACAAGAACGTCGAAGTGCTGATGGCTGAGGTCACGGGCTTCGACCTAGAGCGACGCGCGGTACAGACGGCAGAAGAGGAAGTACCTTATGACTCTCTCATCGTTGCCGCCGGAGCCAGCCACGCTTACTTCGGGCACGACGAGTGGGAACCGATCGCGCCCGGGCTCAAGACGATCGAAGACGCGCTCGAAATCCGGCGCCGCGTTTTGTTGGCCTTCGAGCTCGCGGAGCGCCGCGCAGCCGCCGGCGAGCCAGCCGAACCGCTGCAATTTGTCGTGGTCGGAGCGGGGCCGACCGGAGTGGAACTCGCGGGAACGCTCGCTGAAATTTGCCGCCATGCTCTGGCCAATGATTTCAGGTCCATCGATCCGCGGCGGACTCACATCCATCTCCTGGAAGGCGGGCCGCGCGTTCTTCCTACGTATCCCGACGATCTTTCGCGAAGCGCCCTGGACCAACTGAAGCGCCTGGGCGTGGAAGTGCATATCTCGACCATGGTCACGAAGGTCGAGCCGGGTGTCATTTCGATGGGTCAAACCCGTATGCAAGCAACTGTGATCGTATGGGCTGCGGGCGTAGCCGCTTCTTCCCTGGGCAAGAAGTTGGGGGCAGACCTAGATCGTGCCGGGCGCGTCCTGGTGCAGCCAGATCTCAGCGTTGCCAATCATCCGGAAGTTTTCGTCATCGGGGATCTAGCAGCGCTCAAGGACGCATCGGGAAAGCTGTTGCCGGGCGTGGCGCCGGTGGCCATTTTGGAAGGGCGTTTTGTCGCGAAACTCATTCGCCGGGAAGTTGCACACCGCGCAACTTCGAACGGCGAGCCCGCGCCGCGCCCGCCTTTTCATTACTGGGACAAAGGCAGTTTGGCTACGATCGGCCGCGCTGCAGCCGTCGCGCAGTTCGGCAGGATTCATATCTCCGGATTCATGGCGTGGCTGGCCTGGCTGTTTATCCACATCTTCTTCCTGATCGGCTTCCAAAATCGTGTATTGGTCCTGATTCAGTGGGCATGGTCATATTTCACCTATGAGCGAGGTGCCCGGCTGATCACCGGCAGCACGACTCTTCCCGGCTGGAATCTTCCGTCTTCCGGGAATGAGAACCCCCACACGAGCGCACAAGAAATTCCTGCGGTGAGCCGCAAATAGGAGTAAGAATATTCTTGAGGGCGGCAGCCGACTCAATGAAACGCATTCCCATTTCTCGAATCCTTCTCGGCCTCATTGCTGCTCTTTTTCTTTGCCCCGTCTCCTCCGCCGAAATCCTCAAGATCGTTGTCGATGACACCATTCAGCCGATCACGCAGGAATACATCTCCCGGGCAATTGACGAGGCGCAGCGTCGCGGTGACCAAGTCGTATTGATCGAGATCAATACGCCTGGGGGACTGGTTGATTCCACCCGCAGGATCATCGAGAAGATTACCTCGTCGCAGGTTCCGGTGATGGTTTATGTCGCGCCTAGCGGCAGCCGCGCGGGTTCGGCTGGAATCTTCATCTTGGAGGCGGCGGACGTCGCAGCCATGGCGCCTGGAACCAACGCCGGCGCGGCGCATCCCGTCCTGATTGGGCCGTTCGCTCCCAAGGTGGACGATGAGATGAAGCGCAAAATTGAGAACGATACTGCGGCTCTGATGCGCTCAGTTGCCTCCAAACGCGGGCGTAACGTCGAAGCCGCGGAAAGTGCTGTGCGCGAATCCAAATCATTTACCGAGCAGGAAGCTCTTTCGCAGCACCTGATCGACTACGTGGCTTCCAGCGAGGAAGATCTTTTTCGCCAAATGGGCGGCAAGACCTTCAAGCGATTCAACGGACAAGAGGTGACGCTGAAGCTCTCGGGACAGCCGATTGTGCCTTTCGACATGACGCTGAAGGAGCGCATTCTCGGCTATTTGATGGACCCGAACGTCTCGTTCATCCTGCTGGCCATCGGGGCGCTCGCACTTTATGCAGAGTTCAATCATCCTGGCGCAGTGATCCCCGGGACGGTGGGCGTGGTTTTCATTTTGATCGCGGCCTTTGCTTTGAATCTGCTGCCCACGCGTTTTGCCGCTCTGGTGCTCATCCTCGGAGCGTTCGCGCTTTTCGCGGCGGAGGCCAAGTTTGCGAGCCACGGAGTTCTGACGGTCGGCGGCATTACGCTTCTCACTCTGGGAGGGCTGCTGCTTGTGGATTCGCCGATCCCGGAGATGCGCGTCCACCTGTTCACAGCACTCGCTGTCAGCATTCCCTTGGGTTTGATCACGGCGTTCCTGATGAGCATCGCTCTCAGAGCGCGGCGGAACAAGTTGGTCTCCGGCGCGCAGGGACTGATCGGTGAAACGGGAATCGCCCAGACGACGCTTGCTCCACGCGGCAAGATTTTCGTGCACGGGGAACTCTGGGATGCTGTCTCGTCTTCCGAAGTGTCGATCGGCCAATCAGTGGTGGTACGCCGGGTCGACGGACTCCTGCTTCAAGTCGAGCCCTTGACCGTGTCGCGTCCCGTTCCCGCGATTCCCTAATCAGGCTGCGCACCAGCGCAAGCAACTGCCGTCATTCGAATTCCACGCTCACCCTCACTGCCTGCGTTACAATCCGCGGTAGGAGCATTAACCGCTTCGGGCGTGGAGGCAGGAAATGGAATTTTTTGGGCTCGGTTTCTTTGGCATTGCTGTTATCGTCGTTGTCTTATATGCGTTGAGTTCGATCAAGATTCTGGCCGAATACGAGCGCGGTGTCATCTTTCGGCTCGGACGTCTATTAAGTGCTGCTAAGGGGCCCGGCGTGATTCTCGTATTCAGCCCGATCGATCGTATGGTGCGGGTCTCGCTTCGCCAGGAAGCGCTCGAGGTCCCGCCGCAAGACATCATCACCCGTGACAACGTTACGCTCAAGGTAAATGCCGTCATCTTCCTGCGCGTGATTGATCCCAGCAAGGCTGTGGTCGAAGTTTCTAATTACGTCTATCAAACTTCACAGTTTGCGCAGACCACGCTGCGCTCCGTGCTCGGGGAACAGGAACTCGACGAACTGCTGGCTCATCGAGAAAAGATCAACTTGCGGCTACAGAGCATTCTCGACCAGCACACCTCGCCTTGGGGAGTAAAAGTGACGAATGTGGAGGTGAAGCAGGTCGACATGCCGGAATCGATGCTGCGCGCCATGGCCAAGCAGGCCGAGGCCGAGCGCGAAAAGCGATCGAAGATCATTCATGCCGAGGGCGAGTTCTCGGCGGCGCAGCGGCTCGTGGACGCGGCGCATCTGCTGGCGACGGAGCCAGTCAGCGTTCAACTACGCTATTTGCAGACTTTGACGGAAATCGGTGTTGAGAAAAATACGACTGTTATCTTCCCGGTGCCCGTGGATTTCTTTTCGGGCTTGCAGAAGATGTTAGGCAAGGTTGGAGATGAGACAGCGCCGGTGCCTAAGTCCGCATAGTTATCGAATCGGCCGCGTTGTCGGCTGCATTCCGATCGCTAACGGTGCTTGCATGAATTTTAAGGGAAGCTATGGCTTCTTCACAGGACACTGAAATCACATTGGGCACGGGGAAGCTGCTAGGCGTTTTCTTCAGCCTGGTAGCGATCTGCGCCGTGTTCTTCGCGCTCGGCTACACCCTGGGGCGCAGGTCGGACTCGGGCTTGTCGGGGGGCATGACTCTGGCCTCGCTGCCAGCCTCCAGCGGCGCAAAGCCTACCAGCTCGGGCGCTGCGCCGTCGGCGCCTATGACTTTTTATAAAGCGGTGGAGCAACAGAACGCCAATCCGCAACTGACGCCAGCATCCGCAGTTGCGGGGAAGACCGACGGAGCCGCTGCTCCATCCTCGTCTGGCCCAGCGGCGCCCTCCTCGCCGGACACGTCTGCATCGGGCGCACAATCGCAGGGTTCGCAGGCCGCCAATCCACCCGATCCTATGGCCGCGATTCCTGCCACCGGTTACTACGTGCAGGTGGCTGCCGTCACCAAGCAGGACGACGCGGACGCTCTGGTGGATGCTCTTAAGAAAAAACAATATCCCGCCTTTGTGGCCAGCAATGCCGCGATCGACAAGCTGTTCCGCGTACAGGTGGGACCGTTCGGCGACATCAAAGAGGCGGAAGGCATGCGATCCCGGCTGATCAACGACGGATATAACCCGATCCTGAAGAAGTGAAGTCCCCTATGAAGCGTGACCGTCTGTTGAATCGTCGTGTAGTTTTCAAGCTACACGGCATGGATCCGCTCGATGCCACCATTCTCAAGCAGGATGAAACGGGATATTGGATTCGCGGTGGAACTCTGGCGGGTCAACTCGATGAATCCAATTGTTCGCAGCCGGAAAGCGATGTGCGCTATCTCGAGTTTAGCCGCATTGAGTGGTTGCGCGCCCCGCGAGAGCGTTCCTGATCATTCTTTTTATTCGTGCATCTCGGCATATTGACAATCGTCGATTTATAAGATCATGGTGGTCTACCTTATGACGAACGCGGTGACTTCCCTCGATAGTGCGCTCCACGCCATCGCCAACCCCACCCGGCGCCGTATCCTCGGCGCTCTCAAACAACGTAGCGCGGTTGGCAAGAACAATGGCCTGTGTGCTGGCGACATTGAGGAGCGCGTGCATCTTTCGCAGCCAACCATCTCTCATCACATGGCAATACTGACTCAGGCTGGTTTGGTGGAGGCGGCAAAGCAGGGGCAATGGCGCTGGTACCGCCGCGATGAAAAAGCTCTCAGACGATTAGTGAAGAATTTGCGCTCGCAGCTGTGAGGCAGCAGCCCCTCTAGCTTGCCGAAGCTGCGGCCGCTTGCGCTTTTTGCAATAGCCGCCGCGCTTGAGAAATAAGGTCCGCCACTTCGAAGGGTTTCACGAGGTAGGGAATGTGATTTTCCTGCAGGAATTGCCGGTCATCGCTCTGCTCGACGTTGGAGAACGTGAATAGTGTGTGATGTTCCATGCCCGGGCAATTCTCCTTAAGCCATGCGTAAGCCTCTTTTGCGTGCCAATCACCAGGCATCTTGCCATTGATAATCACCGCATCGAAGGGCTCGGAGAGCAGACGCGTCTTCACGTCTTCGCTCTTCGACGCAGTCACGACATTGGCTCCGGCGCCGGTGAGCACATCGCGCTCGAACTCCAGTACTGCTTCTTCCTCCTCGACCAGAAGCACGCGGCCCTGGATGGCGCCTTCACGCTTTGGCAGAGCAATCGGACTGGCTTCCGGCACAGCCCCCGCCGGCACTGCAATTGGCAGCCGCACTTCAATCACGGCACCACCTTGGGGGGCATTGTGCGCCGTAATGTCACCGCCGTGTTCTTTCACAATTCCGTAGCAGATGCTGAGCCCCAGCCCGGTTCCTTTGCCCACATTCTTGGTCGTATAAAACGGATCGAAAATTCTCTTGGGATCCTTGATTCCAGGCCCGTCATCGGCAAACTGGGTGGCCACGAAGCGGCTGTCGCAAAAAACCCGAATCTTCAACTTGCCCGACCGACCTGTTTCCAGAACGGCGTCGACGGCGTTGTTGATGATGTTCAGAAAGACTTGCTCAATCTGGTGGGGATCTGCGACCACCATCGCTGGGTCCGATCCCAAGTCTTTTTCCACCACGATATGGTTGACCTTGAGATCGTAGTCGCGCAACGCCAGTGTTTCTTCCAACACCTTCCGAACATCAACCTCCGCACGCTCGGGCTTTCGTTGACGCGCAAAGGAAAGGAGATTCTGCACCACCCGGTGAGTGCGCTGCGCCTGTTTGAACATCTTGCCCACATAGTCTTGCGCGCGGTCGTTTAAACCTTCGCTTTCCAGCAGTTGCGCATAACCTAGAATCGCGGTCAACGGATTATTCAGTTCGTGGGCGACGCCTGCGATAAGTTGGCCTACGGCTGACATCTTCTCGCTTTGCAAAAGCTGTTCCTGCGTGCGCCGCAGATCTTCGTATGCCTTGCAGGTCTCTTCGTACAAGCGAACCTTCTCGATAGTGGTTGCCAACTGACGGCTAATCGCGACCAGTAGATTTTCTTCCCCACTGGAATATTCGTACTCCACGTGGCTGCGAAGACCCATCATGCCGATCGGACTGTCCTTGCCCCAGAACAGCACCCAGATCCAGGCCCCGTCGCTGCTGGAGCGGATGAAGTCCGCCACCGCTCCGGTAAGATGAGGAAGGTATTCCGCGGTGATGACTTCAGCCCGCGACCGCATCACCAGATCACCAAAGCCATCGGCAAAACTGATTTCTGCCGGCCGCGATTTATCGCGGCTGCGTGGTCCCCAGGCGGCGCGGCGCCGATAGGTGGGGGCATCGGAGTCGGAGAGATATACGGCTCCGCTCTCCGCGCCAAAGAGCGACACCACCTGCCGCAGCGTCAGGTTGAGGATTTCATCCAGATCGAACGACTGCGTGGCCACAACGGCCATCGCATTCAGCGCATTGAGTTCACGGTTGCGGCGCCGCATTTCGTCTTCGGCGCGGCGCTTCTCGGTCACATCCAGAACAAAACCCTGATAGCGTTCAATATTGCCAGCCGCGTCGCGCGTGGCAAAGCTGCTTTCCGAGGCCAGCAGCAACGTTCCATTCTGCCGCCGCATGGTGACGTCGAAATTGCGGACATAATTCTGATGATCGATGGCCTTATGAAAAGCCTCCCGCTGGCTGGCGTCTACCCGGACGTCTTCGTTCAAGTTCAGCGCCAGCAAGTCTTCCCGTCGCGGGTAGCCGAGCATGTGGACAAAAGCGTCGTTGCAGTCGAGCAAGCGCCCACTGGGCGTCGCCACGTAAACCCCTTCTTGCACCTGGTCGAACAGCAAGCGGTATTTTTCCTCCGCCGAACGCCGTTCGGTTATGTCGCGGACGATGTGGATCGTACCCTTCTGGCTGCTGCCTTGTTCGCTATACGACGAACTGGAAACCAGCGAGAAGCCGCCAAAGCAGGGGTCAGCGCCTTCGGTAATTTCTTCGTCGCCGCGCGCACAGTAAGGACATCCGGTCCACTCGCCCAAAGCGTGTGGCAATACCGATTCGCAACTGCTGCCGATCACTTCAGAGGACGATTGTTCCAGTTGCTCAAGCAGAATCTGGTTGGCTTTGATGATGCGGAAATCCGCATCGTGCGCCAGGATGATGTCGTGAACCGAATCGAACGTATTTCTCCACTGGCGCTGCGAACGCAACACCTGCTCAAGCAGACGGAAGTTCTCCACTGCGATTCCCAACTGGCGTCCGCAAGTTTCCAGGAAATCAACTTCCTCGGTGGTCAGGTTTCGCTGTCCAGCCCTGGCTAGAACCAACAATCCGATCGGCGCTTTCTTACCAAGTACTGGCACGATCAGTAAATGATGGAGTTTTTCCAGGCTCAGCAGATGTTCACCTTCCGGGCTTGTGTCGCCTCTTCGAATGACCTTGGGCTTGCCGAGCTCCAGTATCTCCGATACCGCCGGTGTCATGTCCGACATTCCTGCCTCGCGCAGGAAATCCGGGGAGACTCCGACGGCGTGTGTTGCCACCAGATGCCCACCCTCAATCAGCCGGAACCACGCGGCCTTTGCCTTGGTCAGCCGCTGCAACTCTTCCAGCACCTTATCCATCATGCCGCCCTGCTGTTGGGCAAGGACGATGCTCTCCGTCAGAGACCGCAGCACACTTAATCGCTGGTTGCGCGCGCGTGCTTCCTGAAACACAATTAAGAAGATGGTCACTCCCAGAGCAACGTCCACGGCAGCGGAGACACCGGCTGGAATCTGGTCAGTGAAAGGGGGCCAATTCAGATGCTGCGCGAGGAGAAACGCGGCGAGCATCCACGGCGCGATTTCGCGACGGCCGCGGCGGGCGCGTACCAATGCGATTGCGGCCGTCAAGAGAATGATTCGATAAGCGACTTCGAGAGCAACCCGCAGAGGTAATGAATCGGGCCAAAGAAAAACCCGGACGACCGCGAAACTTGCGCTAGTCAGGGTGACCGCAGCCAGCGGCGCCAGCAGATTTCGCTCGCGGATATAGAGGAAAACTGCCCCGGCAAACAACCCGATCGCAAGTGCGAACCCCGCTTGCTCCACCGCGGGGACATATCGTGCGGGAATTCGCATCCCTGCACCATAGATCGCCACCAAACGCGAAGTAACCAGCAACGTCCAAGCCGCCGTCCAAACCCCAAGGTAGCGTTCGCGGAAGATCGACAAAATCAGCAATGAGGCTACGAGGACAATGAGCAGCGCACACTCCCCAGGCTTCAGCCGGGCGATGGCTGGCCGTGCGACGGTGTTCCAGATAGACCAAAGGGAAGCGATCATCTTTATCGATCAGGTGAACGAGGTCAGGCCCGCCTTTCAGACCTGACACGGCCTGGCTTCTGAATATCACGCCGGGGACCGATCTCGATGGTCTTTCCGGACCTGGATGGTTACTTTCGGCATCTCACGTGTAGCGTAAAATCGCCGATAGTATCTTGAGACACACCCATGCCTGACTGCATTCTCGTGGTAGACGATGAAGAGGCAATCCGCGAGATTGTCTGCGCCATCCTGATCGCTGCAGGTTACACCTGCAAACAGGCCGGTTCCGGCATGGAGGCGCTGGCCTTGCTCAATTCCGGCGACGTGTTTGAACTGATGCTTTCTGACCTGATGATGGCCGACTTGGACGGCATTGGGTTACTGGAACGCACCAAGGAAAAATTTCCGGATATGCCTGTGGTGATGGTCACTGCGGTGCATGATATTTCCGTCGCCCTGGCCGCCATTCGCAATGGCGCCTACGACTATCTGCTCAAACCGTTCGAGCGTGAACAGTTGCTTAACGCGGTGGGGCGGGCCCTGGAAAACCGCCGGCTCAAGGTCGAGAACCGCACGTATCAAACGAATTTGGAATCGTTGGTGGAAGCCCGGACCGATCAACTTCAAACCGCGATGGCGGACCTGGAACGCTCCTATGACATCACCTTGCAGGCTCTAGGCGACGCACTCGACCTTAAGGACCGCGAAACCGAAGGCCACTCCAAGCGAGTTACCGCTTTCACCATGGCCATTGCACGTGCCATGGGCCTGCCGCGGGAGCAGATCGATGTCATAGCTCGCGGCGCGTTTCTCCACGACATCGGCAAGATGGCGATTCCGGATCGCATTCTGCTGAAGCCTGGAAAGCTGGACGAGGATGAAAAGGCGATCATGCGCGAGCATTGCTACCACGGCTACCAGATGCTCCGAAGGATTCCCTTTCTCGCGGAAGTTTGCGAGATCGTTTACTCTCACCAGGAACACTTCGATGGGTCTGGCTATCCGCGAGGGCTCAAGGCAAATGAGATTCCTTTGGGAGCCCGGATCTTCTCGGTCGCAGATACCCTCGATGCCATCATTTCCGACCGGCCGTACCGTGCGGCCAGGACGCTCTCCGTGGCGCGCAAGGAAATCCAGGTTTGGACTGGACGCCAGTTTGACCCCGAAGTCGTAGAAGTATTTCTAAAAATGCCCGACGACATCTTCGAAGATCTTCGCCGCGAGATCAACGGCCACAATCCTCCTCCGTTTACCTCCGCCGTCGGCGCCAAGAGCGCGTCTTAGTCTCCCCGGCCTGACGATTGACCGCTGTTTCCCTTGCAATAACGGACTATCCTGTTGTCACTATGATGGCTTTCCTCTGCGCCGTAGAATGAGGAGAATTCCAGACGCAGTCTTCGTCGCTCAGTTCGGAGGCATCCATGAAATCCGCGGGCTATCTTCTGACTCTGATCCTCGCGACGCTGGCATGCTTTGCTCAGGATCATCCGGCGCTAACCGCGCTGCCGAATTCTGTTTATGTGGGTGCTGACGGAAAATTTGAAGCGGCTCCGGATACGGCAGTGATCCAGTTCAACATCTCGGTACAGGAAGATACGTCGCAGGCTGCTTACCAGCACGCTTCCAAAGACGCCGAGCAGGTTCGCCAGATTCTGCACGCCAACGGCATCGAACCGAAGGCCGCCAACATAGGATTCTTCTCGGTGCAGCCGATATACGAGTGGAAACCAAAACCGAAAGTAATTGGGTACCGCGTGACCACCGACGTCACCCTTAAACTGAAGGATTTTTCGAAGATTGGACCCATCACTCAGCAACTTGCCGAGGCAAATGTCAGCGAAAGGCAGACGCTAAATTACACACTGGAGAATATTGACGAGGGCAAGAACAAAGCGGTGGAAGACGCGTACCGTCGAGCTCGGAGCTCGGCGGAGACAATTGCTCGTGCCAGTGGACGTGCTCTGGGAGAGCTCTCCTACGCCTCCGTGGATACCTTCGAGAACCAGCGCATCCCGGTGCCGCATGCGGCGCGAGCCATGTCTGCCCTGGCCGGTGCCGCCGCACCGCCGCCCACGGAAGAGTTCACGCCTCAAAACCTGACGGTGACCGCGCATGTCAATGCGCTTTTCAATTTGAAATAAGGATTATTGAAACTCTTGGGAATTCTGGCTCGATGGCCTACGGCGTCGCTTTCGCCACCGCGATGCGACTCGCATCCACGGTGATCGGACGCTGTATCTCCATCTCGATCGACGTTCCTACGTCCAACCTCACATCGCTGCCTCGTTTCAGCAGCGCCCAACCAATGCCGGCGGCAGCACCGATTCCCGCTCCAACCCGCGCTCCGTTCAGCCCCCCGGTGGCTAACCCTCCCGCGGTCGCGCCGCCCAAGGTTCCGTACACGCCACCTTTGGCCGCATCCTCGACTCTCTTCCCGGTCTCGCTCTCCTGCTGGATCGTCCCCTCCGAATCCTTCACCGATTTGTTATCTGCTCCTGGCGTATTTTCGACCGACCCCGGCAACATTACGGTGTATCCGCTGGGATAGATAATCGACGTAAAGTGCATCAGAATTTCAGCTCGCCCCTTCCCGTGCCCGGCACGCTCCACGTGTGCAATCTTGCCCTGGACGTAAGATCCGGCGGGAACAATCACATGATTATCGACGACGTATGGGAATACGGTCTCAGCGTAGACTGCATCCCCTTCGCGTGCATTCTTGGTGGAGATGGCCTGCTTCAGTGAAAGAGGAATCCGGGTTCCGGCAGGGATGGTAACTGCGTTCGGATCGGGGACTGGGGCGGGCGCAGAATTCGTCGCCGATACGGAATTCGCATCTGCTCCATCGTTCTTCGGTGCCGCCGCCGTTTGCCCCAAAGCCATTCCTGAAATCAGCAGAACCGCCCAAAGTCCACGCATTCTTTAGCTCCTAGACGAACTGCGCATCGCCAGAGTTAAGCCGAGAATACCATGCCGTCTTGCCGGCTAGGATGCGAATTTTGGGCCGAAAGCTGCCTCGGGTGTCTGGTCCGGCGGCTAGCAGGTGTTGACCTGATTTGTGCGATGATCCGGCGTTAACATGCTTGCACAGGGAGTTCCGTATGAACTGTAAAGCACGCTTTCAGACAGTGTTTAAGCCTTCTGCACTGACATTTTTTGTGGCTCTATGGTTCTCGCCGGTCTATACACAAGAGTCAGTTGCTGTCCACAGTAATGATTACACGAAGTGGCTCAACGACGACGTGGGCTGGATCATTACCGACCAGGAACGAGCCGATTTCAAGAAACTTTCAACTGACGAACAGAGAGACCAATTCGTCGTAGGGTTTTGGGATCGACGCAATCCGTTCCCGGGTGCGACCAGAAACGCCGCTAAGGAAGAACACTATCGTCGACTCGCTTACGCAGACCAACACTTTGATCAGGGGATTCCGGGCCGGAGGACTGACCGCGGCCGTTTCTACATCATGTACGGTCCACCGGATGAGGTTTTACGCCGCCAAGCTCAAAGCGAAATGCAACCAGACGTCACTCAGAAGAATGGCGTCGGCACCGAACAGTGGCGTTGGACATACATTAAAGGTCTCGGATGCAATGTAAATTCTCGGGTTTGAGGACAAGTGCGGTTCAGGGGAGTTCCATCTAAGCGAACGTCAAGATGGCTTTCGGCCCCTGCGGATGCTGGGTCCGGACTGTCTAGTAAATCAAGTACTTTTTCCTCAGATGCTCAAACTTTTCCAACTCCTCCTGCCAATCCTGCGCAATTCGCCGCGGATCTTCGCCCGATGCCAAGCCATCGTAGGCTGCCTGATTCGCTAACAACTCCATCATTCGTTCTATTTTGTAGTCGGTCGGATAGTGCTTCCGTAGCGCCGTGGCCAATTCAACTCCCAGCTCCGGCGCATCGAGCGCGTTCCGGTCGGTCAGGATCAAGTTCAAGCCTTCACACTTCTGCCCGGCATAAATGCTCGCCGTGGGCGAGAACGTTACCGGCACAAACCTGACTCCGGCGATCCCGCGCGCATTCAGATACGCGGCCAGTTCCCGACTTTTGATCCAGGGGGCACCCACCAGTTCAAACGGAGCATCGGTCCCACGCCCCACCGAAACATTCGTGCCTTCAATCAGCGCAACTCCAGGGTAGAGTGCGGCCTCGGTCAAGCTGCGTAGGTTCGGGGATGGATTCACCCACGCCAGTCCTGTCGAATCGAACCAGTCGCCACGCTGCCAGCCCTCCATGGGCACGATCGTCAGCTTGGCATTGATATTCCGCTCCGCGTTGTACATCTTCGCCAGCTCACCCATTGTCAGCCCGTGCCGCACCGGCACTGTCCAGTAATTGGTGAAACTCTCCCGTCCCGCGTCGGATACTGGGCCCTGCACAAAGGATCCCGTAATCGGATCAGGGCGGTCGAGCACAATCACTTCGACGCCCGCCTTCGCCGCCGCCTCCAGAAAATATCCCATCGTAGTTTCGTAGGTATAGAAGCGCACGCCGGCGTCCTGGATATCGATCACCACCGCATCCAGATTCTTCATCACATCGAGCGGCGGCCGGCGGTCTGCATCCTTAGCTCCATAGACGCTATAGACCGCAATGCCTGTTGCCGCATCCTTGGAGTTGTTGACGTCAGTCGTATCCAACGTTCCCGTGACCCCGTGCTCGGGACTGAAGATCGCTTCCAGCGAAACTCCTTGCGCGTGGGCCAGCACATCAATGCTGCGCCGTCCGTCCGCATCCACTCCCGTCTGGTTGGTCAGGAGCCCGATCCGCTTGTTGCGCCCTGCAACCTGTAAGACATCGAACCCGTGCGCCTCCAGCACATCGATCCCAGTCTTCACGCTGCCATTACGCACGCTCATGCGCCGAGCTGCGCTCTGTGCTTCGTTATAGCCCGTGATGCCTTCCCAACGCAGCGCCTGTTTCTCATCGCTCGTCAGCGGCAGCGCCGCAGCCACGGCCGTTGCCACCTTGGATCGCAGAGCAATGACGTTTCCCCTCCCCCGCGGATGTACCGCATTCGTCAGCAAAATGATGTAGGTCTCGGTGGTCGGATCGATCCACAGCGACGTTCCCGTAAACCCGGTGTGCCCATACCCCCCCACCGGCAGCAAATCCCCGCGGTTCGAGGAGAACGGAGAATCGATATCCCAGCCAAAGCCTCGCAGCACAGGCGCCGATGGGGGCTGTTCCGGACGCGTCATCTTTTCCACGGACTCCGCCGACAGAATTCCCCCGCCTCCATTCAGCAGAGCCTGCGCAAATTTCGCCAAGTCATCCGCAGTTGAAAACAATCCTGCCTGGCCCGCCACGCCGCCCATCCGTCGCGCCGTCGGATCATGCACGACAGCCCGCAACATGTGTTCATTCTCGTCATACTGCGTGGGCGCGATCTTCGACCGCCATCCCGCCGGAGGTAGAAACCGCGTGTGCGTCATTTTGAGCGGTGCGAAGATGTGGTGCGCGCAGTATCCATCCAGCGTTTCGCCGGAAACCCGCTCCACCAGCGCGCCCAGCACGATAAAATTGATGTCACTATACGAAAAGCGCGACCCCGGCGGGTCCTGGAGCGTAGCCGCGAACGCCATTCGGAACGCCGTTTCCTTACCGGCCCAAGCCGTCTTCAAATCCAGATCTGGCTGCAGTCCCGAATAATGTGTCAGCAGCTGCCGCACCGTGATGTCTTCTTTTCCATTCTCCGCAAATGCCGGTAAGTATTTTGCTACCGGATCATTCAGCCGCACCTTGCCTTGCTCGACCAGTTGCATCACAGCCGGAGTAGTCGCAACCACCTTGGTCAGCGATGCCAAATCAAAAATTGTATCCAGCGTCATCGGCTCGCGGCGTGGCTCCAGCGCCCGGCTTCCATAAGCCTTGCGATAAATCACGTGCCCATTGTTGCCTACGAGCAAGACAGCACCAGGAATCTGCCCCTCATGAATCGCCTGCTGGATGACCGCGTCCACCGTGGTCAGATGCACCGCAGCCATGGGGCGCTTTGCATCTGCAGTAGCTCCCACCGAAATGTCACTGATGGCAAAGACCAGGGCCATCATCGCGACGATGCGCCAGCAGCCCAGCGAGTTTGACTGAGAAAGAATGCTTTGACTCTACACAGCCCGGCGGCATGACTCAAGAAACTCAAGTAAGGGGGTGCCACTTATGCCATATCATGGAATTTCGATGAACCAATACTTTCCAGCAGGCGCTGTCCGTTGAACGGCAAAGGTTCAGGGCCGCGACCCGACGCTGTCGAGAGCCATGACGGGATATTAGACTCCGCCTGCTCGATCCTGGAAGAAGCTATGGCCCGGCATGCGTTCCCGGGAGCTTCCATGGCCATCACTCACCGCGGAAACAGTCTAGCCCTCAAAGCTTTCGGCCGCTTCACCTACGAACCCGCCTCACCTGCAATCACTCCCAGCACGCTTTTCGATCTTGCCTCCGTGACCAAAATCGTCGCGACCACCCCCATGGCAATGCTGCTCTATGAGCGCGGTCTGCTTGATCTTGACGCTCCCCTCGACGCTATCGTCCCCGAATTCTCGCAGGCTGAATCAGACGCTCGCCGCCACGATGTAACCCTTCACATGCTCCTGACACACTCCTCGGGCTTGCCGGCTTACGAAAAATTATTCCTGAAAGCCCGCGCTCGCAATGACTTGCTGCATGCGGCTTTCACCATGCCGCTCGCGGCTGATCCGGGATCTCGTGCCGATTACAGCGACATAGGATTCATCATCCTGGGCATCGCCCTCGAGCGTCTCGCTGATGAATCGCTCGATCGATTTTGCCAGCGCGAACTTTTCGCTCCGCTGGGCATGGTCCATACAACTTTCAATCCCCCGAAAGAGATTCGTTCTCAGATCCCTCCTACCGCCGACGATCGCAGCTTCCGTCACGGCGTGATCCAAGGAGAAGTGCAGGACGAAAACGCCAGCGTCCTTGGCGGAGTCGCGGGGCACGCGGGGGTGTTTTCCACCGCGGAAGACATCGCAAGATTCGCTCATGCCATGCTCGATCCAGCAAACTCGATTCTTCGCCCTGAAACCATCGCCTTATTCACTCGGCGCGAATCCGCCCCCACAGGCACGTCCCGTGCTCTGGGATGGGACACTCCTTCAGCGCCGTCGCAATCGGGAAAATATTTCGGCGCCACATCTTTTGGCCACCTGGGTTATACGGGGACATCGCTGTGGATCGACCCCGAGCGCCAACTCTCGGTCACTTTGCTAAGCAACCGCACTTGGCCTGACTGCTCCAATGATGCAATCAAACAAGTCCGTCCCAGATTTCATGACGCTGTTGTTGAAGCGCTGGAAAGGTCTGCTTAGCACCTGTGGATGCATGAGTTTCCGCATCGCACGATGCGGTTAGAATGAAAACGGGAATGATCACTGCTCTCGCATGCCATCGCAATTCTGAGAGGCTCAGCACTTGAAAGGAACCCGCAAGTCACAGTCAAATCTTCGCCGGCTTCCCACCGAACAATCGAACGAGGCGGCCCGGGACCTCGACTGCAAATCCTCTCTCGAGATAGCACGCTTGATCAATGCTGAAGACGCTACCGTGCCCGGAGCGGTGACACGCGCCTTGCCGCAAATCGCCCGGGCCATCGATTGGGTGGCTGCCGCTCTGCGCCATGGAGGGCGGCTTATCTATGTCGGCGCAGGAACCAGCGGCCGCATCGCCGCCCTGGATGCCGCCGAGTGTCCTCCCACTTTCAACATCGATCGGATCCAGTTCATTATCGCCGGAGGTCCTAAAGCGTTAGCCACAGACTCCGAGATCAGCGAGGACGACTCCAAGCAGGGCCGCGATGAAATGGCCCGCCGCAAACCGGGAAAGCAGGACGTGGTCCTCGGCATCGCTTCGAGCGGCCGCACCCCCTTCACCCTCGCCGCCATTGAAACAGCGCGGTATCGCGGTGCCCGCACCATTGCGCTCACTTGCAATCCCAATTCTCCGCTCAAGCGGGCCGCACACTTCGCTATCGTCACCCAGGTCGGCCCGGAAATCCTGGCCGGATCCTCACGCATGAAAGCGGCAACCGCTCACAAAATGGTTCTCAACATGATTTCTACGGGAGCCATGAGCCGGCTGGGTTATGTGTATGGCAACCTGATGGTAAATGTCGTACCGAAAAACGAAAAGCTCGCCCAGCGTGCCATCGCCATCCTGGAACGCGCTTCTGGAGCCGATCCCGCCGCGGCCCGCCGCGCCCTCGAAGCTTCCGGCCAGCGCACGCCTGTGGCTCTGGTAATGCTCGTTGCAGGGGTTTCTCGTGCTCGGGCCATCGCAGCCTTGAAACAGTCTTCCGGCCACGTTCGCCGTGCAATTGAACTCGCGGCCGCACCGTAGGCGCACTTTCACTCATTTCCGGCCGCGGGTCTATGTCTTCGATGAGGTACGTTGATTGACCCTCCGGGCGCACTCATTTACCTTGGGAGTGCGGTTTCCACTTCGCGTTGCGAGGTCGCGGCGCGAGGCTTGCTTCCCTTCATGGATAAAAAACGCATCGTGGCCAGTGCGGTAGTGTTCCTGATTCTGGCCACTCTGTTTTACCTGCAATATAAGCACTGGCAAAGCTTTGACTGGGGTACGTTCTGGGCCCAGACGGGACGCATCAAGAAGTTGCACGTCTTGCATGCGATCGCGTTGATTTATTTCGCATATTTCCTGCGGTCAGTGCGCTGGAAGATTTTTCTGCAGCCGGTGCGCCCCAACGTGAAGATGATGGATCTCGTCTCTCCCACGCTGATCGGGTTTACCGGTCTGGCGCTGCTGGGGCGAGCGGGAGAATTCATTCGCCCTTACTTAATTGCGCGACGGACGGATCTTCCCTTTTCTTCGCAGTTGGCCGCGTGGGCCGTGGAGAGGATATTCGATGTCGGAGCGTTCACCGTCTTGATGGTACTGGCGATCTTCCTGCCGAGCGCGTTGCCCGCGATTCCTCACCCGGAGTATTACCAGAGATTCCGCGAGGGCGGTTTTCTGCTGATTGGGGTCGTAGTCGCACTGACCATCGGGGCAATCGTGATTCGCCGCAGTGGCGAAGCCGTCGCACAGTGGGTAGAGGAGAGATTTGGGCATTTGTCCGCCAATCTTGGCCACAAGATGGCCCAGAAAATACGCGAGTTTGGCAGAGGGCTGGACACAATTCATAGTCCCCTCTCAATGCTCTGGCTCACGCTTGTTTCGGTCGGGATGTGGTACATCATCGCGTTGGCCTATCAGGAAGTAACGCACTCCTACGGGGTTCCAGCGCTGGAAATTCCGGTGTCACAACTCCTGATTCTGATGGGAGCAAGCATGCTGGGCTCCATGCTGCAATTGCCGGCGGTGGGTGGCGGTTCCCAAATGGCAACGATTGCAGCGCTCTCGAGCGTGTTTGACGTACCCCCGGAAATGGCTGCGAGTTGCGGGATTCTGTTGTGGTTGGTCACCTTCGCCGCGGTCGTGCCGGTGGGACTGGCGCTGGCCCATTTCGAGAGATTATCGCTGCGGAAGTTATCGGAGGAGAGTCATCGCAGCGAGGAGGCTGAGTTAAGCGGGCCGCCGGCGTGAAATGCAACCGCGATCTATTCCGTAGAGGTACGGCCCGCCGGAGTGCGACCTCGCTAGCCTGTTACAATTTCCTGTGCTAACCACAACCCTTCAATTCAACTGATAAATTGTGTCGAATCACCGTCAGCGCCATGAAATGTCCCTTTTGCGGCTTTGCCAACGATAAGGTAGTGGACTCGCGTGAGAGCAAGGAAGCGGAGTCGATCCGGCGGCGGCGGGAGTGCTTGAAATGCAGCAAGCGCTTCACAACCTACGAGCGGATTGACGAAATTCCTTATATGGTGGTGAAAAAGGATGGCCGCCGCGAAAAGTTCGACCGTCAGAAAGTTCTGAACGGATTGTTACGCGCCTGCGAGAAGCGCCCCGTTCCAATCAGCAAACTGGAACAGATCGTGAACGAGGCGGAGTCGTTTGTGATCGAGTCGCAGGAGCGCGAGCGCAAGACCAGCGAACTCGGCGAACTCATTATGAATCGTCTGCGCCGCTATGACAAAGTAGCTTACGTGCGCTTTGCCTCCGTCTATCTGGATTTTAAGGATGTGAAGGAATTCATGAACGAGTTGCGGGATTTGGTGAAAGCTAAGGAAGCGGGAGAGGTTCGAGCCAAGACTCAGAAAGTGTAAGGATTGGCGGTGGGCGGAGTTTGCGACATTCGAGTTCTAGACGAGTGCGGTCCAGGAATGAATCATGAGTCATAAAGTAACCTTGATCCCCGGCGACGGAATCGGCCCAGAAGTTACGCAGGCGACGGTCCGCGTACTGGAGGCGACCGGCGTGAAGTTTGAGTGGGAGTCGTTCGCGGTTGGTGCGGACGCGTTTGAGAAGCACGGTGAGTACATCCCGAAGGAAGCCTTGGAATCGATCGAGCGTACATCCGTAGCTTTGAAGGGTCCGGTGACAACGCCGGTCGGAGGGGGCTTTTCCAGCATCAACGTGGCGCTTCGCCAAAAATTCGAGCTGTACGCGAATTTTCGCCCGATCCGGAATCTGCCACATATCCCGACGCGTTATCCCGATGTCGATCTCATTATCGTGCGCGAGAATACCGAAAGTCTGTACTCTGGTCTGGAGCATGAGGTCGTCCCCGGCGTGGTGGAAAGCCTGAAGATCATCACGGAAAAAGCCTCGACCCGCATCGCGAAATTCGCTTTCGAATATGCCCGTAAAAATCAGCGCAAGAAAATTCACGCCATCCATAAAGCCAATATCATGAAGCTCTCGGATGGGCTATTCCTGCGCTGTTGCCGCGGCGTAGCCAAGGAATATCCCGAGATCACCTATGGCGAGCACATCGTGGATAACACTTGCATGCAGTTAGTGATGAATCCTTATCAATACGACATGCTGGTGATGGAAAATTTGTACGGTGACATCATTTCAGATCTGTGCGCGGCATTCGTTGGCGGTCTGGGATTTGTGCCGAGCGCGAACCTGGGCGACCATTGCGCGATTTTCGAAGCCGTTCATGGCTCCGCTCCGGACATTGCGGGGAAGAACCTGGCAAATCCAACAGCCCTGTTGCGCTCTGGCCTGCTGATGCTGCGGCACCTGGGTGAGTTCGACGCATCGATGCAGATTCGCAATGCTCTGGAGAAGGTGTACCGGCATCCCGAGAAGCTGACTAAGGATATCGGTGGCCAGGCCGGGACTTCCCAGTTTGCGGATGCGGTGATCGAAGAAATGAACGCGGCGAAGGCTACGCCCGCCGGGGTTCAGTAAGAGTGTTTTTACTTCAGCTTGGGGCCTCGTCAACGAGGCAAAGGGGCGATTATGAAACCGAGGTTAGTCGCAAGTGTGGTGACTGGTCTGGCGTTAATGTTTCTTCTCTCTGGCTCTGCGGCAGCGCAGGGCGGCCAACTGGTAGCAGCGGAGTACGGTGCGGGCGATCACCGCGTAGATGTAACTCCCCAAGTGCGGTCATTCATGCATGACGGAATTCTGCAGTTCGACGTCAATGACCGCAATCTCGGGGTTGATCCGGCCCACAATCACGTCAAAGAACTTTTCCTCCGCGTCCGTCATTGGGACGGGAATGTAGAGGAATTTCGTTTCCCCGAGTACGCCCATATTAATCTGGAACTCGACCCGGATGCCGGATATGAATGGCACGATCGCGAACTACACATCATGCGCGCCTATTACGGCGGCGCAGGTCATTTTGTGAACGTGACGGAACAGTTGCGCGGCTACAAACACGAGGGTCATCTTTTCGTAGTTGTGGATAACCGCAGCATGGGCGGTGATCCCGATCCATCGATTCACAAGGTGCTGCGCGTGCTCTACTTCGCCGGCGGAGAGCGACATCAGATTGTGGTTCCTGAACATGCAGAACTACGGCTGCCGTAAAAACCGAAACTAGTTTCGATTTCGCATTTCGAAAAGCAGTGCGGACGCGAGGGATGTACTCACCGGGTCCGCGCAATTTTCTGATGCGATTGGAGAACTCTGCCGCTTTACGTTGTCGTTTTTACTTCCATTTTGCAAATCGGCCATTGACTCTCATCTCGGATGAGAGTACATTCCCCACCGTCTGGGGAATCTGGGGGATGACGCGCACAACACGGCGTGTGGGGGTTGTTCTGTTTCAGCTTGGCGGGCCTGATACGCTGGCTGCGATAGAACCTTTCCTTTTTAACCTTTTCTGCGATCCTGACATCATCGACTTCCCTTTTGCCCGCCTCGGTCGCAAAGCTCTGGCCAAACTGATTTCGACCACGCGCGCCCGTAAAGTGCAGCACCATTACGCCACCATCGGCGGAGGGTCTCCCATTCGTCGTTTCACGGAGCAGCAGGCGCGAGCTCTCGAAGCCGAGCTGACCAGTCAGGGACTTGATGCGCGCTGCTTCGTTGCGATGCGCTACTGGCATCCCTTCACCCGCGAAGCCATCGCAGAACTCCAGGCTGCGCAATGCGGCGAGGTGGTTCTGCTGCCCTTGTATCCGCAATACTCCTCCACCACGACGGGGAGCAGCCTGAACGAATGGCAGCGGCTTTTCCACGATGACGTTCCCGTGCACAACGTCGGGCACTTCTATCGGCATCCAGCGTATTTAGACTCGGTCGTGGAAAAAGTGGACGAGGCTTTGTCGCGCTTCGAAATCCCGAGTCGGCCAGAAATTGTTTTCAGCGCACATAGCATCCCCATGTCGATCGTGGCGAAGGGCGATCCTTACCAGCAGCACATTCAGGAAACCGTGCGGCTTCTAATGATGCGGGGGGGATGGCCGAATCGCCACCGGCTCTGCTACCAGAGCAAAGTGGGCGCCAGCAAGTGGCTGCAACCTTCGCTGCACCGGACGCTGCGTGATTTGGCCAAGGAGAAAGTGCGCGAGGTTTGTATCGTTCCCGTTGCTTTTGTTTCCGACCACGTTGAGACTTTGGGCGAAATTAATCACGAAGGGCGAGAGGAGGCGTACCAGCTCGGTATTACGCAGTTCGAGATGACCTCCGGCTTGAACGATTCTCCAAAATTTATCTCAGCACTTGGGCAATTGGTGCGGGAAGCCCTGGGCGATGCAGTTTGTTCTTACACTGCGATACGTGCGACCGGGAGGCAGATGACGGCGCCCGAGTTGCTGGCGGCAGCAGGAGACTAGCGAGTTTATAAAAGCAGGAGGGCACGCGTGACGGTTCCCGGCAACGAACACCCGAACTCGAGTCCCAATCCCGGTGCGGGGCAACCTGCGCCGCGTAGCCCGGTAGATGCCACGAAATATGTGGGCACGCCGGCTGTTGGAACGTCGAAGGCGGCGGCGGCCGGCGGACTTTCTTCCTCTGGCCCGTCGAACACGGACATAGACCGGCGACGCCGTCGGCTGGTTTGGGTTGGAGTCACTGCATTCCTGACCGCATGGTTCCTCGCATTTTTCCGTTTCTTTCTTCCCCGCACTCTTTTCGAGCCAAATACAGTTTTCAAGATCGGTTATCCCACGGAGTTCGCCCTCGGTGTCGATACTAAATTTCAGCAGAAATATCGCATCTGGGTCGATCGCACACCCGATCGCGTCTTCGTGATCTACGCTCGCTGCACGCATCTTGGCTGCACACCGGACTGGAAGCCGAGTGAGAACAAGTTCAAGTGCCCGTGCCACGGCAGCGGCTATGACAGCGAGGGGATCAACTTCGAAGGCCCGGCACCGCGCCCAATGGATCGGGCGCATGTAGAACTGGCGCCAGACGGGCAGATCATCGTCGATACTTCGCGGCTGTATCAGTGGCCAAAAGGACAGCCCAGCAAATTCAACGATCCCGGAGCGTTTCTAACCGGAGTGTAGGGCCGGCGTCTCGGCGGCTTTCCGAGCAGGCAAAAGGCAATCATGGCTGACGAAAATAATCCGAACGGCAAGAACGGGAAAGTGGGTTTAGTCGACCGCGTCAAAGAAGACATTCAGGCGATGAAGGTCGACATCCCCGCGAAGGCGAAAGAGCAGATCGAGGGACTGAAGGATCCGACCAAGACCCAGGTCTACACTTCCATCTTTCGCCACAAACACGACGACACGCCGCGCAACCGGGCTCTGGGCGTGCTCTCCAACGTGTTTCTGCATCTGCATCCCGCCAAGATCAATCGCGATGCCGTGCGTTACAGTTACACCTGGGGCATGGGCGGAATCACGTTTTTCCTGTTCATCATCCTCACCTACACCGGCGTGCTGCTGATGTTCTACTACCACCCGAGTAAGGTGCAGGCGTTTCGCGATGTGCTTTATCTCGAGCACGATGTGCCCTTCGGAAAGATTCTGCGCAACATGCATCGCTGGGCTGCTCACTTGATGGTGATCGGCGTGTGGTTGCACATGTTCCGCGTATTTCTCACGGGTTCGTACAAGAAGCCGCGCGAATTTAATTGGAACATCGGCGTGCTGCTGCTGGTGTTTACTCTGTTGCTTTCGTTCACAGGTTATCTCCTGCCCGACGATCAACTAGGATTCTGGGCTGTAACTGTCGGCACGAACATGGCACGCGCTACTCCGCTACTTGGGCACGAGGGCCCGTTTGGATCCATGCTGGGCATGACTCCCTATAACGACGTACGCTTTGGACTGCTGGGCGGGTCGATCGTGGATGCGAATGCTTTGTTGCGCTCCTATATTTGGCACTGCATCGGCATTCCGATTGTCGCTTCGATCCTGATGATTGTGCATTTCTGGCGCGTGCGGAAGGACGGTGGGATTTCGGGTCCGGCACCCGTGATGCTTGCGGCAGAAGCTGATAAGCCGCGCCGGGGACCAAAAGCGGCGGGAGAGTAAAGCCGGGGGAAAAGCAGGTTCCTCACCGGGCTTTCAGCCCGGTTCGGAATAACAAGGGTTTAGGGAATTGACGCGAGAACTCTTATGGACTGGCGACAACTTTGGGAAATTTGCTCGGCTCCGGATAATGTGCCGATCGTCGGCTTGATTCCGTTGTTGGCCTTCTACATTTATCTTGCGTGGAGGCAGGCACACGCCAACGACCAACTGATCGAGCAACTGGAAGGCGACGCCACCCTCGCCAAAACACATCATCGGAAGACCTGGCCTTTCAAACCGGGCTGGCAAAAGGAAGTCCACGTCTGGCCGTTTCTGCTGCGCATTGAATTTCTCGCCGCCATCATCGTCACCATCATTCTGATGGTGTGGTCGATCACGTTGAATGCGCCTCTAGAAGAACCCGCCAATCCCAACTTGACGATGAATCCGGCAAAAGCCCCATGGTACTTCCTCGGACTGCAGGAGATGCTCGTTTATTTTGATCCGTGGATCGCCGGCGTGGTCATGCCCACCATGATCATCATCGGTCTGATGGTGATTCCTTATATCGACACGAATCCGCTGGGAAGCGGCTACTACACCTGGAAGCAGCGCAAGTTTTCGATTGCGACGTTTTTGTTCGGCTTCATCATATTGTGGGTTGCGATGATCATCATCGGAACGTTCATACGGGGGCCGGGCTGGCAGTGGTTCTGGCCGGGGCAAACCTGGGATCACAATCGGCTGATCTATGAAGTGAACCGTGATCTGCCGGACATTTTTGGCATCACGTCGAACCTGGCAAAGGCAATCTTCGGAGCAATTGTGGTCGGCGGCTATTACCTGCTTGGGGGATTCATCGTCTATTCGCTGTTCCGGCGGTTCATGGCGAAGGACTTCAAGCGGATGAGCTTGCTGCAATTTTCGATTACGCAATTACTTTTGCTGACCATGGTGGCGCTGCCCTTGAAGATGGGGCTGCGGCTCTTGTGGCACATCAAGTATGTGTGGATTACGCCCTGGTTCAATATTTGAGGGCGTCGTTGGTGGTTAGTCGTTGGCCAACGCCCGCAGTGCCCACAGCAGGGATGAATAGCGACCGACCAACGACGAACGACGGTTTTTTCGGAGGAAGCGGTGCCTGAACAACCCAACCCCGAGCAGGACCCGATCACAAGCAAATCGTACGCCGCGTATTACCTGATCGCGACGGTGATTCTGATGGCGACGCTGTTCTGGGCCTTGTGGGACGAGGCGTGGGGCCAGCGTCCGTGGAAGGCGTTTCAGGAGCATTGGAAAGATCGCTACAGCGCGTTTCTAAATACGGCGCGGTCGAAATCAGCTACGTCCGAGAAGGACGTTGAGCAGAATTTGGATTACACCGCACTCAAGCAAGCCTACGACAAGGCCTATCAGGACTCGAAGGCTCAGGCGGACGAAGCTCGAAAGAGACTCGACGACGCTAGTGCGCGTCTGCTTGCGGTCCAAAGTGTTTTTACTGACCGGCGCGCTTATGTTAATGCGCTGACCTACGAATACGAAACCAGCACCAGTGATGCAGCGAAGGCCAGCAAGCGGAAAGAGATTGACAAGTACAAGAACGAACAGGCAACGGTTGAATTTCCGGACGGGACCAGGAAAAAATATACTTTCCCGCAACTGGAAGAGACCTACAACCAAACACGCGATGAGCGCACGAAACTGAGCCTGGAACTCGGCGAGGTGTTGAAACCGGTCACCGCGGCCCGGGCGAAGATGGACGAATACATCTCCGACCACATGGTCGACCTGACACCACAGCAGATCGACGGATTAAAAAAACGAGCGACGGAGTGGGATCCGGCGATCGTGCAGATCAATGTGGCCGAAGCTAATATCGTCGACCGTTGCGAATCCTGCCACCTGAACGCGCGCGAACCGCTGAAAGTCACTCCGGCGTCGATGACCGCGAAGGGAGAGAAGAAACCCGACGAGTACGCCGAGGCCTTCGGGAGCCATCCCGAACCTGAGCTGCTAAGGATTCATGATCCAGAAAAGTTCGGTTGCTCGCCGTGCCATCAGGGAAACGGCCGCGCGACCACGAGCGTCGAGAAGGCACACGGAAACTACGAGCATTGGCTGTGGCCTCTGTTTCCCAAAGAAAACTCTGAGGCGGGCTGCCAAAACTGCCATGCCGCCGACATGGTTCTTGCCAGCGGCGATGTGCAGTGGCAAACCATCAACAACGGCAAGGATCTCTTCCGCCAGCGCGGCTGCATGGGATGCCACCGCTATGAAGGTTACGACAAAGAGCCTGAAGACCTGAACTCGATCGGCCAGCAGATCAAGCAGATTGAGACGCAGAAGAAAGACAATCTCAAGCACACGGCATACCTGATGAAGCAGGCGGACGCAGCGGAGTCGAATGAAGAGGCAAACCGGCTGAATGGGCAGGCGGTTGACCTGCGAGTCGCAAACAGCAAGCTGGACGGGCGGTTGCAGCAGCTTGATCTCCAGTCCCACAGTCTGATGCAGGACATGAAAAAGGTCGGGCCCAATCTAAAAGATGTACGGTTGAAGCTGAACAAGAACTGGATTCCGCTGTGGCTGAAAAAACCGACTGACTTCCGGCCTGCGACGAAGATGCCGAACTTTCGTCTGAACGATCATCAGATCCAGGCGATCTCGGCATATATCTGGCAGTCGGGATTCACCGATTCGTTGCCCAAACACGAGCCCGGCAACGCCGAGCATGGAAAAGAACTATTCGAGATGCGAGGATGCCTCGCTTGCCATTCCATTGGCGAAGGCGAGCAGATGAAGGGCGGGACATTTGCCGCGAATCTCTCACGAGTTGGAGAAAAAGCGAATTACGATTATCTGGTGCGTTGGATTCACAACGCTCGCCAGCGCACTCGGCCATATTGCCCGTACGAAAAAAAGGATATTGGACCGGAAGACTACGCCAAAAGGGGTCTTCCGTATCAGTTCGATCTCGATCACAGCCAGTGTCCCAATGACGGGCACGAACTGCAAGTCCAGAACATGACGGTGATGCCGAGTCTGCGGCTCGCTCCTGAAGATGCCGAGGACATTGCCACTTACCTGATGACGCAGAAGAAGCAGGATCCGTCATCGTATGCCGATGCGTCGTTCATGGATGATCCGAAGCTGAAGGACGAGGGCAAGAAATGGGTGCGGCACTTTGGCTGTTCCGGTTGTCACGAGATTTCTGGTTTTGAGGATGAAGGCCGGATCGGCACCGAACTCACCTTCGAAGGCAGTAAGCCAATCGAGCGTCTCGACTTCGCACTGTTCACCGAAGTAGCACAACGCGGCGGCAAGGACGCCGAGCCCATCAAAGATAAAGAAGATCTTGCGCGTCTGCCGGGCGGTCCGGCAAAGGAACCTTGGTACGACCATAAAGGATTCTTCGAACACAAATTAGCCGAGCCCAATATCTATGACCAGGGCAAAGTTAAGAGCGAAACTGAAGCGCTGCGCATGCCCAACGTGCACCTGACGAAAGAACAGGTGCTTGACCTTACAACTTTCCTGATGGGAAGCGAGGAAACTTCCCTGCCCACGAGTTATCAATACAAACCCGGTGATGCCAGGCACGACATTCAGGAAGGCTGGTGGATCGTAAAGAAATACAATTGCATGGGTTGCCACCAGTTCATTCCCGGCCAGCGGACGATTCTGATGGGATTACCGCAGTATCAGGACGTGCAGGAACAGTTGCCTCCGAAACTCTTGACCGAAGGTGCACGCGTTGATCCCGAGTGGCTGCGCAAGTTTCTGTCGAATCCGGCGCTGAGCACAACCGATACAAATCGCAACGGCGTACGGCCTTACTTGAAGGTGCGCATGCCCACGTTCTCCTTCTCCGATAACGAACTGCGGAAGCTGGTGCGCTTTTTCCAGGCGCTGTCGCAGCAACCTCTGCCCTATATTCCGGAGCAGGTGCCGGTTCTCAGCGCGAAAGAGACCGACATGGCGCGAAGCCTGTTCTCCAGTTCCGCAGCTCCGTGTCTGAAGTGTCACGCCACGGGCGATCCCGCGCATGACAAGATTGCCACCGCGCCGAATTTCCTGCTGGCAAAGGAACGCCTGAAACCCGACTGGGTGGAACGGTGGATCACCGACCCACAAGCAGTGAGCCCGGGAACATCGATGCCATCGGGACTATTCAAGCAAGAGAATAATCAGTGGGTGTTCGCGGGACCGACGCCGCCGTCGTTCCAGGGCTACGAAGGGGATCATCGAAAGCTGTTGACCGATTACATCTTCCAGTTGACGCCGGAAGAGCAACGAAAAGTGGCGGCCTCAATGCCGCGGGCCAAAACCGCCAATGCGCGGCAATCAAGCAGCCACACGCAGGCTGTGGCGCCGTCCCATCATACGGCGGCTGGCGGTTCGCGATAGAATTGGCAGTTCAGTAACCCCGGTACAACTTAAGGATCCAGCGGATTTTAACCTCCTAGAGAAAGGGCGACATCATGAATAAGAAAAAAGGCTTAAGGATGATGGCGGTCAGCATGGTGGCTCTATTGGCCTTACTACTGCTGGCAGCGTGCAACAAGAAGGAGAATACGGAACAGTCAAGCAATAGCATGTCCCGGCAGGAAGCGGCGCCCGCACCGGCGGCCACGCCAATTGATCCGGCCACCGTCGCGACCGTGAACGGTACTGTGAAGTTTGATGGCACAGCGCCGAAACCTTCGAAGATCGACATGAGCCAGGATCCGGCGTGCAAAGGTGCGAACGAAGCCGAGAATATTGTTGTCGCTGGCGGTGACCTCGCCAACGTATTTGTTTATGTAAAGGACGGCTTGGGAAATCGCAGCTTCGACGTGCCCAAGGACGCAGTCGTCCTTGACCAAAGCGGCTGCAAATACCATCCACACGTTTTGGGAGTAATGGCTGGTCAGACCGTGGAGATCAAGAATGACGATATGACCACGCATAACATCCATCCCACGCCCAAGGACAACCGCGAGTGGAACGAATCACAGCCGCCATCCTCGCCTGCGATTGAAAAGAATTTTGCCCGCGAAGAAATCATGTTGCCAGTGAAGTGCAATCAGCATCCTTGGATGAAGATGTACATCAACGTGGTGAAAAGCCCGTTCTTTGCGGTCACCGACAAAAGTGGCAAATATGAAATCAAAGGCCTGCCGCCCGGAGATTACACGATTGCTTTCGTGCAGGAAAAGCTGGGCGAACAGGAGCAGAAAGTCACAGTCGGTCCGAAAGAAAGCAAGACCCTGGATGAGACTTTCAAGGCCGCAGCCGAGTAAGCGGGGCTCGAATCGGGTGAGGTTTTGTTTGCTCGCACTCGAACTTGGTCTGATAAAATCTCTTGTTTGAATAGCGGGCTGAGCAAGTACCGGGCAGCCCGCAATTGTCAAGGCAGGGCGATCTTTGCCCTGCTGACCCAAGGGGCAACAATCTGAAAGCCATCCCCGCAAGGTACAACCGTACCCACCACGCGTTCGCAGTGTTTACCGCATGTGCGGCTTTCGTAGTTATCACGGCGGGCGCCTTGGTCACCAGCAACGACGCCGGACTCTCGGTTCCGGACTGGCCGACGTCGTTTGGCTACCTCGTTAAAGTGCCCCATTTTGTCGGCGGCATACGCTACGAATGGAGTCACCGCATGGTGGCCGGTACGCTGGTGACTCTGACCCTGGCTATTGCCATCTGGACTCTCTCGGTGGAGCGCCGGCGCTGGCTGCGCTGGCTGGCGGTAGCTGCTTTCTGTACCGTCATCGCCCAAGCCGTTCTCGGCGGACTCACAGTCTTGTTATTTCAGCCACCAGCAGTTTCCACGGCACACGCCACGATCGCGCAAACGTTTTTCTGCATCGCCGTCGCCATCGCTCTCGTCACCGGACGCAAGTGGGTGGAAGAGCAACCGCGCGCAGAGTTCGATTTGCGCCGCCCCAGCCTGTTCACGCTCACCCTGCTCTCCATCTTCGTACTCTATGTACAACTCATCCTGGGCGGGATGTTTCGGCATCATGGCATGAGTTGGTGGCCACACGTAGTACATGCGGTAATCGTCGCCTTCGTGCTGGCCTGGACGGCGGTGCGTGCGCTTTCCGCCTATTCGCAAATCGAAGCGCTGCGGCGTCCAGCGATCGTCATGCTGTCGCTTCTGATTACCCAGCTTTGCCTCGGCTTTACTGCTTTCTTGACACGCGTGGCCTGGGGCAAAGACGCGGTTCAACCGGAACTGCCGATGGTGGCAGCGACGGTGGCGCATGTCGCTGTAGGGGCGCTTCTGCTCGCAACTACCGTGGTTCTCGCGATTCAGGTTTGGCGGCACGTCCCAGTCGCGTTTGCGGAGCGCATACCCGAGGCGCAACGGGATGCTTCGGCTGCATAAACACGGTCGTGAATGCGCCGGAGCTGTTAAAGGCGCTGTATTTATTTGCCGTCTTATCCGTTTCCACCGCGTTCTACCGCGTATCCGTCGTAAACTAGTATTGGGTTCATCCCAGGACACTCCTTGGTATCGAAAATATCTGCGTTCGCTGACGCTGCCCCGGAACTAAGGCCTGCTTCCACGGCGCCTGTCATTTCCGTGCAAAATCTGGTGCATCGCTATGAGAACCGCACAGCGCTGAATGGAGTTTCGTTCGACGTGCGGCCGGCAGAGTTGTTCGGCCTGCTCGGGCCCAACGGCAGCGGGAAGACGACGCTGTTTCGCATTCTTTCCACGCTGATGATTCCCAGCGCCGGGCGCGCAACCATTATGGGTTGCGATGCAGCCCAGGAACCGGGACGTCTGCGCCGGCAAATCGGCGTGGTGTTTCAGGCGCAGAGCGTCGATCTAAAACTCACTGCGTACGAAAATCTTTGGCATCAAGGACATCTTTATGGCTTGCGCGGAACAGCGCTGAAAAAGCGCATTTACCAAATTCTGTCACGCGTGGGCCTGGCAGATCGCGCCAAAGAGTTAGTGGAAACATTCTCAGGGGGGATGCAGCGCCGCATCGAGTTGGGCAAGGGACTGCTTCACCATCCTGGCGTGCTGCTGCTGGATGAACCCACTACCGGTCTCGATCCGGGCGCGCGGCGCGATCTCTGGCAATATCTGCAGATGTTGCGCGATGAGGAACACGTTTCCGTGCTCGTGACTACGCATCTGATGGAAGAGGCAGAGCGTTGCGACCGGCTGGCCATCATGAATGAAGGTAACCTGGTCGCGCTGGGCACACCCGAAGAGTTAAAAAGCGAAATCGGCGGCGACGTGATCTGGCTGCACGCGGTCCACGACGCGGGAGCGCTGGCAGAGCGCATCCGGGCTCGCTTTCACGTGGAGACCACGGTTCTGGAAAATCAAGTGCGCATAGAACGGGAGGGCGCGCACCGCTTTGTAACTGAAGTGGTCGAAGCCTTTCCCGGAGAGATCGAGGCGCTATCTGTAAGCAAGCCGGCGCTCGAAGATGTATTCATCCGCCGCACTGGACATAAATTCTGGAGCGAGAACAACGAGGCGGAGTCCAACTCCGAAGATCACAGGAGGTAACTTGCTTTCCATGATGCTTACTCTTTCTCTTGCGCTTGGCATTCTCCCTCTGCTGGGAGTGGCATGGACCCTAATGAACGGAATGATCACCACTGTGGATGGCTTATTCTTGAGCCTGATCCTGCTTACGCTCTCCGCCGTATTTATGTTGAATGCCTACTGGGAGATGCGCGATGCGGGCTTTCTCGGCAAGAAGAAGGCGGTCGCTCCAACGCCCAAGTCTAGCGTCGTGAAAGCTAGTTAAACACCATGGCTACCCAAGTTGCCGCCATACCGAGACCAGTAGCTCCCGTTTCCGCGGGAGTGTTGCTACCCGCGTTTACTCTCTGGTGGCGCGAAATTGTGCGCTTCTATCGCCAAAAGTCGCGCGTGATCGGCGTGCTGGCATCGCCGCTGGTGTTCTGGGTCGTGATCGGTTCAGGCTTTGGCACTTCTTTTCGTTCCGGCTCAGGCCCGGGCCAGCAGCACTACATGGATTACTTTTACCCGGGCGCGCTGATCATGATCGTCCTGTTCACTTCGATCTTCACCATGATGTCAGTCATAGAGGATCGGAATGAAGGGTTTTTGCTGTCGGTATTGGTGGCGCCCGTGCCGCGCTCGGCGATCGTATTAGGCAAAGTTCTGGGCGGCACAACACTTGCTGCCATTCAGGGGATGATCTTTCTGCTCTTCGCACCTTTTGCAGGGGTACACCTGAACCTGAGGCAGGTTTTGCTGGTGGGAGTGGTGGTCTTCCTGGTTTCGTTTGCCCTCACGGCGCTCGGCTTCGCCATCGCGTGGCCCATGGATTCCACGCAAGCCTTTCATGGCATCATCAATCTGTTTCTGATTCCGCTATGGCTCTTGTCAGGCGCGCTGTTTCCCATGACCGGGGCCTCGACCTGGATTCGCGCGCTCATGTATATGAATCCTCTCACTTATGGGGTGGAGGCGCTGCGAGCTTTGCTTTATCCCGGTATGGAAGCGACATTCCCCCTGCCCTCGGCGATGGCGACGCTGCTTCTGTTTTCGCTGGTGATGTTCGGGCTGGCATTCCTGATGGCCAACCGTCGCAGCACGAGGCCGGCCGCGTGATCCCGGAACAATACGCATTCTTTCCTGCCCTGATCGCCAGCCTGAACGGAGCCAGCGCCGTTCTGCTGCTCGTTGGCCGCAGCTTGATTATGCGTGGGAAAGTTGCCGCGCATCGCGCCTGCATGATTGCCGCCGTCGTCTCCTCGGCTTTGTTCCTGGCTTGTTACGTATATTTCCATGCGCACGTCGGCGACATCCACTTCTTGGGCGGAGGTGTATGGCGGACGATTTACCTTTTGGTGCTCATCCCTCACGTCACGTTGGCGATTGTAATTGTTCCCATGGTAATAATCACGTTAAGCCGCGGGTTGCGCGGACGCTATGATAAGCATCGGGCGATTGCGCGCTGGACGTGGCCGCTGTGGATGTACGTCAGCGTCACCGGTGTGCTCGTATATTTCATGCTGTACCAGTGGTTCCCGCATAGCTAAAGCATTTTGATCTATGGCGATCGTGCGCCTAAAAATTGATGTCGCCGGAACCGTCGGGGACGAAGCCTGGTGGCAGATCAATCAGTTCGATCAGATTCAGAGCGCGGACTTCGGACCGCAATTCGGCAGCGGCGGACGTTGCAATCACGCTCCGGATAAGCCGCATGCCAAGGGCGAATGGATCGGCGCTGAAATCCGGCTCCAGACACCCCTTTTGGCGCAGTATGCAGTTTCGCATTATCTGGAGCAGGAGCGCGTGCTCGACGCCGATGTGGTGGAATAATGGTCTAATCTGTCCCGAATTTCGCAATGTCCGCTAATCCACAAGCAGCCCCGACCGTCACTGCCCAAGCGCGAAAGCCCGGCACGTCACGCACCCAGAAGTTGCTCTTCTTCCTCACCGCCTGGCTAATCTGCCTGATGCCTTTTCTGTTCTGGTGGAACACGTGGTTTGGTCGGAAACTTTCTGACCAGCAACTGGACGCATATCTGCACGATACAAAGAAGCCCCGGCACATTCAGCAGGCGCTGGTGCAGGTAGGCGAGCGCATCACGCGGCACGATGCGAGTGCGAAGCAGTGGTATCCGGACCTGGTGCAAATAGCGGCTGACCCGGTAGAAGAAGTGCGCAACACCGATGCCTGGGTCATGGGACAAGACACGACTGGCGCGGGATTTCACGAAGTGCTGCTGAAGTTGCTCAACGACCCTTCCCCCATGGTAGGCGCCAATGCGGCGCTTTCGCTGGTGCGCTTCGGAGATGCCACGGGCCGTCCGCAGATTGCAGCGCTTCTGCAACCGGCGCAGATTACTTCTCCGGAACCCGGACGTATCATCGATGCCGACCGGGCTGGCACTGCCATCCATCAGGGTGGACTCATTGCGAAGCTGCAATCCGGGAAGGAGACGGTAGAAATCCGTTCCCCAATTCCAGGACGAATACGTTCGGTGGCAGGAACCGGCGCGGAAATCGCGGCTGGCGCGGAAATCGCCGTAGTCGATCCGTCCACCGAGCAGGTGTGGGAGGCGCTGCGGGCTCTCTATCTTATCGGCCAACCCGACGATCTTCCGGCCATTCTTCCCTACGAGCGTGAGATGCCGGATATTTCGAATGACGTGCGGCAGCAGGCAGGCGAGACGGAGAAGGCGATACGGGAACGGGCGAAATAGCATGTCCGGCCTTCGACTGCCGGATCAGACATTAGGCGCGGAACAGTTCCACTCTAACAAGCATGGCGCAGACACTCGGTTACGTGGCTCTCCTCGTCCGGGACTATGACGAAGCGCTGGCGTTTTTCACACAATCGCTTGGTTTCATCGTGGTGGAGGATAGCCTCGCCAAAGAGCGGAACGGTCAAGACAAGCGCTGGGTGCTCGTGCGTCCACCCGGTTCGCGCGGCACTGACCTGCTGCTGGCGCGAGCAGCAACGCCGGAGGAGAGTGCGCGGATTGGAAACCAGACAGGCGGCCGCGTGTTTCTGTTTCTCCACACAGATGATTTTTGGCGCGAATACCGTGCTATGACGGCGCGCGGAGTGAAGTTTAGGGAAGCGCCGGGCGAGGAAACGTATGGAACGGTCGCAGTCTTCGAAGACCTGTACGGTAATCTCTGGGATCTACTGGAACTCAAGGGTCCGAAAGAAGTAGCTAATGGCTAGCGTTGAAATTCTGAAACCGGACGACCGCGAACGCCAGGTTGGCGACGAAGATCGTCGGTGCGAGCAAGATTACCATCATCGAAATAAAGTGCCCAAGTACACGCGGCTGTTTGGCGGACGGTCAGGTCCGATTCGCGCGGGGCGTGAAACGCAAAAAAATGAAAACAAAACCAAAACGCGGCAATCGCAGCGGCCGTAATCCAGTAGTGCCAAACCGCCGCCCGGTTGTTTAGGGACAGAGGCCAGCGAGAATATATCGCGGCGAAGAAAGACAGAAACCATGCCATCGCGTGAAACACGGTACTCGGCGGAAACCCATAACCTACAGTACGCACAGCAATCGAGATACCAGCTTGGCCGAGGGAAAGGCGGGACAGGAAACTGAGCCCCAGCAGCACCACAGCTGAGATTGCGAAGAGTTCCGATGGACGGGTCGCCAAGTAACCTACCGCTCCGGGTAGAAGCTAATAGCTAGAACCCATCCTCAAATCGCCATCGCTCCCACTTCTTTTTCCACTTCCGTTGTTTCCACCATCACGATGGCGTCCCAGGGGCAGCCGTCAAGGAAACAGCCGTCGGGGCCTTTGCTAAGACACTTTTTACAGCCGATGCAGAGAATGGGATCGACCGCGATGCGCCCGAAGGGCGTGCAGTCTTCGTCGGGCACCCAGAACATGCAGTCTTCCACCGGGCAATACTCCAAGCAAGCCGGCGAGCCGGCGCATCCCGTGCAGCACTCGGTGATAACCGCGAGTTCCTTCGGTTTCTTCTTGCGCGGCGTTGTCAAGCCCTTGGACTTCGGTTCCCACTTGAGCTCGTCGGGTACCATCCCTACGGCCTTGGTCGCTCCGGGTGCGGCAGGCATGGCAGCGATTATACCTTAAGACGCTATTGGCTCTTAGCCTTTCGTTGTTCGCACTTGCACGCCCCAAATCACGATTCGACATCGCCATTGTGACGGTTCGCACCATTTCCACTCGGCCAATTCTGCTATAGTGAACCCCTGCGAAGGAGCACCCGATGGCAGGAAAAAGTCTCAACCGAGTTCAACTGATCGGCAATCTGGGGAAAGATCCCGAAATTAAATACACGCCGCAGGGCACGCCCGTGGCCAAGCTCACAATCGCCACCAACGAGCGCTTTAAGGATAAGGCAGGCGAATGGCAGGATCGCACGGAGTGGCACAACGTGGTGCTCTGGCAGCGGCTGGCAGAAATTGCCGGAGAATATCTGAAGAAGGGAGGGAAAGTCTATATCGAAGGCCGCCTGCAAACCCGCTCCTGGGACGACAAGACCAGCGGCCAGAAGAAGTACATGACCGAAGTGGTGGGCAGTGATCTGATCCTGCTCGGCGGACGCGGCGGCGGCGAAGGTGGTGGAGAATTCAGCGGAGGCTCCCGCGGCGCATCAGCCGGTGGCGGCAACAACTTCGACCAGAGCACGCCCCAACCCGAACACGCTGGCGCGACGCCAGGGCCGATCACGGATGAGGATATTCCGTTCTGAAAAGTCTCCAAAAGATGGTTTTCGAGGGCACGCCTTATAACCGTGCCCTCATTCGTTTTGTACAGAGACAAGTTAATGCGCTGCCCCCGACGGCCCTTTCCTCACAGCTTTCTTCAAGGCGAACACGATTGGCACACAGCCGAAGCACATTAATGCCATATAGCGGAAGTCATCTACGTAGGACCACAGACGCGCCTGTCCGGTGAGCGCCACATTGATCAGTCCATAGGCCCGGTGCAGCGCGGTGGTGGGCGAGGCCCCTTGCGTGGTCAAATATTGTTGCATCCCGTGAATTGAATCCTGCACCGTAATGCGCGCCGGAGTGAGCGACTTGGCCAGTTCGTTACGATGCAATTGCTCGTGCCGCGCGACGATGGTGTTCACCACCGAGATGCCGATGCTGCCTCCGATATTTCGCAGCAGATTGTAGAGACCGCTGGCATTGCCGATCTCCTCGTTTTTCAAGAAAGCCATGGCCGTGGTCGAGAGGGGAACGAAGACGCATCCCGAGCCGAATCCGCTGATCAGAATGGCCCACAAAAAGGTCCACTGCCCAATCGAAAGATTGACCTCACCAAACCACAAGCTGGCCGCTCCAAATAATGAAAATCCGAATGCGATGAGCCAGCGGTTATCCATTTTCGCGGTTAAGTATCCGATAACGGGCATGGCAACAATCGCTCCAATGCCGCGCGGACTCACCGCCCAGCCCGCCGCCAGGGCGGTGTAGCCCATCAACTCCTGATAGAAAAGCGGCAGCAGTGTCACGAGTCCATAGATGGCCGCGCCAAACAATCCAATGAGCAGGCATCCGATGGCGAAGTTACGATGGCGGAAGACACGCAGATCCACCAGAGGCTTCTCGTGGCCGAACTCGCGAATCAGAAATGCGACCAAACTAACGACCAGGATGGTCGCGGCCCAACGGATCCAGGTTGCGCCAAACCAATCGTCCTCCTGCCCTTTATCCAGGATGATTTGCAGGCAACCGAGCCAGACAGCCAATAGGCCGAGCCCGATTCCATCAAACCTGCCGGGACGCGCTTCCTTAATGTAAGGAGGATCTTCCACGTAACGGGAGATCATGAATATGGCAAAAATTCCGATCGGAATGTTGATATAGAACGCCCATCGCCAGGAGTAAGTGTCGGTGAGCCAGCCTCCGAGCGTCGGCCCGAGGACCGGCGCGACCACAACTCCAAGAGCGAAGACCGCCATGGCCGATCCTCTTTTCTCGGGAGGAAAAGTTTCGAGAAGAATCGATTGAGACAAAGGCTGCAGCGCTCCGCCTCCGGCACCCTGCACGGCCCGCGCCATCAGGATCAGCGCAAGACTGGTAGCGGCTCCGCACGCGAATGACGAGATCGTAAAGATTACGATGCAGGTAATCAGAAATCTCTTGCGGCCAAAACGCAGCGAAAACCAGGAACTGGCCGGCAAGATAATAGCGTTCGCAACCAGGTAGCTGGTGAGAACCCACGTGGCCTCGTCGTTGCTCGCGGATAAGCTGCCGGCGATGTAGGGCAATGCGACCGCAGCAATGGAGGTGTCGAGCACTTCCATGAACGTCGCCAGCATTACGGCGACGGCGATTAGCCAGGGATTCTTTCCGCCTGGGGCGGAACCGCCGCTTGCCGGTTGTGGAGTCATGTCGTTCTGCCCCAAGCCTCAGATCGAATTGATCATCTACAGATGCGCCCGCAAGCCTTGGGGTTTCAATGATGTATTGGACGACTCGAAAACGGTCTTCCGCGGATTGAACTATCATGGCTGGCGGAGAAATTTTAATGACGGAACCACTAGCTGATAAAAAATGCGTTCCCTGCCGCGGCGGAGTTCCTCCACTTAAGGGGAAGGAACTTACGACGCTGCACAAGGTCGTTCCGAAGTGGAACGTCGTTGAGGAGCACCATCTCACTCGGGAATACAAGTTTCCCGATTTCGCCAAGGCACTCGAGTTCGTCAACCGCGTTGGCGCACTAGCGGAGGAACAAGGGCATCATCCTGACATTCTGCTTGCCTGGGGAAAAGTGCAGGTTACGTTGTGGACGCATAAGGTCGACGGTCTCACCGAGAGCGACTTCATCATGGCCGCGAAGATCGACCGGGTGCAGGGTTGAGAACATCAGGTTCCTGGCGATTTCTTTAGACCCGGCCGATCCCCTGCTGCCCGCATCGCCAGCGCCCACAGCCCTGCAGGAAGTAGCATGACTAATCCCGTACCCGTAGCGACCATGCGGGCAGAAACCCCCACATCGAGCAGGCGTCCACACAGGTAAGCTCCGGCGGCGATGGTGAGCATCGAGAGAGCCAGGTCGGCGGAGAAGACGCGGCCGCGGAAACGATCGTCGGTATGAAGCTGGAGCAGGGTTGTGGAGAACACCCAGACCGTTGACCCTCCAGCGTGTGCGAGCATGGCGCAGGCGCTGGCCATCCACACCGTGCGGCTGCTCCCGAGAATTCCATATCCAAGCGCGATAGTGAGATAGCCGAAGAAGATTCCGAGTTGCAGCCTGCGGTCGCTGCGAGCCGCCCAGCGAGCTGCGATCAGCGGGCCAACGAGCGCTCCTATGCCGCGGCCGCCAAGCAGGATGCTCATGCCGAGCATCGATCCACGGGCAGCGTCAACGTTGTGCCAGTGCACGGCGAATTCGTGCGCACCCATAACCGTAAAGATCACCCAACTCGGGCCAATCATGAGTTCGCCAGCCTTGGCGAAGACCGCGGGTAGGAGCGTGCGATGGCTGCGCACGTAGCGAATGCCTTCCAGTACTGGGGAGAAATCGAACAGATCGCGTGGACGGAGCGGAGCGGCGGATTCGGCATGAGGCTCGACGAAGTGCATGCCTCCGATAAGAATCGCCGACATCAGGAATGAGAGCGCGTTCAGGGCAAACACGGCGTCTCGTCCGAAGAAGGCTGCGACCACTCCACCCACGGAAGCGCCAATCAGCAGGTTCACCGACCACGTAGCCGATGACAGAGTATTGGCGATGAGCACTTCTCCCTTGGCCGCGATGTTGGGGATCACCGAACTGCGAGCCGGTTCGAAGAACGCAGCCATGCCGGTCTCCGCCAGCAGCAAAGGGTAGACCAGCCATACCATGGAACGCGAACGCACCAGAAGCATGGCCAGCACGACAATGACGCGGACCAGATCGGCGGCAATCATCACGTGCTTGCGGCGCAGGCGGTCATTCACCACGCCCGCGGTTGGACCTACGAAAGTCTGCGGCAGAACTTGCAGAACCAGAGCCAACGCCACCGAGCTGGCGTGGCCGGTCAACTGCAACAACAGCGTGTAGATGGAGAGTGTGTAGAACCAGTCGCCAATTTCGCTGACAATCTGCGCCAGCCACAGCTGGCGGAAATTACGATTGCATCGCACCAGACGCAAGTACGAAGCCAGAGAGATCGACGGAGCCGCAAACTCTGGTTGGGGTTCCATGGGAATGGCTAGGGTAGCAAAGATCGAGCTTCGGTTTTGGCGTCACCGGGTGGGACTGGGTCCAGGGATGAGGATTTTCCTTGGGTTTTCCTTGGGTTTTCCTTGGGTTTTCCTTGGGTTTTCCTTGGGTTGACTCGGTTTCGGAGCCAGCCTAAGATGCACGCTGCCATCCTGCTAACAGAAGACTGCTAAGTCCGTCCGAGGGACAGAGGAGTGGTCGATGAAACGATCTTTCTTGTTGTCTTTACCTGCGCTCACCATGATTCTCTTCGCTTCGCTTGCGCTTGCGCAGAGCGACGAAGTTGTGCCTAACGAAAATCTGGTTGTCGAAGGGATTCCCAAAATTCCCTCTTCCCTCGCTGAATCCGTGGGGCGCTACGGCGAGTTCCGATCCGCCGACTTTTCGAGCTGGCACCCAACCCGCCGCGAGATGCTGATCGAGACCCGCTTCGCCGACACGGCGCAGGTGCACCAGGTGAAGTTTCCGGGGGGAGCGCGTTTCCAACTCACGTTTTTCCCCGACCGCGTGGGTAATCCGATCTACGAACCGGTGAAGGGCGAGAGTTTCTTGTTCACCAAAGACCTGGGCGGCGGCGAATTTTTCCAGCTCTATCGCTATGACTTAGCCACGGGCGATATCACGCTGCTCACCGACGGCAAGTCACGGAACACTGACCCGCGCTGGTCGTATCAAGGCGACCGCGTGGCATACGGTTCCACCAAGCGCACGGGCAATGATGTGGACATCTGGGTGGTGAATGCGACCGATGCCGCAAGCGCGCGCTTGGTAGCGGAGATGGAGGGAGGGGGGTGGCGCATTTCCGACTGGTCGCCGGACGGCAAGCAGTTGCTGGTAACAAACTATGTATCGGCGGCGGAGAGCTATGTGTGGCTGGTGGACGTGGCTTCCGGCAAAAAGGAGTTGTTGACTCCGAAGGCGGCCGAAACAGTGGCTTACAGCAACGCCCGGTTTTCCAAGAATGAAAAAGGCGTTTACATGACCAGCGATCAGGATGCTGAATTCCAGAGGCTGGTTTACATGGATCTGAGCAGCCGCAAGGCCACCGTTCTGACTCCCGGGCTCAATTGGGATGTGGACGAATTCGATCTTGCGAAAGACGGGCGCTGGATTGCTTTCGAAGCGAATGAGGACGGAATCAGCGCGCTGCACGTGCTGGATACAAAGACCAACAAAGAAGTTCCGGTGCCTAAGCTGCCGGTGGGCGTGATGTACGGGATAACGTGGCGCAACAATAGCCGGGAGCTGGCTTTCTCGCTCAGCACCGCCAGTCTGGATTACGATGCCTACTCCCTCGACATGGCTACAGGCAAACTGGAGCGATGGACGTACAGTGAAAGTGGTGGTCTCAATACTTCCGGATTTGCCGAGCCCAAGTTGATCCATTGGAGGTCGTGGGATGAGCGCTCGATCTCCGCGTTCCTCTATAAGCCTCCAGCAAAGTTTCCGGGCAAGCGGCCTGTGATTATTGACATTCATGGCGGGCCGGAAGGTCAGGTCCGTCCTGACTTTCTCGGACGTGACAACTACTACATCAACGAGATGGGCATCGTCATCATCTATCCAAACGTGCGCGGCTCCACTGGATATGGCAAGACGTTTCAGAAACTCGACAACGGGCGTCTGCGCGAGGGATCGTACAAGGACATAAATACGCTCCTGGACTGGATTCAGACGCAGCCTGATCTGGATGCGGGGAGGGTCATGATCACCGGCGGGAGTTATGGCGGCTTCATGACGCTCGCTGTCGCTACGAACTACAACGATCGCATCTGCTGCTCGGTGGACGTCGTCGGGCCGTCGAATCTGGTTACGTTTTTGGAGCACACTTCCGGCTACCGCCAGGACCTGCGGCGCGTGGAATACGGCGACGAACGCGACCCGAAGATGCGCGAGTTCCTTGAACGGATCGCGCCGGCCAACAACGCGAAGAACATCACCAAGCCGCTGTTCGTGATTGCGGGGCAGAATGATCCGCGGGTTCCGGCCAGCGAGTCGGCACAGATGGTCGCGGTGGTGCGCAAGAACGGAACGCCGGTTTGGTGGCTGCTGGCGAAGGACGAAGGCCACGGCTTCGCCAAGAAGAAGAACCGCGACTTTCAGTTGTATGTCACGGTGATGTTCGTCAAGGAATACTTGCTGAAATAACGATAGGCTTCAGAGATTGATCAGCGATCACCGATTGCGTGATTGCCGCTTTCCGGCCGCAGCTTGATCTTCAGATCTTCAGCGATCTGCCGGCCGTGGAAGCGACCATTTTCGATAAAAATCTCATTCGTTCGTGATCCCGCCACGATCACACCGGCAACATAAATCCCCGGCACATTGCTTTCCAGCGAGACTGGATCGCAGACTGGACGGTGCTGCTCGTCCGACAGTTCGATACCCATGCTGCGCAAAAAATCGTAGTCAGGATGGTAGCCGATGAGGGCAAGGACAAAATCATTCTTCAGGCGGATCGGCCCTCGTGGCGTGTTGACGACGACGTGGTCCACGCCAATCTCCTGGACGGTGCTTTCGAAGTACGCCTCGATGTCGTTGTTCTTGATGCGATTTTCCAGATCGGGCTTGATCCAATATTTGACGTGATGATGCAAGTGTGAACCGCGATAGACTAGCGTAACGCGCGCACCGTGCCGCCATAGGTCCAGAGCTGCAATCGCGGCGGAGTTCTTCCCCCCGATCACGAGCACATCGGTGTCGTAGTAAGGATGAGCATCGCCGTAGTAATGCGAAACCTTAGGCATGTCTTCGCCGGCAATGCAAAGCTGGTTGGCAAGATCGTAGTAGCCGGTGGAGACGATCACTTTGCGGCATCGGTAGTCGTGCGGCCGGCCGGCACGGTCGGTGGCCGTGATGCTGAAGTTTCCGTCCTCCCCCATGACCGTCTTTACCCACTCGTAGTGGCGGATGTCGAGATGGTAATGCTGCGAAACCTTGCGGTAGTACTCCAGAGCTTCTTCGCGAGTGGGTTTCTGCCTTGCTGTGGTGAAAGGGATATCGCCGATCTCGAGCAGTTCGGGAGTGGTGAAAAACAGCATGCCGGGGGGATAGTGATAGAGAGAATTCACCAGACAGCCTTTGTCGAGGATCACGACTCTGAGCCCGATCTTTTGCGCTTCAATCGCGCAGGCGAGGCCGGTGGGGCCAGCACCGATCACCAGTACGTCAGTGCGCGGCTCGGGATGCGGACGGGTTTTAGCTTTGGGCAGAGTTTCAACCTCTTCAAGGGTGAGAAAGTCAGGCATGGCTTGGACGCCGCTGCGCCGGTCGCTAAGGGGACGAGGGCAGATCGGAGACCGATGATTCTAGCACGCGCAGGTTGCGGATTCTTTTCCATCACAACTTAGCGTGAGTGGGCGCACAGTCAGGTGTGCGTCCCGCGCTATAATTTCTGGTTACCCATTCGTCCTTCGCTCAGGTCAGGACACAATATGCCAACTCTTACAGAATCGGCGACGCGTATGCGCATTGAATCCGACAGCATGGGACAAATCGAAGTCCCATCCAATGTCTACTGGGGAGCACAGACCCAGCGCTCCCTGCTTCATTTCAACATTGGGCGCGACACCATGCCGCCGGAGTTAATTCGCGCGTTCGGCATCCTCAAGAAGGCGTGCGCGCTGGTAAACCAGGATCTGGGCAAACTGCCGGCGGATAAGACCAAGCTCATCGTGCAAGCTGCCGACGAGGTGATCGCGGGCAAGCTGCTGGACCAGTTTCCCTTGCGCATCTGGCAAACCGGCAGCGGGACACAGACCAACATGAACGTGAACGAGGTCATCTCAAACCGCGCCATCGAAATCGCGGGCGGCGAGATGGGATCGAAGAAGCCGGTCCATCCTAATGACCACGTGAATATGTCTCAGTCGTCGAACGACACGTTTCCGGCGGCAATGCATATTGCGGCCGCGGATCGATTGAAGAATGCGTTAATTCCGGCGATCCGAAGCGTGCACGATGCGATCGAAGCCAAGGCGAGAGAATTCAATGACGTGGTCAAGATCGGCCGCACGCATTTGCAGGATGCTGTGCCGCTGACGTTTGGACAGGAGTTCGGCGGATGGGCCAGCCTGTTGCAGCGTGACGTCAAGCGCCTAGAACAAGCACTGGACGGCCTCTATGACCTGGCCATCGGTGGAACCGCCGTGGGAACTGGGTTGAACACGCATCCAGAATTTGCCGAGCGCGCTGCGAAAAAGATTGCGGAACTTACCGGCCTTCCCTTCCGGTCTCATGGCAACAAGTTCGCCGCGCTTTCGGCGCATGACGAAATCGTCTTCGCGCAGGGCGCGATGGAAACCCTGGCTGCATCCCTCATGAAGATTTCGAACGATATTCGATGGCTGGCTTCCGGACCACGGTGCGGGCTGGGCGAGCTTTCGATCCCCGAAAATGAGCCCGGGTCTTCGATCATGCCGGGCAAGGTGAATCCGACACAGTGTGAAGCCATGACTATGGTTTGCGTGCAGGTTCACGGCGCAACCGCGGCCGTCGGCTTTGCGGGATCGCAGGGAAACTTCGAGCTCAACGTGTACAAGCCAGTAATCATCTACAACTTTCTGCACTCAGTAACGCTGATCGCCGATGCCTGCCACGGTTATGTCGAATACATGATCAAGGGAATCGAAGTCGATCGTGCAAAAGTGGATTGGTACGTCAAGAACTCTCTGATGCTGGTCACAGCGCTGGCGCCAAAAGTGGGATACGACAAGGCCGCGCAGATCGCCCACACGGCTCACATGGAACACAGCAGCTTACGCGAGGCTGCGTTGAAGCTGGGCTATCTTACGAGCGAGGAGTTTGATCAGTTGGTGCGGCCGGAGAAGATGACGCATCCGTAGGAAAAACGAAAGCCGACAAGACGGCGCAACGGGCAAGCCTATGGCTCTGCTAGTTCCGCTTCTTTAACCAGCGGATGCAGTTTCTCGATCTTTTTCGGCGTGGTGGTAATCACTACCACGCTCACCAGAACCAGGACCGTTCCGACGATCGTTCGCATGCCCAGCGCCTCGCCACCCAGGAAATATCCAAGCACAACCGCGACGACTGGATTCACATAAGCGTATGTCCCCACTTTTGTTGGAGACTCGTGGTGGATGAGCCACACGTAGGCGGTGAAGGCGACAATTGAGCCGGCGACGATCAAGTAAACCAGTGCCAACCATGCACCGAAGGATACTGCGCTCACGCGAAAGCCTTGAACCTCTCCCAGCAACGCCGCTGTCAGGGTGAGCAGGATTCCTCCGGCAAGCATCTGGGCTCCCGAACTCATTACTTTCGATTCTGGCAATCTTAGTTTGCGCGTGAGAATTGCCGCCAGTGACCAACTGATCGCCGCCACCACCAGAGCGATGGCTCCGGGAGTATCAATCGCTCCTTCCCCAAAACTTGCGGTGCGGCCAACGAGAACAGCTACGCCGCCAATCCCCACCAAGAGCGCTAAGGCCAACCGGAAGGTGAGCCTTTGCGTGCGCAGAATGATAATTTCCGCGATCGCCATGAAGACTGGGATGGTCGCCATCATCACCGCGGCGATCCCCGAGGGCACGCGCTTTTCCGCCCAGAAAAGCAAGCCATAGTCACCCACGAAGATCAAGAGCGCAAGAAAAAAAGCAGAAAACCACTCGCGGCGAGTCGGAGAAGGAGTCCCCTGTGCACGCATCCACACATAGATCAGAATTCCAGCCGCGAAGAATCGCATGCCGGCTAGCAAGAATGGCGGTACCTCACGCACGCCCACGCGGATGGCGAGAAATGTTGAACCCCAAACCAGGTAGATGATGGCGAAGGCCAGCAGAGTTTGCCATCGATGTCGGCGGCGCATCTCTCCCATATTAGCTTCCAGGTCGTTGCGAAGGGCACAAACCCGCAAACGCTTAGATCAATGGCAATGCGGTGCCGATGCACCTCTGACTCATGAAAATTGTTTATGGGAACAATCGATGGGGAATGCTGGTAGCCGAAAGGCCGAAGCCCTCAGAATGCCCAGCGCAGTAGCGCCGCACCCACCGTGAAACCAGCCCCCACTGAAGCCATCAGGACAAGACTTCCCTTTTTCAGCTTGCCGTCCTCAATGGCCGTGTTCATGGCTAACGGAATCGTGCCGGCGGTGGTATTGCCGTAGCGGTCGATGTTGACGATTACGCTTTCTGGACGCAGTTGGAGGCGCTCGGCCGTGGCGTTGATGATGCGCAGGTTGGCCTGATGAGGGATGAAGGCGTCGATATCCGAACCTTTCAATCCATTGCGCTCCAGCAACTTCGAGCAGGCTTCGGTTTGCTTGCGCACGGCGAACTTGAAAACTTGCTGTCCATCCTGGTGGACATAGTGCATTTTCTTGTCGACCGTGTCGCGGGATGATGGATTCAGGCTCCCGCCGCCGGGCATATAGAGATAGCATCCGCCAGAGCCATCCACTTCGTGGATAAAATCGATCAGGCCGACCGAGTCATCTTCGGCAGCTTCGAGAATCACGGCACCGGCTCCGTCTCCAAAGATTACGCAGGTAGCGCGGTCGGTGTAATCGATGATCGAGGACATGACATCGGCGCCGATCACCAGGATCCGCTTGTGCGCGCCGGTGGCGATGAATTGCGCTCCGGTTTGTACGGCGTAGACGAAGCCGGAACAGGCACCAGAAAGATCGAATCCCCACACCCCCGTAGCGCCCAGTTTGTGTTGGACCAGGCAGGCCGTGGAGGGGAAAAGCATATCGGGAGTAACTGTGGCGACGATGATCGCATCGACGTCTGTGGGAGCCAAGCCGCGCTGGGCGAGGGCTCTCTTGGCGGCCTCAACGGCCAGGTCGCTGGTAGCCACTCCCTTGGCAACGATATGGCGTTCGCGAATGCCGACACGGGCAAGAATCCATTCGTCGGTGGTATTCACCAGTTGTTCGAGGTCGGCGTTGGTGAGAACGCGAGGCGGTACGTAGGTGCCAAGAGCGCTGATCTTCACTCTGGCACGGATTGGTGTGGTCAATGAGAGCTCCTGGGTACGAGATCAGTATTTTGAACGATCGAAGCAGGAATGTCTAACGAAGGCAGATGACGTGCTTGATTCCGCGACTCTCTACGAAGATCGAGATCACTAATCCTGTTTCTTGGGAGAAAAGCGGGCCGATTCCTGGCTGACGACGCGGGGCAAAGTCTTCCGCGATGATTATCAAGCAGCTTGGCGATCTTTCTCGTGCTGCATCCACTCGCGGATAAAATTCGGGCGGGCGACGATGCCGAATTGACGACCCTCACCGCCGGCGAGATACATGAGAGCGACGTGATCCAACTCTTCAAGATGAGCCAAATCAAGCAGAGGCCACAAGGCGCAATCGATCGCGGAAGAAACGAGTTGGTCGAGGTAGGCGAGATGGCCCTGAGACAGAGAGCCAGCGACGCGAATGGTTACCCTTGGCGAAACCAATTTTGCTGGAAGATTGCGCATATCTTAATCCTTGACCCCTGGCTGAGGTGAGTGCTATCACCACTAGTTAGATGGGGTATAGAGAGGGTTCTTGCGAAAAGACTTGTAAAGCGCTTGTAAAGCTTGGTTCCGCAGAAATCTTGCTGGACGGTGCGGAACGTGCTATCGCGAGCCGGAATGAGTCTGGATCGAGGCGGGAAGAAATAAGCCAGGCACCGGGGGCCCACTGCACACGCAAGAGCCCGTTACCGTTGCTTCCTTCCGGATCTGGCGGGGTTGGCGAGAGTACGTCGCGTGAGACCGATGCCTGACTCGAATCATTCTAGCAAACTCAAACTCGGATTCTTTGTGCTCCCTCCTTCGAGCCGTTGGCATGGGCAGAGGACTGGTGACTTTCGGTGCCGGGAAAACTGAGGAAAGCCTTCCCTTCTTGATAGAGTTTGTCGAACAATAGAGGTTCAACTCAATACGCGTCGAATGAAGCGAATCTCAGGAGAGTGCGGATAGCCTTCCGGATCCTCGCCTCCACTTGATCATGCAGCTTTCTGAACAATCCGGAGTAATTGCCCTTCCTCAAGCCATCAGCAAATACTTCGAATTATCGTTGTATCTACTTGTTTTGATGGGATTTGGAATGCTCGCCAGTACCGGCGGCCTGGATCTGCCAACAATCTTGCTGGTGGGAGCAGCGCTGGCCGTACGCGGCTATCTGCTGGCAGAACGGCGGCGGGTCGTGATTTCGGTGCGATGGACGACGCCTCTGACAATTCTGTATTTCGTTTTCTACGCTGCCGATTACTTCTTTCTTTCCCGCACGTTTCTGGCAGCAACCGTACACCTGGTGATGTTCGCCGTGGTGGTGCGCACGTTTTCGCTGCGGCGCGATCGTGACTACACGACTCTGGCGATCCTCGCCTTTCTGATGGTGCTGGCCTCCGCGGTGCTCACTGTGGACAGCGTTTTTCTGCTGTTTTTCGCCGGGTTCATGCTGATGGCGGTCGCCACTTTCATCCTGATGGAAATGCGACGATCAGGACGAGCCGCAAAATTTCAAGCGCGGCACTCTCCCGATGCACATGAGCACCGGCATTTGGCGTTCTCACTGGCGCGGGTAACACCCGGGTTGGTGCTGATGATATTGGTGGCTGCGGCGGCGGTATTTTTTCTTTTGCCGCGCATGTCAGCAGGCTACATGGGCGGCTATTCGTTCGGTACGGATCTTTCCACCGGCTTTAGCGATCGGGTGCAACTGGGACAGATCGGACAGATTCAACAATCCAACGCGGTGGTGATGCACATCCAGATCAGCGGAGACAAGCGCGGACAATATCCGCTCCACTGGCGCGGTGTAGCGCTAGCCCATTTCGACGGCAAGAATTGGTCGAATCCGCATCAGAAGTTCGAATTGCAGCGGCAGGCAGACGGAGCATTTTCCGTACCCCTGCTCATTCAGGGAGTGCCGGCAGTCTACCAGGCCGGCCGTCAGGCAGCGCCCGGAACCACGCCTCACCTCATTCATTACCGGGTGTTGCTCGAACCCATTGGCACGAATGTCTTTTTTCTTGCCCCTTGGGGACGCCGCGTGATGGGGGTGTATCGGGCGCTGCAGGTTGACCCAGGCGGAGCGGTTTACGATCTGGACAGCCAGCACGCCGTCACCGTGTATGAAGCGGATTCGGATATCGCCAGGCCGTCCGCGCTGCAACTGCGGTCGGCGGGTAGTTCGCTGCCGCAATTTGTTTCGGCCTATTTACAAGTTCCTGCCCTTGATCCCCGCATTCCGCAGCTGGCGGTGCAAATCTCCGCTTCGGCTTCCAATGACTACGATAAGGCCGTTGCCGTGGAGACTTACTTAAAGACCCACTATGGATACACGCTGCAGTTGCTGCGTTCTCCCGTCGCTGATCCTCTGGCGAACTTTCTTTTCGAGCGCAAGCAAGGCCACTGCGAATACTTTGCCTCTTCCATGGCGATCATGCTGCGCACACTGCACATTCCGTCGCGCGTGGTGAACGGGTTCCGCAGCGATGAATTCAACGATGTCACCGGCAACTACGTAGTCCGGGCTAAGAATGCGCACTCTTGGGTGGAAGCCTATTTCCCAGGCTACGGCTGGATCACGTTCGATCCCACGCCAGGAGGCGAGATCGGAACTCCGGAAGGTTGGGACCGAGCCCTGCTCTATCTGGATGCGGCCGAATCGTTTTGGCGGGAGTGGGTGATCAGCTACGACTTCTCGCACCAGTACATTCTGGCAAAGGCGACGGTGAGCGGAACCCGCGGTTCGTGGGAACGAACGCGGATGTGGGCCAAGCTGCGCTATACGGGGCTGCTGGATTGGGCACGGCGAAGTCAACAAGCCGCCGAGCAGGCGCCAACGCGGTGGTTCGTACTCGGCTGGGCACTCGGGATGCTTCTGCTATTGCTGGGGAACGCGGCGCGGATCGCGAAAATCATCCGCATAAGACAGCTGCAAGCACATCCTGAACGGTCGCCGCATCAGGCGGCCACGATGTGGTATGAACGCATGGCTCGATATCTGGAGAGGCGTGGGATAAAAAAATCGTCCGCTCAGACCGCGCGGGAATTTGAGGGCATCATCGACGATGAGCAGTTGCGGACCCGCGTGAACCGTTTCACCGACGCTTACGAATCCGCCAGGTTCGGGAATTCTGCAGATGCCGCGCAGCGGCTGCCGGGGCTGTATGAAGAAGTTGAGTTAGCCACCAAGAAATGAAGCTAGCGTAGCCTTAACGGCTTGTGAAGAGCAGCACGATTCGCGTCTTAGCCTTTCCAAATCTCTAGCTGCTTCAGTCCTGCTAGAAACGCCAGTTCTATATAAGGGGATGTCAAGAACATTTTTCACCCTCCGCCGGAGGCGCGGATCTTTTCCGCGACATCCAGTCCCCTCTCACCATAGAAGACGCTCGTCTGGTGTCCTGCCCCTGGGTTATTCCATCTCAGCAGCTGCATCTTCTTTAGTAGCGACGACGCCGATCAGTTTCGAAACGAATCAAGCCGTGCGGTTGTACGGTGTCAACCAAGGGTCTATCTGAGGCTCTGGGCCTAGTGCTTTTTCGGGTTATCCGAGGGGGCATAGGGGTTACACAGAGACTGGGTGCCATCGGCACCGTGTCGTCTACAGGCGTTTGTCATACTCACCCTCGAACCCGAGCGTCTCAAGAACCGATTGGCCACCACCAGAAAAGATCACCGGAGATGGAAGGGCTCTTCACCCGAGACGCTCAAGCGGCTTGCGATTTTAGTTTTTCTGCGTCGAAGTTTTCTCCCTTCTTCCATAGAGTCAGCGTAATGGCTGCAATCTTGCGCGCCAGTGTGAGACGCGCCATGGTTGGCTTTATGCCTTTGGCCAGCGCCGCTTGGTAGAAATCCTGGAACGGTCCAGGACGCACACTCGCCATGGTGGCCGCACCTTTGAAGAGACCTTTCAGATCATGGTTATGGTCTTTGTTCAGGCCTCGAATGGAAAGCAGTTTCTTCGAACGTCGCACTTGACCTTCGACCAAGCGATATTCCGCGCTGATACGGGTCTCTAACGCCAGTCCGCTGTAGGCCCATAGTTGTCGCTTGGTGCGGAAACGATGCGGAGTCAACAGTTCCCGTCGTGCTGCCTGACGCAAGTGTCGTAACATGTCCAGTTGCTCATAGAGTCGTTCGGCTCGCCGCCGCACCCCTTCTTCCCGGATCTTGGCCAGCCACTGAGCTCGATTCCGCGTGTAATAAACGTCTCTTCCAGCACAGGGAATCGCCCAGCTGCGGTACACCGCCTTCAGCCGATTCATGACCCGCGACAGATCTTTGACGATGGTCAGATAACTCCGGGATAGTTCCCGCAGCATGCGCACGCCGGTTTCGCCGTGATAAACCGGCTTGAGCTGATTGCCGCGTAAAAGCTCCGCCAGCTTGCGGGCATCGATGCGATCACTCTTGTTCCCATCCTTGAGCAACGCATTCTTTCGCGGATTGCACACTACCAGTTTGTCGACGTGGGGGTTGAGCAAATCATATAGCCAGACCGACCAGGTTCCTTCCTCGAAGGTCACCGACAAAGTTCCGCGCAAGCCGGCAAAGAACTGAAGAATGGTCGCCGCTTCGGTCTCGAGGATGGACTCCATCACTAACTTACCTGTGGAATCCATCACTGCGACCACGATGGTTGCTTGATGAACGTCGAGCCCAATATACTTTTCACTGTCCATAAGGATGCTCCTTTTCGTAGGTAATGATTCGAACAGTCACAACCTACTCCAAGAGGGGCGCCCTTTTATAATGCGGTCACCCCGCCGCCGACTAAATAATTGTGCCGGCGGGTCTTACCCGTGTCGGCGAGAGGTAAATTAGGGGTACCGGACCAGAAATCGCGGACTTCCCCGCGAAAGCTGAAGCGCCTGGTAAAGGGACTTACGTCCAATCCCAATCCGCCTTGGAGCCCACCCGAGGTCGATGAACCTCCTGCATTGGTGCCATAATAATTCAGATTCTTACTCTCGCTGAAGTGGCCGAAACCTCCACCCAAGCTCACTCAGGGCGACACCGCGGTCGAAGGAAACAGGTTCAAGCGAACCACGGGGGTGACAAAAATCTGTTTGTAGTCGGAGGGAACGACATCGCTGCCCGAACCGAGATCCTCATCCAGATTAAAGACAGCGGGCACCTCTCCCGAAACCGAGAAGATTGGAGTTGCGAAGAGCCGGCGCGAATAGTTGACTTCAAAGGTGAGCCCTTTGCCGGAGCGTACGAACGGGTTGGGATAATTGGCGCCTATAATGCCCTGATCGCTGATGAAGGTCCGGCCAATAATGCCCGTCAATTCATTCTTCTCGTCCTGGGCCGCGGCAGAACCTCCCAGGAAACACATCCCCATGATCAGGACTGCGATTACGGCCTGTTTCCCGGACATTTTCCCCTGCAGGATGCGGGAGAACTGCCTTGTTCCGGTAACAATTAGCCTAGCATGAAGTGCACAGATTTGATCCTCAGGCTACTGTCTTCCGTGGTGCCCGAAGTCCCATGAGAGGCCGGCTTAGGAGAGACCGAAGCCCAGCGGTAGAAAATGTTAAAATAGCTAGATTCCATGCATTCGAAGAACCTCACTATCCCGCTTTCCAGCGAAAACATTATTGCTTCCGGGGCAGAAAACAACACCCGGGTTGCTCCTGCCACAAAAGTCGGCTTCGTCAGCCTGGGATGCCCGAAGAATCTGGTCGACAGCGAAGTGATGATGGGGCTTCTGGCGCGGGCCGGGGCTGAACTTTCTACTCGAGCCGAGGACGCCGATGTCATTGTTGTGAATACTTGTTCGTTCATCGAGAGCGCGCAACAGGAATCCGTCAATACGATTCTGGAGATGGCGGCGCACAAGACCTCAGGGCGTGCGAAGAAACTCGTCGTGGCGGGCTGCCTGGTCGAACGCTTTCGTGACGAAATCCGCAAACGGATTCCTGAGGTGGATGCAGTGGTGGGAACCGGCGAGTTGCAAAACATCCTTGCAGCCTCGGGAATCGCTCCGGCCCAAGCCGCAACAGATTCCCCCTTCGTGGTGCTGCCTTCGCGACGAGAAGGCGACGCACGGGCTGCGCAGGGACGATTCTCCCGGGGGCAATGGGATGGCGCGATTGCGGATCTGCCGAACTATCTGTATGACCACGAAACTCCGCGCATCCTGGCCACCCCGAAATCTACGGCTTACATCAAGATTGCGGAGGGCTGCGACCATCCTTGCACATTCTGCATTATTCCGCAGCTGCGAGGACAGTTTCGCTCGCGCCGGTTCGAATCTGTGGTTGCGGAAGCCGAGCGCCTGGCGCAAATAGGCGTGCGGGAAATCACTTTGATCGGGCAGGACACGACCTGCTACGGAGAAGATTTTGGCCTGAAAGATGGGTTGGCGCTGCTGCTCGAGAAACTGGCAAAGATTGAAGGCCTGCGCTGGATTCGTTTCCTCTATGCCTATCCCAATAAGATCACAGGCAAACTCTTAGAGACGATTGGAACTCACGACACAATTTGCTCCTACATGGATGTGCCTCTGCAACATGCCTCGGCATCTGTCCTGAAGCGCATGAAGCGCGGTGGCGGAGCGGAGGTTTTTCTAAAGTCGATTAGCAAGATGCGGCGAGAGATTCCCGGCCTCACATTACGCACCTCGTTCGTTGTAGGCTTTCCCGGAGAGACTGAAGAGGAATTTGAAGAGCTGTGTGCACTCGTTCGCGAGGCCCAGTTTGATTGGATGGGAACGTTCTCTTACTCCGATCAAGAGGGGGCGGGTGCGTATGGATTGGACAAGAAGCTTTCATCACGCGAGATTGAGCAGCGGCGCAAACATTTGATGGGAGTCCAGAGGCAAATCAGCAAGAAGAAAAAGAGAATGCTGGTGGGACAGGAGTTCGATTTGCTGCTGGAAGGAATGTCGGAAGAGACTGATTTGCTGATGGAAGGCCGCACTTCGATGCATGCGCCCGAAATTGACGGAAAAGTCTTCGTGAATGACTTTCCTCCGGAGACAACTCCGCAGACGGGCGAATTTTATCGCTGTCAGATCACCGAAGCGCACGATTATGATCTGGTAGCAAGGATTCTGTAGTTCGTCTTAAATTCTCGAAAGCAGAGCTTCCTCCGACTATGCCTCGCAAGCGCACTCTCAAACTCCGTTGTCCCATCTGCAAGAAAGTCGTCAAGCACGCGGCTGCGGAGTTTCCCTTCTGCAGCGAGCGCTGTCGCACGATTGACTTGGGCAAGTGGGCGAGCGGCGCTTATGTGATTCCATCGCAGGCTGCGGACGCGGAGGAGCAGATGCGGGAGAGCATTGCTGAAGATTCGGACGAAGATTCGTGAAACGTTCGGCGGAACTCGGTGTTAGCGCCGACGTCCCGCCCGCAGTTCCTTCGGCAAGCTCAGGGCAGGCTGGGGCGACCTGGCAGACACCTCGATGGGCCACGCTCATTGCAACCTTCTTCGGTATCGGACGGCTGCGGCCGGGGCCCGGGACATGGGGATCGCTCGCAAGCGTCTTGCTCTGGGCAGCGCTGGCCCGCTCCCTTTCGCCGTCGCTACGAACGCCGGTTGCAATTCTCTTGGCAGCGCTGCTCACGCTGATCGGCATTCCGGCGGCTACGCGGGTCGCGCGCGGTGCGGGCAGGAAAGACCCTCAGTTCGTGGTGATTGATGAAGTAGCGGGTCAATTGGTGGCTCTGATCGCCGTGCCGCTCGCGTGGAAATCTTTTCTGGCGGGCTTTATACTTTTTCGTGCCTTTGATATTGTCAAGCCGCCGCCGGTGCGACAATTGGAAGCAATTCCGGACGGGGCGGGGATCGTGCTGGACGATATTGCTGCCGGTCTGTACGCTCTGGTTGCTATGCATCTCTTTCTGCACTTTGGTCTTCTAAAGTAGTGCGAGTGTTTTCCTCATGGGATTTTCCGATCGCATTCTGGGCAAGAAAAGCGTGAACGGCGGACCGCACATTGAATCCGTTTCGCCGGTACTTGCTCTGGCGGGGGGCGAGGTCCGCATCGCCGGCTCAGGATTGCGCCCACAGCAGTTCGAGCGTCCGCGTGTGCAGTTTGGCGAGGTAGAAGGCGGAATCGTCATCAGCTCGGATTCATTTCTGGTCGCGCGCGTTCCCGAGGGCGCTACCTCGGGACCCGTAGTGGTGGCCACCGATGGTCACGTGAGCAACGCGCACACGGTTAAGGTGGCCGTTCCCGTGGCCGAGAATCTGCATCCGGTAACCAACCCGGCGCTCGACGCTCAAGGCAACATCTGCGTCACATTCTCCGGTTCACGCGGCCAAAAGGTTCCGGTCGCGATCTTCAAGATTGACACCAACTATACCGTGAAACCGTTTGTGGCGGAGATGATGAATGCCACCGCCATCGCGTTCGATCGCCAAGGACAGATGTATGTGTCCTCGCGTCACGATGGTGCGGTATATAGCGTCGCGCCCAATGGAACCATGACGACGTATGCCGAGGGGATGGGGATCGCCACTGGCATCGCCTTTGATCGAAATCAGAATCTCTACGTGGGCGACCGCAGCGGCACAATTTTCAAAATCGGCCGCGACCAGCAAGTATTTGTCTTTGCTACCCTGGAGCCGAGCGTTTCGGCCTACCATCTGGCCTTCGGCCCTCAAGGCGACTTATTTGTGACGGGGCCAACCACGTCGAGCTTTGATTCGGTCCACAGAATTGATCCGCACGGGACGGTCCACAAGTTTTTCAGAGGCTTAGGACGCCCTCAGGGCCTGGCTTTTGACTCAGCCGGAAATCTGTATGTGGCAGCTTCACTCTCGGGCAAGCGTGGGATCGTGAAGATTACGCCGGATGGCACTAAAGCCAGCCTGGAAGTCGCCGGCCACGGCCTGGTCGGGCTAGCCTTTGCTCCCGCGCGAAGCGTGATTCTGGCAACCACAGACGCTGTGCATCACCTTTCGTGGAACATTCAAGGACTATCACTTTTGCCGGAGTAGTTGCGAGAAACCTGGTTCAGCCGCTCAGTCCGATCCGCGTCTGCCGACTTTTTCATTTACACTTCTAGCCGTGAACGCCGAAATCATCGCGGTGGGCTCCGAGTTACTGACGCCCTTCCGCACGGATACAAACTCCCTTTATCTAACTGAGCAGCTCAACCAGTTAGGTGTCGAAGTGATTTTCAAGAGTGTGGTGGGAGATGATCTCGGGCGTCTGGTTGCGGCCGCGCAGCACGCGCTCTTCCGGTCCGAGATCGTGATTTTCAGCGGCGGTTTGGGACCAACGGAAGACGACCTTACTCGCGAAGCCGTGGCACAGGCGCTGGGGGTTGCTTTGCGGCGCGATGAAGCGATTCTCGAACTTATTGAACAGCGCTTCGCCGCGCGCGGCTGGAAAATGTCCCCCAACAACGCCAAGCAGGCGGAGGTTCTTGAGGGCGCAACAGTATTGCCGAATGCCAACGGAACCGCGCCGGGAGAATGGATGAGCGGCAAGTTCGACGGGCGCGAACGGATTATCATCCTGTTGCCCGGCCCTCCTCACGAACTAACAGCACTTTTCGAAGCGGAGTGCCGCGAACGATTACGCTCCAAAGTGCCGACGGCGTTTCTGGCAACGCGAGTGTTGAAGGTTGCCATGTTGGGAGAATCTCACGTCGACGCGCGCGTCGCGCCCATCTACAAACGATTTACCGACGTGCAGACCACCATCTTGGCGGCAGCGGGGGAAATTCAACTGCACTTCAAGTCGCGGGCTGAGACTCCGGAGGCGGCCCAAGCGCGAGTCGATGAAGCCGCCGATGCGGTCGAAGAGGAACTCGACGATGTCGTTTACTCGCGAGACGGACAATCGCTCGAGCAGATCGTCGGTTACTGGCTACAGATGCGCAACGCCACCGTGGCTGTGGCGGAGTCCTGCACCGGGGGATTGCTCGGCGAGAGAATTACTTCGGTTGGCGGCAGCTCGCGCTATTTTAGCGGCGGCGCCATCGTCTACTCGAATGCCGTAAAGACCGAACTGGCGGGAGTGCCCGCCGACATGATTGAACGCCACGGAGCCGTAAGCCGTGAAGTAGCCGCAGCCCTGGCGGAGGGTATCCGTTACCGTTGTGAGTCAACACTCGGCGTCGGCATCACCGGTGTGGCCGGCCCCTCCGGAGGAACGCCACAGAAGCCTGTAGGGTTGGTGTTTCATGCGCTGGCCAGCGCTAGCGGAACAGAAGTGATTGAGCGAAGTTTCCCGGGTGATCGCAAACGCATTCGCTGGTTCGCGACCACACTGGCGCTGGATATGCTGCGAAGGAAGTTGATGTGAAGGAAATGCTGCTGGCTTCTAGCTGCTGGCTAGGGGCTAGAAGCCCGTAGCTAGAAGCTATTGCTTATGCGCCTTTTCGTCGCGCTCGATATTGATGACGACATCCGCGGGCGGATCACGCGCTTCCTCGACGAGGTGCGCGAGCTCGCTCCTCAGGCGCGCTGGGTGCGGCCGGAATCGATGCACGTCACTTTGAAGTTCATTGGAGAAAAATCCGAAGCTGTGGCCGAGAGGATTACGTTGGTTCTGCAAAACATTGACGCCTCGGCGCTCGAAATGAACTTCCGCGGCTATGGATTCTTTCCCGAGGTACGGGCGCCGCGCGTATTCTGGGTGGGAATTGAGGGAGATTCGACACTAACTTCTCTTGCAGGAGCGATTGATGAAGGCCTTTGGTCGGTTAAGGTCCCGAAAGAGGAGTATGCTTTCAGCCCGCACATCACACTGGCACGAGCCGGGCGTGGGTCCGGTTCGCCAGGCTGGCGAAAAGGGGACGGTCCGAATCGTAGTTTTCAGCGCCTGCAAGAAAAACTGGCGGCAGAATCTGCGCCGGACTTTGGGACGATGACCGCCCACGAATTCTTTCTTTACCGAAGCCAACCCTCGGCCGGGGGATCAAAATATGCGAAGCTTGCAAGATTTGAGTTGCGGTAGTGCGTCAACCGAAACCTACAACCAACCTTGCCAACACTCATGCTCATTGCCGCTCTAAGCTACCTGCTGGGATCGATCCCCTTCGGGTATCTGCTAGTACGCACCTTCCGAGGTGAAGATGTGCGCCAAAGTGGCAGCGGAAATATCGGAGCCACGAATGTCTCCCGCAAATCGCCGGTGCTGGGAGCGCTGACGCTCCTACTGGATGCCCTGAAAGGAACCATCGCAGTCGGGATGGCATGCTGTCTCTCGGCTCACATTGCTGGCGGTGTCCTGCCTTATCAGCCGATGGCAATGGCTGCGTTGCTGGCTGTTCTCGGGCACGTCTTTCCCGTATGGCTCAACTTTCGCGGAGGCAAGGGAGTTGCCACGGGGTTGGGATCCTTCCTTGTGATCGCCCCAAAGGCGGTGCTGGTGGCCGCTGGTATCTTCGTTGTAGTAGTGGCAGTTTGTCGGTACGTATCGCTGGGATCGATCCTCGCCGTCGCTTCGTTTCCACTTCTCGTGTACGGAATGCACGACTATGGCAACTCGCCACTGGCTTTGATCCTCATGTCAGTTACTTCGCTGCTCATCGTCGCCAAGCACCACGACAATATCCGGCGTCTGCTTGCCGGGACGGAAAGCCAGGTAGGAGCAAAGCGCGTATGAGCGAGATCGCAATCATCGGAGCGGGGGCCTGGGGTACGGCGCTGTCGATCATCCTCGGGCGCAAGGAGATTCACCGGATTCGGCTGTGGGCCCACGAGAAAGAAGTTTGCGACACCATTGCCCGGAATCGCATAAACGAGCAATTTCTTCCGGACTTGCGGATACCAGCGTGCGTAGCGCCCTGCAACGACTTGGCTGAAACCCTTGCCGACGTGGATATCGTGGTAAGTGTGGTGCCATCACAACACTGCCGCACCGTGTTCGAGCAAATGCGACCACATCTGCGCCCTGGAACGATGATCGTCAGCGCAACCAAAGGGCTGGAAGAAACCTCCTTGCTGCGCATGACCGAGGTGATTGCGCAGGTGATCAAGAATTACGGCCAGCAGCCTCCACCCATCGGCGCACTCAGCGGGCCGTCATTTGCACTCGAGGCGGCCCGTGGAGATCCAACGGCGATTACGATCGCATCCGAGGACACCGAACTCGCGCAGACGGTGCAACAGGAGTTCAGCAGCGCCGGCTTTCGCGTTTACACCAACGACGACCCAATCGGCGTGGAGCTTGGCGGTGCGCTCAAGAACACGATCGCCATCGCCGCTGGCGTTAGTGCCGGTCTTGGCCTGGGCCACAATTCCATTGCTGCCCTCATTACGCGAGGCTTGGCAGAGATGACGCGGCTGGTGGTGGCTTGTGGTGGCAAACCAGAAACGATGGCTGGCCTCGCCGGTCTGGGGGACCTAGTACTCACTTGCACGGGCGGTCTCTCCCGGAATCGCAGCGTTGGGGTCGAACTCGGCCGCGGACTGAAGCTGCCCGCGATTCTTGCTGGAATGCACGGCATGGTTGCCGAGGGAGTTTTCACCACGACGGCGGCGGTGGGGTTGGCACGGGCTCATGGCGTAGAAATGCCCATCGCGGAGCAGATGCACTCGATCCTGCATGAAGGCAAAGCACCGCGCGATGCAATTTACGAATTGATGACGCGCAGCAGCAAAAGCGAAGCCTTAAAAACATAGATTCGCCGTGACATTTTCTTGCCAAACCCGCGCCAAGAGGCCATTTCGGAAGACACTTTGGTAATGACAAAGGCAATGGTATTCCGCCTTCGTCCGCTTCCATCCCGGTAAAATTCTATAGATACCTGTGAAATCCGCCGCCACTTCGATCGACGGCGCTTCCGAACTAACTCAGGGGAGCGACTCGTCTTCCACAAAGTCCACTCCGGGCCGTATTCCCATTCTGTATGTAATCCTTGGCGTGCTGCTGGTGATCAGCATCGTGCCTATGTATTTCTATTCCGCGCAAGTGGAGGCGATTAACCGCGACCGGCTGAAGACCAACGAGATGCTCTTGCAGAACACCGTGACGCGGTCTTTAGCGGACGACCTCTCGCAGCACGAGCGCTCTTTGCGGATGATGCTGGCTAATCTTTCGTCGGCTATTCAGGTGGCCAGCGGCGGCGACATTGGCAGCAAGAATATTGAGGCACCAGAGCTGCGCGCGCTGCTGGAAAACTTCGTTTCTTCCTCCGACGAGCTTGCGTATGCCACATTGCTGAATTCTGACGCAAAAGGAATCTCTGCTGGGCGCATTGCGCCGGATGCCTTCCTGCAGCGAGAGTTGCAGCACGCGTTCGACGCGGCCCGCGATGGGCGAGCTTATAACGGCCAGGCCCTGCAGGTGGAAGACGGTAAGTCTTCGCGCACAGTTGTGCTGGTCAGCAGTCCCGTCAGTTACGGCGGGCGCTTTCTGGGTATGGTGGGCGCAGTCGTGGATCTGCAATTCCTGATTCGCCGCCTGCACGAAGTGAGCGGCGGAGGCCTGATTCCTTATGTCGTGGATGCACAGGGACGACTGGTGGCTGCGGGCATTTCGCAATATGTGACCGGCCAGGACATGAAGAGCCTCGAGATCGTCCGCAATTTTGTGGATGAGGGCAACAAGGCCCAGTTGGCCGCCACTAAGGAATTCGCCGTCAAGGAAGGCAAAGACAGTGAGGAAATGCTCGGCACCTACAGCCCTGTGATGGCGCTGGACTGGGCGGTGGTCGTGCAGAAACCGCAACGCGAGGCTTATCGCGGAGTTTATGAGATGCAGCGCACCGCACGCCTGTTGGCGTTGATGGCAGTGCTGCTCAGCATCGCCGTGAGCATTTTCGCGGCGCGCCGAATTACGAATCCCCTGCAAATCCTCACCCAGTCCAGCCGCGCCTTGGCCCGCGGAGATTTTTCTCAACGTGTGCATCTATGGAGCAGGACTGAAATCGGCGAATTGGCCGAGACTTTCAACACAATGTCGCAGGAACTCGAACACTTCGTCGAAGATCTGAAGCGAGCCGCCGAAGAAAATCGCGCACTCTTCTTGGGCTCCATCCAGATGCTGGCCGGCGCGGTCGACGAAAAGGATCCTTACACTCGTGGTCACTCCGATCGCGTCACGCGGTACTCCATGATGATTGGCAAGGAGATGAACTTGCCAGCCAATTTTATGGAGACGCTGCAGATTTCCGCGCAGCTTCACGATGTGGGCAAAATCGGAATCGAAGACCGCATCCTCAGAAAGCCCGGGGCGCTTACTGCGGAAGAATTTGAGGTCATGAAGACCCATACCACCAAGGGTGCCAATATCCTGCGTCCGGTAACCCAGCTCGCCGAGATGCTCCCCGGTATCGAACTTCACCATGAAGCTCTCGACGGCCGCGGTTATCCCTACGGCCTCAAAGGCGATCAAATCCCAGAGCTGGCGCGTGTGATCGCGGTAGCCGATACTTTTGATGCGTTGACCACCAACCGTCCTTATCAACAGGCACACACTCCGGAAGAGGCTTTGAAGATCATTCAAAATCTTTCCGGCAAGCGGCTCGATCCCGTCCCTGTGAGAGCCCTGCTAGCGGTTTACGCACGTGGTGAGATTCGCATCCAGCGAGTTGCTATCAAAAGAACCGTCGCAGTAGCTCCGGTTTCGAACCTGCCAGCGGCGGTGGATCCTGCGCCTCCCGGCGCCGAACCTGTCAACCTCGAAAGAACCCGCGTCTAGTCATTTGTCTGGGGCCTGCTGCGCGCAGCCGCGAGCGAGCTCTCCTGACCGCTATAATCGAGCTTTGGGACTTCTATGATTCAAACTCTGTTTGGCAGTACGGAAGAGAAGAAGACCGGTCTGTTCGAGCGCATGAAGCAGGCGGTCACGCGAACGCGTGAGAACCTCGCCGAGCGCATCGAAGAGGTCGTCTCGTTGGGCAAGGAAATCGACCGCAAGACGCTGGACGATCTCGAGGCCACGTTGATCGGCGCCGACCTGGGCACCACCACCACGCAGGAAGTGCTGGGTAAGCTCCGCGACAAAGCCGACCGTAAGCAGATCAAGGATGTACAAGAGCTGAAGCGGCTCCTTAAGGAAGAGTTGCTCTCTATTCTGAATGCGGCGAATACGCGTCCGGTGGACAAAGTGGACGGCACCCCTGAAGTGATTCTGGTGGTTGGCGTGAACGGCACTGGCAAGACGACCACCATCGGAAAGCTGTCGCAGGTGTTTCGATCGCAAGGCAAGAGCGTATTGCTCTGTGCAGCGGACACGTTCCGCGCGGCGGCGATTGATCAACTGGAGATCTGGGGGGCGCGAACCGGCACGGAAGTGATCAAGACCAAGCCTGGCGGCGATCCCGCAGCCGTGCTATTCGATGCACTGCAGGCCGCAACCGCGCGAAATACAGACTACGTGATTGTCGACACGGCCGGCCGTCTGCATACCAAGACGACCTTGATGTCCGAACTGGAAAAAATGCGGCGCACTGCGCAACGGATTATTCCCGGAGCTCCCCACGAAACGCTGCTCGTCATGGACGCCACCACCGGACAAAATGGCTTGCAGCAGGCGCGGTTATTCACCCAGTCAGCGGGCGTCACCGGCATCGTGCTCACCAAGCTCGATGGCACCGCGAAAGGCGGTGTCGTCGTCGCGATCTCGCGAGAGCTGGGGCTGCCGGTGCGCTTCGTCGGCGTCGGCGAGAAAGTGGGCGACTTGCTGCCTTTCGATCCGAAGGAATTTGTGGATTCGCTGTTCGAATAAAAGCTACTGCACCAAGGAGACACGGAATCGCAGAGAAAGATAAGTCTGCTCTTCTCTGTGACTCAGAGCCTTCGTGGGCTGAGGTCTCTCTGGAACGATCCGAAATGTCTGACCACTCCCTTGACGAAGGCTTTCTACACCGTGCTCTTGATCTTGCCCGTCAGGGTATCGGCCTCGCGTCACCCAATCCTTATGTCGGTGCGGTTATCGTCGATGCGCATGGAAACATCGCAGGCACCGGCGTTTACACGTACGATGGTTTGAAGCACGCTGAAGTTCTCGCCCTCGAGCAAGCCGGTAACAAAGCCCGCAAAGGCACCCTCTATATCAATCTTGAGCCGCATTCGCATCAGGGCCGCACGTCGCCGTGCACTGAAGCTTTGATTGCCGTCGGGATACATCGCGTGGTAGCGTCCATGCCCGATCCCAATCCCAAGGTGAGCGGGCGAGGATTCGAAAAATTACGCTCCGCCGGCATCGACGTGGAGGTTGGACGGCTCGAAGCGGAAGCTCGTCGCCTGAACGAGGCCTTCGCGCGCTATATTCGCCACGGCGCTCCGCTCGTAACACTGAAGTCCGCGATGACGCTCGATGGCAAGATCGCACCTCCGGCCAGCGCGACGTCCAAAAGCACGGCGGGAGTTCCGGCCGGTGGATGGATCACGGGAGAAGCGGCACGAGCTCATGTGCACGAACTGCGCCACCAGAGCGATGCCCTTATGGTTGGCGTGGGGACAATTCTCGCTGACGACCCATTGCTGACTGATCGCAGCGGCAAAACACGCCGGCGTCCGTTGCTGCGCGTGATTCTGGATTCGCAGCTTCGGCTACCGTTGGAATCGCGGTTGGTGCGGAGCGTAGCGAATGATGGCAGCTTCAGCAGCGATGCGTTGGTTTTCTCCTCTTTCGGCGAAGCGGCGAAAAAGAGAGAACTGGAAGCCCGTGGGATTCGTGTTGAACAATTGCCTGCTGCCACGGGTGGGCGTCCGGACATTCATGCGATCCTGCAGCGTCTGGGACAACTCGAGATTACCAGCTTGATGATTGAAGGCGGCGCCGCCGTAAACGGGTCAGCCCTCTCATCCGGAATCGTCGACAAGATCTTTTTCTACTTCGCCCCCAAGATCTTCGCGGCTGAGGAATCGGTTCCATTCGCCATCGGCGCCGGCTTCCGCGATATGAATGGCGCCCCGCAGATAAAGCATCTCCACTTGCATCGCTTCGGAGAAGACTTCGCGGTGGAAGGATATTTGCGTAATCCCTACGAAGACTAAGTCTTGGGCTCCTTGCCCGTGTCATGCTTCGTCAGCTTGAGGTTGTCGAATACGCATTGGAATCCTGGGCCCTCGGGAGCGGCGCACATGATGCCAACTTCGGCTGAAGCGGAAGGAACCAGGTAGCCCATTCTGACCGAAGTAAAGTTCTTGCCGTCTACCGAGCATAGAGTCTCGAGAGAATCCGGCTTACGAACCACTTTCCACCAGACTGGTCCGCTTGTCGCCAGATCGTTCATCGTCGACCAGTCGGAGAACTCACGGGTGAAGACCACGCTGGCGTGGCGGGCGTTGTCGAAGAATTCGGTACCGCACTTCACCCAGTTTTGCGCATCGATTCGAACCATCAGTCCCGCCTGATCGTAGAGCGCCGCATACTGGCCATCGATGCGAGCCACGAAATCAAAATCCCCGGCGACCGGCAGATGAAGGAAATGCCCGTTATCGGTGACGTATCCATAAAATGTCTTTCGCCAGAAATCTGTTTTCGGTCGGGCACGCACAATGAGTTTCTCGGTTGAAATAGTGACCCAAGCCGGATCGTTCAGCCACTTCATGCTATGGAGCAAATCACCTCTCGACAATGGTGGCTCTTCGGCGAAAGCACTTGTCCAAATTGTCCTGCTACCCAACAACGCCGTACCTGTAAGGGCACAGACTTCGATGGTAAACTGGCGGCGGCTCGCTTCGGTCATCGTCTTGGCTCCTGCTCGGCGTTCTTGTCCTCGAAATCAAGATACTCGCTTCTCGCAGGACCCCGCGGAGGAAATGGCCAGCTTAAACTTTCGGTCCCCGTCTCGGTGGTGGGTTTATGATGTTCGGATAGCTGCTGAGGTCCTCATGTTTACAGGCATTGTTGAAGAAGTAGGACGCGTCACCCGCATCGAACAGCACGGCGAAAATCGCCGCGTCACCATTGCAGCTACGAATACTCCGAAGGAACTAAGGCCCGGCGACAGCGTCTCCGTGAGCGGCGTTTGTCTCACGGCGCTCGATATCAAGCCAGGTTCGTTCTGCGCCGACTTGGCTCCGGAAACCTGGGCCCTTACGTCATTTTCGCGCATGCACGAAGGCGCTCTAGTGAACCTGGAACTGCCCATGAAGGCCGACGGCCGCTTCGGCGGTCACATCGTGCAAGGACACGTGGATGGCGTCGGCAAGCTCGTCGCTCTGGAGCGCATCGCGGACTCGGACAACTTCTGGCTGCGCATCGAACTGCCGCGCGAGATTGAAAAATACACCGTTTATAAAGGCTCTATCAGCATTGAGGGCATCAGTCTTACGGTCGCCAACCTGGAAGGCAGACACTGTACCATCGCCATCATTCCGCATACCGTGGAGATGACCAACCTCAACTCGCTCAAGCCTGGCGATCCCGTGAATCTCGAAGCGGATCTAATTGCCAAGTACGTCGAGAAAATGATGAGCAGCGAACCGATGGAGAACTCGCTCACGGTGGAAGAATTGGTGCGACAGGGGTTCTAAGGGCCAGACTCAGTGTCTCGTGATCAGTGGTAAGTAGTAGATGTGATTCGGTCGGACTTGATTTTGTGACCATGCATGACGCCGGGGATGCGCCGACTTCCCAAGGAATCACCGCCAACAATCCCGGACTGTGCGGCGATTGCGTGCATGCACGTATGATTACATCCGACCGTGGGTCGACATTCGTACAATGCCGGCTTTCGTTCAGTGACGTGCGGTTTGCGAAATATCCCAGGCTCCCGATCCTCACTTGCAGCGGCTATATCAAGCGATCGCTGTGTGGATGAGCTACTGTCGGTGTCCGCCGAATCCGGCGCGGAGTTCTTCTCTTCTGGCCGCCTCGACTGGGCTTATCTGCATCACAAGAAGTCACGCCAATATTAATTCCATGTACACACCGGCTCGCTCGTATGCCGAGGGAATTATGCGGTTCGCATCGATGTGCTGGAATCCCAGAGATTCATACAGCCGGATCGCGGGCTTCAGCACGTGGTTGGTTTCCAGATAGAGTCTTTGCGCGCCCGCCCTTCGCGCCTCTTCGACCGCCGCAAGAAGCAGCCTGCGACCGATGCCGGCTCCCTGGTGCAGCGGCTCGACGGCCATCTTAGCCACCTCAAATTCTTTGTCTTTCAAACGAATGAGAGCGCAGCAGCCGACGCGCCGTTCGCGGGCGGTCGCGAAGAATATTCTGCCGCCCCCATGCAGAATCGTTCCCTGCGGATCGGCCAAAATGAGCTCCTCCTTCGGCTCTATACGGAAGAAGTGGGTGATCCATTCTTCATTGAGCCTTCGGAACGCAGCAGCATCCCCTGGCTGAAACTGACGGATGCCGATTTCCGCCACCGACCGGGATGGTTGTTCAGCAGAAGTCATGTGCATCACCCCTCCCTGACCATTCGACGATAGAATCTGAGACGTGGATATGTCCAATATCTGAATCATCTTGACTGAGACGACATGAATATGAACCCAGAGATTGAGCTTAGGCATTTACGGTACTTTCTCGCGGTCGCCGAGACCCTGCATTTCAGCAAGGCGGCGGCGCAGCTGGGGATGGCCCAACCGCCGCTCAGTCAGCAGATCAGGAGCTTGGAACGGATCGTGGGATATCCCCTGTTCGATCGCACCACCCGCGGTGTGCGGCTGACCAAGGTTGGTCAGTACTTCAGGGAGCGTGCGCAGAATACCCTCACGAAGGTACATGATGACGTGGAAATGGCGCGACGGTTGGGGAACGGACAGGAAGGCGTTCTGACCGTGGGATTCAGCGGCTCGGTCATGCTAACCACACTGCCCAAAGCGATCGAAGGCTATCGCCGCCTGTATCCAAGGGTCGAATTGCGGCTACTAGAGGTGGTCACCGCCGAGCAAGCGCCCCCTTCTGCTGGACGGAACACTGGACCTAGGTTTTCTTCGCGACGGCGAACCGCAAGATGGGCTGTCGATGGAATCGATCCTGCGAGAACGGTTCATTGCGGTACTCCCGGCTCGTCATAAACTTGCCGGTAGTGCCGCCGTTCGTCCCGAAGACCTGCGAAATGAGCCGTTTATACTCTTTGCGCGAGGGATGGGGCCCCTTGCCTTCGATCGCACTCTCGCATGCTGCGAAGGCTTCCGGCCCCATATTGTCCAGGAGGCTCCCCAGTGGCCAACCCTGGTGCGCCTGGTGGCAGCCGGGTTGGGTATATCACTGGCTCCGGCCTGCGTCGCAAATTTCGCGGTACCGGGAGTCATCTACAAGAAGCTCCGTTCTCCCTATTGGACGTCGATCGACATTGGGTTGAAACCCAGGCTCGACAATCCCGCAGTCGAAGCTTTTCTGACCATCGTGCGCCGGCAATTCTCGAGGAAGAGTGTGGACTCGGTGCCTTCGGGATGGCGCGGCAGGCCATGAGCCTGGCGCCGGCTGACGATAACACTGCTTTCCGCGAAGCTACGCTGCCTTTAACATTCGATCTTCAGTTCGTCCAACTCCAGGAACTCCCGGACGATAGGCTCGGTGGATTTTTCCATCTCGGCATATGGACCGAAGAAAATCGCTTTCCCCTCATGCAGAAAGACCACGCGGTCGGCAAGTTTCTGGGCCAGGCGCATGTCGTGAGTAACCACGATACTGGTCAGGCTCAGTTGGAGCTTGAGCCGCTTGATGAGGTCTCCGAGAAGTTGCGCCATCAGCGGGTCGACCATGGTGGTGGGCTCATCGTAAAGAATGCATTCCGGCCGCGCCGCCAGGGCGCGGGCAATGGCCACGGACCTTTTCATTCCGGTGGAGAGATCCGAAGGCAATAGGTCCCGCATCTCCTTGACTCCCACCATTTGGAGCAATCCGTCGACGATCTGATAGATCTGCTCTTCCGACAGCTCCCGGGTTTCGCGCAGCGCGAACGCCACATTTTCGCCCACCGTGAGCGAGTCAAACAGGGCCCCGTTCTGAAAGACCATGGTCACTTTCTTCCGGATTCCTTCCAGCTGTTCTTCAGAAAATTCGGTGATATCTTCGCCAGCGACGATGACCCTCCCAGAATCCGCCTTGAGAAATCCCATAAGAAGCTGCAGCGAGACCGATTTCCCTACGCCGCTGCGGCCCAGGACGCAAACGGTTTCGGCAGGCATCACGTCAAAGCTGACGCGATCCAGAACCGGCTTCTCGCCGAAAGCCTTTGAAACCTCGCGGAATTCGATGTAAGGATGGTTCAGGGTTTCAGGCATTCGTGGCTCTCAGGTCAGGTCTATGCAAACTGCGGTTACGTTCTTCGTTGCTCCTCTAGTTCCTCTGGAGTATTGAGATTATCGAAAATATCACGGAAAAATCCTTCGCGTTGCAACTCCTCTTCCTCAATCACCCGAAGGTGAATCTCCGGATACAGCAGGTCGATCCGGTTCCGTCCCGCCAGCAATGCGGTTTCAGCGGCATCGGCGAAATCCCGGCGGTAAATGGCGCAAAGTGGCTGCCAGCGGCCATTGCCACGCGGAATGACGGCGGTAGCCGCAGGCGAATTGCGGCCGTGCCCGATTAAGTATTTCAGAAATGCGCCGGGGACAAAGGGCATGTCTACCGCCAGCATCAAGTTAAGATCTGTCGACGAAGCCCGCAGGGCGGCGTGAATTCCACCCAAAGGTCCATGGTCAGGGAATATGTCTTCCACGGCCGGGGCAAACTGGGCAAACTTCTTTCGACTTCCAACGATACGAACCCCGGTTGTAACCGAGCACGCGATTTCGAGCGCTCGCTCCAGCAGGCTATGGCCTTCGTAGTCCACGAAAGCCTTGTCGGTGCCCATGCGCATGCTCTTGCCTCCAGCCAGGATAAAGGCAGTCACGTCCGGCGCGGAAGAGCGATCCATGCCGCGATAATACACTTTGAGGCCGGGACAGGGCATGAGGGAAAAGGTCCGTTGTTTCCAGGACCGCGCTGGCACGAGGAACCCAGGCCAATGCGTTTAGCGAACTGATTACGAACCGCTCTCAGCGTATTCCGGGGACACGTTAGGGGCGACGGAATGGCCGCGGGAATGCCTGCGAACGATAAGCAGCCCAACCAGTACCGCGCTGACCAGCATAATGACTCTTATGTAGAGGCCGGCGTGAAACGCCTGATCACCGGCGGCAGTGCGAAGAAGGCCGGAAGAGGCGCTGATCGTGCAGAATCCGAAATAGAATTTTTCCATCCCTCCGCGGGAAATGACCAAGAGCCACAAGAGAATCGAGGAAACCACGGCAAAGACTCCGCAGAGGACCCACGTGCCGGTATGAACCCTCGAGGGCAACCAGATACCCGGGGCCGGATTGGCCGCAAGCATTTGCCGTACCGCTATGAGGAGGAACACGACAGAATGCACCAGAGCCACGATCGCGCGCTTGCGGTTGGTGAGTATCGAGAATCCGCCCATAGTATTGTGACCATACTCTACCCAAAGCGGCGGACACGGGGCTGTGATCCAGATCACGCGTTGCGGGCTCCCCGGGACGCTTTCCAACCGGTTTCTCTGGCACTCTCGGGCCATGCGTTCCCTTAATCGTGCCATTGTCATAACACCATCACAGCCCCAAGATGGGTGGGTGCTAAGAGGACCTCAAGACCGAGGCTATTTCTCAAGGGCGACCCAAGGCCGCTCCGAACGACACGCCATGCTGGACATAAATGCAAAGGCGACGGCTCCCAGGCCTCAGGCAGGTCTTGCGAGACCCCAGGCCGGTGGGCACGCCAATTTGCCAACAGGTCGGCCAAGCAAAGAACGTAACCGGCTGGTGATCGCCCTGGCCCTTCTGGTTTTGGCTCTCGCTGTCGTCCTAGTGAAGGACCACGACTTCTGGTTTGGATCGGAGGAGGCGGTGAACTCGGACGCGGGCAACTCGCAAAACGCTCCGAAAGTACAGCAGCCGGCGCCTGCTCCAGCCAAGGCAGCCCAAGTGGTCGCGCCGACAGTAGCTCCCAAAAGCCATCCCGCCGAGAAGGCTACGGTCGTAGGGGCCGTTCCAGCGCCGAAAAATAAAGCTGCTAACTCCGGCTCTCCGGTGGTCGCGACGAAGCGGGCCGTTCTGCCGCCTTTGGACATCGAAGTGGTCGCAGGGGACACGCACCGGATGGTTCATCCCGGAAGCAACGCGGCGAAAGTGGAAATCCCGACTGATTCCAATCGCGTCCGGACTCCAGCAGCCAATCAGGCTACGAATGCTGCTGAGCGCGAGCGTCTGGCGTCGGTGGATTTGACCTATCCTCTGCTTGCGCAGCACATGAAAGTGCAGGGATCGGTGGTGTTGCAGGCGGTGGTTGGCGCCGATGGCAACATCCAGGGCCTAAAGGTGCTCAGCGGCCCTTCCATCCTGACGGCAGCGGCGCAGCAGGCGGTGCGCCAGTGGCACTTCAAGCCCTATCTGCAAAACGGCCAGCCGGTCGAGACCAAGGCCACAATTGTTGTGAATTTCTCGATTCGAGTCGCCGACAATTCTGCCAAGAGCAGCTAGATTCCGCTTGGCGGTCTGGAAAACGCCAGCTGCCAACTAGATCTATTTCCTTCCGAAGTTCCGTTGTCAATCTCGCGAATCCCACACCGCGCCCACACAAAAGTAACCTACCCAAGAATCAGGGTTCAGGAGATGATGAAACTGCCTTCGGCGCTCCCTGTTTTGGTCCGAAGTTTGGTCCGAAAGTAACCATCATGCCGCAGAAAATCATGGATGTTCTTATGCTTGGGCGCTGCTCACACGAGTTCTCTTGGCCTCGGCGGGGTTCTGACGGGGACTACTACCAGGTTTGCCTTTTATGTGCCGCCGAATACAAGTATGACTGGACTACCATGCGCCGCACCGAGCGGGTGGAACACACGAAACCGGAGACCGGGATCCGGCGCAGCCACACGCGCGAGAAACGGCCGTCGTGGACCCCGCGGGCGCGTCGTTTAAGGCTGGACGTAGCGCTTCGTTACCGGGTCAACAACACCAGCACTTGGTACGAAGGCATCATCGACAATCTGAGCCAGACCGGACTTCTATTCCGCGGGCCGCAGCAGTTGCCGGTGAACGCTTTGATTGAGATGGTGTTTGAAATGCCCGAGGAAATCTCCGGCCAGAAGAATCGCAACGTGCTGTGCCAAGGCCGTGTCATCCGCTCCAAAGATGATGAAGAGGAAGTGCGAGCTGAACCCGCGGAAGCTGGGACCGGGCTTTTAGCTGCTTCGATCGTCGACTACAAGTTCATACGCTAGGGGCAGCATGCAGTTCTCGGTTAGCAGGAGCTAGGCGTACCGAGCGGCGCCGCTTTCCTCACGCATCCACGGCCAGAAACACACCGCTGAGATTCGCCGCCGTCGTTTAGGTCGTCGTAGACTTAGGAAGGCAATCCCGACCGTTTCGTATGCCTCCTATTACGGCGTTGCTCCACACCTCGAATGATGCTCTGCGCCTGGGTCGGGCGCTGGAGACACTTCTTCCCTGCGCCGAAGTTCTGATCGTGGACCATGGCTCGACCGACGCGACCTGCCGTGTCGCTCGCGTATACGGCGCGCGCATCCTGCCGGCCGATGGCCAAGCCACGGCAACGCATTATCTTGAACGTGCAAGCTCTGATTGGATTCTTTGTCTGGATCCGTCAGAATCCATCACGGAAACACTCCAGGCGACGTTGTTCGAATGGAATTCCCTGCCAACCAACAGCATAGCTGTTACGAGCGCCTTCTCCTTCTCCGTCCGTGAACAACTGGACCATAGTTGGCAAGACCTAGCAGAGCCCCAAACCCGGTTGGTACCGCGCAACTGGAGTCTTTGGAACGGACGCCTGCCCGCTTATGACCGTACCTCGACCGCGCTGGAAGGCAGTCTATTGCGGATTGCTTTTCCCTGACCCGCGTCGTCCGTTCGGACAGTGACTTCGGTACTTAGTCCTCCCCGCCCCCAGCGCCTTATAATCCACTCAAGATTCGGCATTGTCCGCGTTCTCAGGAAGACGTGCGCCCTGCAACTTTGGCGGCACTTTCCGCAGAACGCCACAAACTCAGTGGACCCTCTTTTTGCATCGTCGATTTTTATCCTGGGGCTGGCCTTTGGCAGCTTTCTGAACGTGTGTATCTATCGCTTGCCTTTAGGTTTGTCGGTGGTGACGCCGCGCTCGGCCTGTCCCCGCTGCAAGAGAGCGATTGCCTTTTATGACAATATGCCGGTCATCAGTTGGCTCCTTCTGAAGGGCCGCTGCCGACACTGCAAGACCAGAATTTCCTCGCGCTACCTGTTCATCGAGTTGCTGACGTGTGCTCTTTTCATTGGCTGTTACGCTTACTTCGGGCTCACCCTGGCCACGCTGAAATATTGCGTTTTTGGATTTCTCCTGTTGGGCCTGATCTTCACTGATGCCGAAACTAAGCTGCTACCAGATAAGCTGACGATCCCTGGCCTGCTTCTTGGAATCGTGTTCAGCTTGCTGGTTCCGGTCAATGACGTGGCTTCGCAGTTTCTGCCGGGAATGCTGAATCTGCCTTTCAGCGCCAATATCTCGGCTCACCTGCTCTCTTTGCTCGATTCCCTGCTGGGTGCAGCCTTGGGTGCGTCCTTCATCTACGGAGCGGGGGCCGCCTATTTGCGCTGGCGCGGAATGGAAGGCATGGGCTTCGGCGACGTCAAGCTGATGGCCATGGTGGGGGCATTTCTCGGTATCAAGCTCACCATTTTTACGATCTTCACCGCTTCACTCGCCGGGTCGCTGTTTGGCCTGGCTACGGTACTGCTGGTCTGGATCAAGCGCACCCATCGGTTCATGCGGCGGCTGGCCAACCTGCAAGCCGCGCGCCGCCGGGGATGGCAATCCGCGCAGATGGTCTATCGCCATTACCAGATGCCCTTCGGTGTCTTTTTGGGCAGCATGGCCTTATTCGCACTCTTCGTCGGCAACCAGTTCTTGCATTGGTACGGGAGGCTGTGGTGGTAAGGCTCCTCGCCAATCCGCTGGTGTTGCGCGCCACCGTGGTTTTGTTTATGGCGGTATGCGCGTTCGTGTTCGCCACCTTCCTGATCCGCCGATTGCGCAGCAATCTCGCCGCTGAGGCGGATCTCGATTGCGCCGCTCCTCCCAGTCTGGAAGCTTTGCCGGTCCATTTGTACAACACCGTCATCCAGCAACTGAAGCAGCAGAAACACGAGCTGCAATTGCAGAATCTCACCGAACAACGTCGCGCCCGCACCACGGAAAACTTCAGTCAGACCGTGCTTTCCAATCTCCCTTCTGGGGTGTTGGTTTTCGGCCACAACGGATTGGTAAAGCAAGCCAATCCCGCGGCCAAAAAGATCCTGGGCTTCCGCTCACTGTCGGGGATGAGCCCGCAAGATGTTTTCCGCAACGCCGTAGTATGTTCGCCTGATTCCGGTTCCGTGGCGGTCGATGGCCCGGTGGACTCGCCGGTGCCGCTTGTGGAGGAAGTGCATGCCGTTCTGCGCGAGGGCAGCAAACGCCGCCAACTTGAAGCCAACTACACCACTCCGGCCGGAGAGCAACTGCACATCGCGGTTACGATTTCCGCCGTTCCGGCAGTCGACGGCAGCCTGCTCGGCGTGGCCTGTCTGATCGGCGATCGCAGCGAGTTTGAAAGCATCCGCCGCCAACAACAATTGCACGGTGAAATCTCCGCGGAGATGGCCCTGGAGCTGCGCACTTCGCTCAGCACGATCGCGGGGTATGCGCAGCAACTGGCGCGCAATCGCGATCCCGATCTGGCTGAGCAACTGGCCGCGGATATCGCCGGCGAGGCTGCGAATCTGGACCGCCGCATCGGAGGATTTCTTGCGGAGAAACGGAATGCAGTTCGGCCTAACCCTCGTGCCAGTACGGTAGGCCGAGCGACTTAAAGAGTGACCGATAGTGCTGAAGATCGTGGAAAACAGTTGGAGGATGGAAGCTATGAAGCGCATGACGCATTTCGGATTCGTATTCGCGTTGTTCACAACCCTGGCTGGCTCTCTGGCAGCGGCACAAACCACAGCGCCCGCGCCCACGGCGACGCCCGACCAATCTTCGCTGGGCGATTATGCCCGCAAGGTTCACAAGGACCCGAACGCCAAAGCCAAACCCAAGGTTTTTGACAACGACAATCTTCCCCGAGAGGACAAACTCTCTGTCGTCGGGCAAGCCGCGCCCGCTGGCACTGAAGAGACTGCTTCCGCGGAATCCGCGAAGGCCGCTCCTGGCGATGACAAAAACGCCACTGAAACAAAACCTGTCGACGATGAACATGCCAAGAAACAAGCCGAATGGAAATCCTGGCAGGAAAAGCTGACGGCCCAGAAGAATTCGATCGACCTCGCCTCGCGCGAACTGGACGTGCTGCAAAAGGAATACCAGCTCCGGGCCGCCGCCATGTACGCCGACGCCGGGAACCGCATGCGCAACGCCGCTCAGTGGGACAAGGAAGACGCGGACTACAAGCAGAAGATCGCGGACAAAGAGAAGGTGGTTGACGACGCCAAACAGAAACTCGATGACATGCAGGAAGAGGCCCGGAAGGCTGGCGTTCCCGCCGCCATGCGCGAACCGTAGAGATCAAGCTTTCCGAACTCCTCGCGGGCTTCTAATTCCGTTTCAGGCAAAAAACTCCGGCCAATGGCCGGCGTTTCGTGGTTATGTCTCACACTCAGCTCGACGTTATCTCGCTCCCCGCCTGTCGGCGCAGCCTTTCAATCTGCTTGGCATGATGTCGTCCATGCACCCAGTGAAACTTTCTCCACTGCGCCGCCGTCAGCGGACCCAGAATCGGATGATCCAGCACTTTGCCGTGTCCGAAGCGAGCCTCGCACTCCTCGATGATCCCGTCCATCGCGGCAATCTTCGGCCCAACTTCCGCCTTTACCTTCTCTACCGCCAGACCTCGTGGAACGGTATGTTTGGGTGCCTTCCTTCCCGAAGGCATGTGGCCAAGTCCCAAGACAACGCATGCCCGCATGTGCTGTCGTATCGATGCTCGACTCACCATCGGCTTACCCGTTTGGAGCACTCGTTCAAATCCCTTCACCGTTCCCGTATAAGTTAAGTACAGATGTTCCAGCACCTCCGCCGCGCACCACTTCTCCGGGGGATGCCACTTCAATTGCTCCTCCGACATGCCTTGGACCGCCGACTCCAAAGCGAGTTTCAACTTTCCGAGCAAAGAATCCATGCCGCCAACTCGCGTTTCCGCGCGCATCAGGTAGAATATTGCGCGACCATAAAACCATCCCAAGTTATAACAGGAAGGGCGTAATGAAGATGCGGGATTTCGCCAAGCTGAAGACCCCTGACGTCGGAGCTACTGTTCAACCTTTTTACTTGCAGCGTCCCGCAGCCACAAAGACTTCTTCTGCCTTCCTATTCTCGATTCTGGCGCTGCTTGTCGCCTGCAACTCCAACCCGGCAACCACGCCTGAAGCCAAACCAGAACCCAAGGGTCCGGAACTGCTTACTGGACGCGCTGCTTTTCAGAAGGTCTTCATCGCGGCCCGTAGTTACGCTGTCGATGCAAAACCATTTCGCATCGAGTCCGTTCCTACTAGCGACGGGGACGGCAAGGACGGGAAATCGGCGGTCTGGCGCGCCAGCTTCGCATCCGCCGTGCAGCGTGGCGTGAAGCCTTTCATCTGGTCCGGCAGCAACGCCCCAGACGCTCCGTCGCGTGGCGTTTCACCCGGAAATGAGGACGTGTACAACCCCGGCAATGCCTCCACACAGGTTTTTGACGTCGCCTTCCTCAAGGTCGATTCCGATCAGGCATTCGCCTCGGCGCAAAAACATGGTGGGGACAAGATTCTGGAGAAAGATCCATCCATGCCCGTGATTTACGTCTGCGACTGGAACCACAACACCAACGAACTGGTGTGGCACGCGATTTACGGTGCTTCTCGCGATGCCGCCAAGCTCACGGTTGCAATAAACGCCACCACCGGCGAGTTTATCCGAGTGGAGAAATAGACGCGCTTGTGCTTCCGGAAGATGGTCGCAAAGACAAAACCAAAAACAACGCAGATGGTTTATTTCTGCTGTTCAGCCTGCTTGAGCTGGTTCTCGAGGGAGGAAAAAAAGCGGCACAATGCGCCAGCGGAGGCAATTGCACCCTTCAGTGCCTCAGGTTCTCCGAAAGAAATGATGTCAGCCACGGAATGCTGCAAGCGGAGTCGATCCGCGGCACATTGTGCGCTCAGCAATTCTATTTTCGCCGTGCGAAGGTCGGACGCCAGCCGGACAGCGTCTAGTTGTTTTCGAAGCGCATCGTTCAAGTTCTATACCCTCCGTGCCTGGTGTCTGCTGGATGCGGCGCGTTTCTACCGGAGCCACCGACTGGGGGGAAGGCCGCACAAAACTTTCTCAGGCTCCGGCAGGACACAGCCTGCGCGATTACGTAATGCTCGGCATCGATATATTGTACATTGTTAGTTAAACGCGGTTTAAATTATTTTGGGACCCCTGCATTGATCCTTTTCACTCCGGAGTCGAGCCGTTGCCCAGACAAGCCGATCCCCAACTCGAACAACGCATCCTGGAAGCTGCCAGCCGCCTGAGGGCCAAGGGCGGAGAAAAAGCCCTGACCATGCGCGCCGTCGCCAAGGCCGCCGGCACCACCACACCCACGGTTTACGAGCGCTATCGCGATCGCGACGACATTCTCCGCGCTTTGCGTATCCAGACCCGCTCCGAGCTTTTTGCCGCCCTTCGACAATCCCGCACGATGCCGCAAGCTTGCCAGGCTTATCTCGAATTTGCCCTCCAGCACCGGCACGCCTACGAAGTCTTGTATGACAAGTTCGCCGAGCCCCCTTCCCTGCACGAACCGTGGCCATCTTTCAACCTTTTGCGCGAGCGGCTTACGCAGCGCCTGGGAGGAACTCCCCGGCAGCATACGCGGCTTATGCTCTCGATCTGGTCGCTGATGCACGGAACGGCGATGCTTGCGATCCGGGGAGGCGCCGTGGGGCCGTTGCGGACGCAAATGTTCCACGCCTGTCTGGATGCTGTGGAAGCTATGGTGGCGGAGAGTGCACGATCGAAAGGTAGAACCGGCTCCGGCCCTAAGTGGCCCGCAAATTTGGTCTTGGGTGAGGAAGGCAAAAGTAAGGTCGTCCCGAGCGAGGGTGACGGAAGGACCAAAGCTGCTCAACCCGGACAAAAACAAGCAAAACCAATGCGGGCAGTGCGGACTCGAAGACCCCGTACCTCTCTATAATCCACCGCGATCAGCGGCTACTTTCCTGCGGCTTGTGCCTTCAGCCGGTCAACCGCTTTCTGTGCCTGTTCCGCTTCTGGTCCGTGCGGCAGAATTTTCAAATAGCTCGCGTACTCGAGGCGCGCGTCGTCCAATATCCCAAGCTTTTCGAGACTCACCGCCAAGCGAAAGGTCGCCACGGCGTCGTTGTCCTTATAACGCAGAGCCTCGCGATAGCGCTCCTCCGCCGCTCTGTAGTTCTTGCGCTTAAAGTAGAAATCGCCCACTTCAACACTCTTGGCAGCCTTGTGCGGATCCCAGGTGTGAAACTCGGTAATTCCGTTGCTGCCACCCAGCATCTCGGCTTCAGCCTCAGCCATGGCCGTCGAACTCTGCGGGTGGGCCTTGGCGTCGTCGTCCGGCGGCGTTAAATCCATCTGCGTGTCCTTGCTGGAACTTTGCCCCGCCGCGGATCCCAAGTCGTTCACCTCCACGCTATCCGAACGTGGCGGCGCAAAACGAGGAGAGTCCTGCGAGTCCGGCACAGCCCCTTTGGATTGGTTCGGGTCGGAGGTCCTGCCTTTTTGCGCCGATGCCGCCACCGCCAGAATTAGAAAAGCGAATACCAAGAAACGCGAAACCATACCTCTTATTTTAACCCGCCCGGGCGACCGATGAAACCAAGGCGCGAGCAAGCGTGGGATCCACGCCTGACCAGACAAAAAACAGGCCGCTCAAGGGGGAGGATAGAGCGGCCTGCGATAAATCCTCCGGAGAGGAGGAAACTGTTTTACATCGACGACGGGTTATTCTGCCCTGTCGTTGCTGGCGTTGTTGCCGGCTGATTCGTGTCGCCCACTGTGTTAGTCATCAGGCGGACGTCCACGCGCCGGTTATCGGCACGCCCTTGTTTGGTTTTGTTCGATTCCACCGGCTTGTCTTTCCCCAGCCCGATTACATAAATCTTGTGCGCGGGCACGTTATATTTCGAAGCCAGATACTGGATCACTGAGCTGGCCCGCCGTTGGCTCAAGTCATAATTGTACTCAGCCGACCCCACCGAGTCCGTGCTACCTTCCAGGGTAATAATGTAACCTTTAGTGCTCGCGATGCTGCCGGCCATCTGATCGAGAGCTTGTTTCGCCTCCGGCGTCAGATTGTCCCGGTTAAACCCGAACTTCACGGAGGTCTCGGCCACTGGACGATAGTTGTCGAGGTTCGCCACCGTGCTCGTCAGAACACCGACCCGCCCGTTGGCTGCGTCCGCCATTTGCTGCGCCGAGACTGCATTCTGACCGGCGGCCTGCGCTTTCTGATCGACTTCAGCTGTCTTGGCGTTCACCGCCTGGATTCCGGCTTGGGCGCGCGCGTCGACGTCTTTAATGTCTCGGCTGTTCTTCGCCGTCATGTCGTCAAGTTCGTTGGTCTTGTTGATCAACGGTGTGGTTTGTTGCTTTACATAGTTTTTGCTTGTACAGCCGATGGTGGCTGCCATGCTAGCTGCGAGGAAAATCGTCAACGAAGTGCGGTTCATAGTGGAGGAGCTCCTTGTCAATTCTTTCAGCTTACTTCTCTCAGCGCGCCTGCGTTCATCGCGCATTTCTAAGTTGCAATCCTTAGGCCGTCCGCTGGCAACTGCAAATCCCGCTGGCTACTTTTGCACGGGACGTGCCAGTTTCCCGCATTGATCTCGCTAGGTACAAGTATATATTGTTTCAATAGTTTGCGGAGACTTATCGCATACCGGCCGTCGCCTGTCAGGGGTGCGCGCAACGCAATCCGCACATAGGCTAGGGAAATTTTATACGGTTCGGGATCCTTTGCCAGGCGAGGCTCGCACGCGCGGCCCGGCGAGTTTTCCTCACGACTTGTGCTGTTTGTCCTGTCGATTTAGATCTTCTACTCAAGATCTTCCACCCTGAAATCTCCTCGTCTCCGACCCCTGACATCACAAAACGCGTGTCAGCTGTAATCCACAGTCCTTCTCGGCGAGCACACCGGCCACGCTGCTCATCGAATAAAATAAAAAAGACCCTAGCATGGATCTTCTGCAAAAAATCCGTACGATCCCAACCGAACCGGGCGTTTATCTCTACAAAAACGCCGAGGGCGAAGTTATCTATGTGGGCAAGGCCAAGAACCTGCGCAGCCGCGTAGCCAGCTATTTCCACGAAGGTCGCTGGGAAGATTCAAAAACCGGCACGCTGGTGCGCGAGGCCGTCGATGTGGACTATATCGTCGTCGGCAACAACAAAGAAGCGCTGGCGCTTGAAAACAATCTCATCAAGCAGCGCAAGCCGCGGTTCAACATCCTGCTGCGCGACGACAAGACCTACCCATACGTCAAGCTCACTCTGGGTGAGCGCTGGCCGCGCGTCTATGTCACGCGTCGTCTGCGAAAAGATGGCAGCGCTTACTACGGCCCATACTTTCCGGCGAACCTTGCCTATCGCATCGTCGATCTGATTCACCGCAACTTCCTGATCCCGTCGTGCAAGGTCGACCTGACCCGTTTTCATCCGCGTCCGTGCCTGCAGTACTACATCAAGCGTTGCCTTGGCCCCTGCGTGAAGGAATTAACCACCCCGGAGAGCTATCAAGAGGCCGTTCGCGACGTAAAGCTCTTCCTCGAAGGCCGCCCCACGGATTTAGCTCGATCGCTGCATGAGCGCATGGAGCAAGCCGCCGCCGCGCAGGAGTATGAACGAGCTGCCCGCTACCGCGATTTGATTTCCACCGTTGAGCAGTTGCAGGAGCGCCAGCGCATCGCCGCGGCCGAAGGCGACGACGCCGACGTCTTCGGCTATCACTATGAAAACGGCATGCTCGCCGTAAATCTGTTTCACATGCGTGGCGGACGCGTCGTCGACCGTAGAGAATTTTTCTGGGAAGAGTTGCCGCAGTTCGCATCCCCCTCAGGGGATGTTGGAGCTCCCAGAGAACATGAGTGGGCAGCCGGGCCTGGCTGTCCAGCCGAGCAAAGCTCGGCAGCCTCTGCGACTACCGACGCGTTTCATCCAGGTGAGTTTTTCTCCGCCCTGCTCAAGCAGCTCTATATCGGCCAGCCCTACGTGCCGCGCCATCTTTACGTCCCAGTCGATTTCGAGGATCGTGAAGTTCTGGAAGACCTGCTCTCGGAGCAAGTAGCCGGATCCGATCCTCGCGCCGCGCGCGTTCACATCTTGGTCCCCCAGCGCGGCGACAAGCGCGCCCTCATCGACCTGGCGGGGACCAATGCCAAACAATCCTATGATCAGCGTTTCCGCGTGCTCAAGCCGAACGCTAAGGCTATACAGGAAGAATTGCAGGATGTTCTAAGCCTTCCCGAGCTACCTCAGCGCATCGAGTGCTTCGACATCTCGCACATTCAAGGCGCCGAGACCGTTGCCTCCATGGTGGTGTGGGAAGACGGCAAGATGAAGAAATCCGATTACCGCAAGTTCATCATCCGCACGGTCGAGGGGGTCGACGATTTCGCCTCCATGCGTGAAGTGGTCACTCGCCGCTACAAGCGCCGGCAGCAGGAAGAGAAGTCCATGCCCAGCCTGGTGCTGATCGATGGTGGCCTCGGCCAGTTGCACGCGGCCGCCGAAGCCCTGGAAGCGCTGGAGATCATCAACCAGCCGCTCGCCGCCATTGCCAAGCGAGAAGAAATACTCTACGTCTACGGCCAAGAGAAAGATCCGATTGTTCTGGATCATCACTCGCCCGTGTTGCATCTCATTCAACTCATTCGCGACGAAGCCCACCGCTTTGCCGTGACCTTCCATCGCAAACGCCGCCAGATGCGTGACCGCTCCACGGAGTTAAGAGAGATTCCCGGTGTAGGCGAGAGCACCACGCGCCGTCTCCTCGAACACTTCGGCAGCTTGCAGGCCGTAAAACAGGCAGACGCATCCGCTCTCTCGGCCGTTGTTACCCGGGTGCAAGCCGAAGCGATCAGCAATCACTTTCGAGGAAATGAGAAATAGTGAGTCGCAGAGACGGCTGAGATCTTCCGCGGAGAGCACAAGAAACTCAGAGTCTCCTTACCGATCTCCGCGGCCTTTCTTTGCGACCTGTGCGTTTAAGGTGTGAGGCTGTTCGAAGAGTTTCCCATGTCGAGAACAACCTTCCAGCTCCCATCCGCCTGCTTCTTCCAAATGCTCGTGTACTTTCCGTGCTCTACGGCCGGATTTCCATCTTTGCCGACGGAGCGAAATTCATAGGTACCATAGGTGTACCCGAGCTCACCTGAAGCCGAAATATCAGCGCCCACCGGAGTCCAGCTGAGATGGTTATTCTTGTCGTCAAGAAATCCCATGGTCTTAGCGATGTTTACCTTTCCTGTAATAATCGCCGCACCGTTGGGCACTTCGACCGCATCGTCGGCGTAGTAAGATATGTAACCGGCCGAGCCGCGTTCGGCCGCGGCTTTCATGAACTCGCCTTCCATCTGCCGCAGGATCTCTGCGGTTGGTTTCGACGAGGCTGAAACCAACGGATGAGCGCCGGGCACGACAACGATCACCGCCAACATCATGGCTACCAGAACCAGCAGAAACGATTTCATGCAGCCTCCACGAATGACCCGATATTTTACACACGTTCTCCCTGGAGTTCGCCTCTGTCCTCATGTGCTGAGGTTCCAAGCTTTGCTAAACTGACCCGTTGTCGATGAAGTGACTCCATGCTGAGCAATCAGGGCACGCTAGTCGTGACCGGTGCAAGTCGGGGAATTGGGGCCGCGATCGCGGAGCTAGCCGGTGCGCGCGGATATTCTGTGGCGGTCAACTTCGCCACCGGTGCGGCCGAAGCACGGGCGATCGCGGAGAAGATCGAATCCGGCGGTGGGCGCGCTCGATCGATCCACGCTGATCTTTCCTGCGAAGAAGACATCGTCCGACTCTTCGAAACTGCCGATCGCGAACTGGGTCCCATCAAGGCTTTGGTGAATAACGCCGCCATTACAGGGGGATTTTCGCGAGTGGAGTCAGTCACCGCGGAGGCTCTGGCGCAGGTCATGACGGTAAACGTGACGGGAGCATTTTTGTGCGCACGCGAGGCCGTGCGCCGCATGTCCACCAAACACGGGGGAGCGGGCGGTGCAATTGTGAATGTGAGTTCGCGCGCGGCGCGCATCGGCTCCGCCGGAGAGTGGGTCCACTACGCTGCGTCGAAGGGCGCGATCGATAGTTTCACGATTGGACTTGCGCGCGAAGTCGCCACCGAAGGAATCCGCGTGAGCGCGGTTGCTCCTGGATTGATTGAGACTGGGCTGCATGCCGCCAACGGCGCGCCTGACCGACTGGAGCGCCTGGCAAAGAGTATTCCCAAGCAAAGATCTGGGAAACCACACGAAGTGGCGGAAGCTGTGCTCTGGTTGCTCTCCCCAGCCGCCTCTTATGCAACTGGCGCTATTTTGGAAATCAGCGGCGGACGCTAAGCGCAATCCAGCCTCGAATCCTACGTCTTCTCCTTCACATTTTCCCGTAAGTACGCCTTGGTCCTCTCCGGCAAATGTGAGGTGTGCAGAATGTCGCGCAGAAACGGCGGAGGAAGAGCGCGGGCAAATTCCAAAGCCCGGGCGAGCGGCGTGTGTGGGCTACGCAGCAGCGCCACGCGTATCTCTTGCCGCAGCGACCATTTGGGATGATGGCATACCGCCTCGACAAAAGCTGACCCTTTCGGTCGCAAGAGTACCTTGATGACGGCAGCTTCCGTCAACCGAGAATTTTCCAGGGCGGTGTGCGAGACGCGGGGTTCTTGGTCGAGCAACAGGGCAGCGGCAACGGCTTGCGATCCACGTCGGGCGAGGGTGAGGCGCTCCCCCAGCGTGACGGAGGTTAGGCGCGCGATGAGCTGCTCATCGGCTAAGCGCCTCAAATCAGCAGCGACCGCGGGATGCAACGTGAAGCGCATCAAATCAAAGGTGTAAAACTGCCGAATCAGCCGGAGCACGAGGTGTCGCGGGGTGTGCGGATGAGTGGCGAGGACGACCGATATTTTTCGTGACTTCATCACCGCTGGGTTCCGGCCGATTTCTTCCAGGGTTTCCGAAGGCAGGTCGCGGCGCTCGACTAGGGCCAGGAGGCCGTCCTCGTTCCGCAGCTGAGCGACGGACTCAGGAGCCAAGGGGTGCTGCTCCGACTCGGGTGGCATTCCTTCCGAATCCATAATCGATTTCGGCGCTCACAAAGCGGCTCTCCGCGCCAGTTGCAACGCGCCGTGAACCGGTTCGACCACTTCGGAGTCAAGAACCACTTGTGGATGCGCCGCGCAAACTTCATTGTAGAAAAGCTCTCGAATCATCGGCGCATGACGAAAGACTCCGCCCGCCATGGCCAATGGGACAGCCTCGTGCCACTCAGGAAAAAGCCGCAGCAGGACGATGCGGGCGAGTCGCGCTAGCTCACGAGCCGCCTGCGCAAACACTTGCCGCGCCAGTTCGTCCCCGGAATCGGCAGCAGCCAGAACTGCGGGAAATAGCGCCGCAAAGCCCGGATTAGAGTTGGCCGCGCGAGCCAACTCCTCGAAGGACTCTGTCTTCCAGAGGGATTTCATCTCGCGGAATAATAACGACGTTGGCTGCGCTACTGGATCGCCCGCGGGCTCGTCTACCGCGCGAAGCAATCCGGCGACTGCGGCGCGGCCGATCCAGTAAGCCGAGCCTTCATCCGAAACGGAGAAGCCCCATCCCCCGGCGCGGGCAGTTTCTCCCCGCGCATCACGCCCGTAGGCAATCGAACCCGTCCCCGCAACTACGATGACCCCCGGTCCCGCGCCCAGAGCGGCTTGCAGCGCGATCTGCATATCACCCACAACTTCGATGCTCCCGGGGATCAATTCCGCGACCATGTTGCGCACGACGCCGGCAATTTCTTCCCGTCCAGCACCGGCAGCGCCGATGCAGGCGCGACTCAATTGTTGGGGGGCGATTTTCGCCTCGGCGCAGGCTTGGCCTATCGCCTGGTGTAGCGATTCGCGAGCGCGAACCTCTCCAACGCGAGTGATGTTGCTGGGGCCAGCCACGGCCAGTGCAAGCAGCGAGGTTTCATCGCCCACAGCGCAAGTTGTCTTGCTGCCCCCGCCATCAAGACCCAGGTAGTAAGCCACGGAGTCATTTTTATCACAGGCAGCTCCCCGCTCGAGGTTTCACTTTTCGAAGAGTTGCGCTTGCAGGTCCATAGACTCTCACTCGCGAGAAAGTTGAAGTACGGCCATAATGGCTCAAACCAACGCAGCTGAAAGCATGGGCCTCGACAAACTCGATCTGGCGATCATCGCGCTTTACTTAGTCAGCATCACGCTGTTCGGACTCCGTTTCCGCAAGCGGCATCGCTCCTTGCGCGATTATTTTCTGGCGGGACGCGACATTCCGTGGTGGGCGATCGCACTCTCCATCGTTGCCGCCGAAACCAGCACGCTCACCATCATCAGCATCCCCGGCCTCGCCTACGACACCAATCTCACATTCCTGCAAGTTGTCATGGGATATCTGATCGGCCGTGTGGTGATCAGCTTCGTCCTGCTCCCGCATTATTTTCGCGGCGATCTTTACACGGCGTATGAACTCATCGAACGCCGCTTCGGAAGGGGGCTGCGGTCGCTGACCGCGGGACTTTTCTTGCTAACGCGCACGGCAGCGGAGGGCGTCCGCGTCTATGCCGTGTCGATTGTGGTTGCCATCGCGCTGGGCACGGGGGAAGTGGCGTCCATTGCGATTATTACTGCATTGACGCTCATCTATACGTTCGAGGGCGGACTGGCGGCCGTAATCTGGACCGACGTGGTGCAAACGGTTATCTACGTCTGCGGAACGCTGGTGGGATTGTGGACGATCCTGCATCTCGTGCCGGGAGGATGGAGCGCGGTCCATGCCGCGGCCGCGGGCGCAGGCAAGCTGCAAGTCTTCGATTTCACCCCGAGTTTGTGGCTTCCCTATACATTTTGGGCGGGCCTGATCGGCGGAACTTTTTTTATTACGGCCAGCCACGGCACCGATCAACTAATCGTGCAACGCCTACTCGCGGCTCGCAGCCGAAAGCAATCCGTGACGGCGCTGCTTTCGAGTGGCGTCGCCATTCTGTTTCAGTTTGCGCTGTTCCTGATCGTGGGTGTAATGCTGTGGGCCTACTATCGTGTGCCCTCGGCGGCGTTCGGAAAGCCCGATCGAATTTACCCCACATTCATCGTCCGGCAGATGCCACACGGCGTCTCCGGCCTGCTGATCGCGGCGATCTTAGCCGCGGCCATGTCGAACCTGAGCGCGGCGCTGAATTCTCTGTCCTCGAGCGCGATCATGGACTTTTATCTCCGCCTCCGGCCGGATGCGGATGAGCAGCGACGAATGCGACTTTCGCGGCTGGCCACGTTCTTTTTTGCGCTGGTTCTGTTTGGCTTGGCCGTGTTCTCTCTCCACAAAGCTGGGCGCGTGGTCGAAGTCGGACTGCAGATTGCGTCGGTGGCTTATGGCGCTCTGCTGGGAGTCTTCCTGCTCGGCGTTTTAACGCGCAGAGCCAATCAGCGCGGAGCAACGGTGGGCATGGTGTTTGGATTGAGTGTCGACTTATACCTGTGGCAGAGAACGCACGTCCCATGGACGTGGTGGGTCATGATTGGAGTGATGGTGACATTTGCAGTGGGATATGTAGCAAGCTCCGTGCAGCGAGCATAGTATTTCTCCTGCCTCTATGGATTTTCCTCGCGATCTCTACGATTAAGAGCTTTCGTTCTTCGTCACAAGAACTCCCAGCCGCTGACGTATACTTTCAGCCTTCGCTCATGCCAGATCCGACCCAACGTCCTGAACTTGCTCGCGATCTTGGCGTAAGCCACGCCTCCGCGGTTGTGGTTGGAACGATCATCGGCAGTGGAATCTTTCTAGTGCCCGCCGAGATGATGCAGGCAGTGGGCTCCGCCCAACTTGTTTATCTGGCATGGCTCGTGGGCGGCCTGCTGTCTTTCTTCGGCGCGCTTACTTACGCCGAACTGGGCGCCATGAAACCGCAGGCAGGCGGTGAATACGTTTACGTCCGCGACGCTTACGGTCCGCTGGGTGGTTTTCTCTACGGCTGGACATGGTTCGCAATCGCGAAACCAGCGTCGGTGGCGACAGTCGCCACTGGATTGGTGCGCATCCTGGGCACTTTCTCTATCTTTTCGTTTTTCTCTGAGAACCTTTATTCGGCGACCATCTCCTCACACGCTTTCGCCGTGACCTGGGGACAGCTTGTCGCCATCGCTGCAGCTATTCTTATTTCTCTGCTGAATTACCTTGGGGTCAAGAAAGCGGGTGAATTCCAGCTTGTATTCACACTGCTGAAAGTCGCAATCATTCTCGGCATCGTTATCGTGTGCTTCAGCGGCGCCGGACACGCGACAGGACGGGGCTGGGCCAACTTTGCCGGAACCTTCGCCGGCGCCAAGGGCGGAATCGCCGGCTTTATGGCCGCGTTGGTTGCGGCTCTCTGGGCTTATGACGGATGGAACGATCTGAACATGGTCGCCGGTGAGGTGAAAAAGCCGGAGCGCAACATTCCGATTGCGCTGATTGCCGGCGTAGCCACGGTCGGTGTTCTGTACGTGCTGGTGAATGCGGGCGTGCAGTATGTTCTGCCCGCGAATGCGATCGCGGCCTCGCCGCGTCCCGCCTCCGACGCGGTCGCCCTGGTGATGGGACACATGGGCGCAGCCATCGTGTCCGTGGGCATGGCCATCTCCATGTTAGTCACGCTGAACGGTACCATCATGAGCGGCGCCCGCGTACCCTTCGCTGTCGCACGAGACGGCTACTTCTTTCGCGCTCTGGCCGAAGTGCATCCCCGGTTTCACACTCCTTCGACTGCGATCGTGGTTCAGGCCGTCTTGTCAATCATCCTTCTGCTGCTGGGAGGAAATTTCCGACAGCTCTTTTCACTGGCCATCTTTGCCGAATGGCTTTTCTATATGATCGCCGGCAGCACGCTTTTCGTCTTCCGCTGGCGTGATCCGCAGGCGCCTCGCCCCTATCGGGTCTTCGGTTACCCATTTGTTCCCGCATTATTCGTTACTGTTGCGGCAGTCCTTCTCTATTACACGTTCCGGGAGAACTGGCCGAACTCTTTCTACGGACTCTTGGTAATTCTCGCCGGCATACCGGTCTTCGCCTGGTTTCGCCGGCGGCGTCAGGCAGACGCGCCTTTATAATCCGCGTCCCGGCCGGTTGCGGGCCCAATTCCCCTAAGTGTTCCTTCCACGGTTACCTTAGGTCAAGAGCCGTGGACACGTTTCCCCACTGTCCTTTTTCCCTTACTGTGAAGACTCCAATCCCGGTCCGCTCCCTCGGCCAGGAATCCCTTGGAGTGAATGGATGGCTACGCCTCAACACAGTTTTCAGCTCGGGATATTACCGGAGCGCAAGATCGACAGACGCGCATTGGCAACCAGCTACGGCTTCGTGGTTCTGGTCACTTTTCTGCTGGTGAATCTTGGGGTTTTGACTCCGGACCGGCTTGAGCTTAAGGCCTACCGGGTCACGGAACTGATCCCCATGCCCGCGCTGCGGCCAGAGCCCGCTCCGGTCAAGGCGAAGCGGTTGAAGTTGAAGACGAAGCCGCTTCCTCCACCACCCGTTTTCGAGCAACCGAAGCTAGTCGTTCCGCATGAGGTTCATCGTGCGCCCACCGCAGAGAAGGTGGAGGCACCCAAGGTCGTCATCAACCAGTTCGCCGCTCCCCAGCTCAAGCTGACCGCAGGTGCAGCGCGCCCACAACTTTTGCATACGGGAGATTTCTCGGGAAGCTCCGTTGCACCCACGGTAAATGTCGCCGTCCAGAAGGTACAGACGGGAGGCTTTGGCGATCCCAATGGCTTGAAAGGAACGGGCAAGCAGGGCGCCAAGCTGTACGCGGCGCAGGCGGGATCATTTGACCTGCCCGTGGGTCCGGGGCAAGGCAACGGGTCGGGCGGAGCCAAAGGCATCAAAGGCGCAGTCGCCAGCGCTGACTTCGGTAGCGGCATCGCCACCGGAAGCAAGGGCGACGGCCGGAGTGGTGGCATCTCGACTGGCGGATTCGGCGCCGAGCAGGTGGTTCATGGCGGACCGAAGCTGGCGCAGGCTGACTCCGGGCCAGCCACTATACCTGTCGAGATCACCTACAAGCCGCAGCCGGCCTACACCAATGAGGCCCGCAGTCTGAAGCTGGAAGGTGAAGTTTTGCTTGAAGTAATGTTCACCGCCGATGGGACGCTGCATGTGAATCGCGTGGTTCGCGGTCTGGGACACGGCTTGGATGAAGCCGCCGTCGCGGCCGCCAACAAGATGCGGTTCAAGCCCGCGCTGCGCATGGGACAGCCCATAGATTCCACTGCAGTCGTGCACGTGCTGTTTCAGTTGGCGTACTAAAAGTTTGGATACACAGAAGGATTCGTCCGGAAAGTTCGTTTCGTGGTCCTGAATCTGCCGAGAGCAAATCGGCGATGTGGGTCCGGGGGAAACCTTGGTTAAGACACTGGTATTAAGAAATTTGGAGAGAAAGTCATGAGCACTTCGAAATGGATATTCACAGCGGCGCTGCTAGTCTCCGTGAGCGCTGCAGGACAGCAGCCGTCGGACACGCAGAGCTCCGCCCCGAACGCTGCTTCCACATCGGCGGCGCAAGGGACCACGGCTCGGAACACCGCGCCAGCGCCCACACCCTCGGCTCTGCCTCAGCCCACCACCATGGATCAGGTGGTGGATCGCTTCATTGAGCGCGAGCACGGGCTCATGAAGGCTCTCTCCACTCGCACGCCGGTCGTCGAGACTTACCTGCAGAATCTGACCGCCGATCCCCAACTGGGTCCCGTCCCCAGCGAAGACCACTATTTTCTTGGGCGCATGGATATGGGCGAGACGGTCGACCGCAAGGATTACCTGAAGGAGCAGGACAAGGGCATGGAGACACGCCTGATGGGTGGCTTCAACAAGCTCTTCAAGGTGCAGTACCAACCGCTCGGCTTCTCCTGGATGGTGTATGCCGACCGCACCGATTTTGACCGCGAGCACTACGAATTTCATTACATCCGCCGCGAATTTCTCGGCGATGTCCGCTGCCTCGTTTTTGACGTTATGCCCAAAAAGAACTCGGGCAAGGGACGCTTCCTGGGACGGGTCTGGGTCGAGGATCAGGATTTCAACATTGTGCGGCTGAACGGCACCTATGTTCCCGCTCCACGCAATTCCTTCTTTTTCCACATGGATAGCTGGCGCCTCAACCTGATTCCGGGCTACTGGGTGCCTTCCTACATCTACAGCGAAGAAGGCGACTTCAGCGCTGGGGTGAAGAACAAGCTGGCCTTCAAGGCGCAAACCCGCATCTGGGGCTACGACCTGAAGAAGGAAGGCAAAGACGACGAACTCACGCAGATTCGTGTGGACAGCGTGAAGGACGAAAGCGCGACGGCGCAGGATGCTTCTCCGCTGCAAGCCGAGCGGGAGTGGCAGCAGCAGGCGGAAGATAACGTCATCGAGCGCCTCACCCGCGCCGGATTGCTGGCGCCCGAGGGCGACGTGGACCACATTCTGCAGACCGTGGTCAACAACCTTGAAGTCACGAACAACATCGATCTGCCGCGTCCGGTGCGCACTCGTGTGCTGCTCACGGCGCCGCTCGAAACTTTCAGCGTCGGCAACACCATCGTGATCAGCCGGGGATTAATCGACGTGCTTCCCGACGAGGCCAGCCTCGCCGCCGTTCTGTCGCATGAACTGGCGCACATCGTTCTCGGCCACAACCTGGGCAGCAAATACGCCTTCAACGACCGCATGCTGTTCTCCGACGACTCCACCTACAGCAACCTGGGCTTCAAGCATATTCCGGAAGAAGAAGCCGCCGCCGACAAGAAAGCAATTGAACTGTTGAAGAACTCGCCCTACGCGCAGAAACTCGACAACGTCGGCCTGTTCCTGAAGGCGCTGCAAGCCCGCGCTTCTCAGCTTAACGCGCTGCTAACCACGCATCTCGGCAATCCATTAGGCGAGAACGGCACCATCAACCGTCTCTCCGCGCTTTCCACACAAGGCCCGGCGCTCGACAACGCGAAACTGGATCAGGTTGCGGCTCTGCCCTTGGGCGGGCGTGTCAAGATCAATCCCTGGGATGACAAGGCTGAAATGGTGAAGACGGCTCCAGTCGCCATCACCTCGGCGCGCGACAAGATGCCGTTTGAAGTCACGCCGTTCTACCCGCGGTTGGTGCGCTGGGTCACGCCGAACGCAGCGGGCACGGCACCCACAACCGCTGCCAATTCGCAACCTTCCACAAACTAGCCAACTTCCCAAGTTGCAACAAGACGCAGGCCGGGATCCGGAATCAACTTCCGGGATACCCGGCCTTCGTTCTAGCAGCGACTGCGATTGCGGCTTCCAGGACCTTGTCGTCCTGAGCCTAGCAGGATGGTCCGAAGGACAATCCTGTGAAGTCGAAGGATCCCTGCCGGCAAGGTTATTTCTTCTTTCCCGGCAGCCCGGCCGGATTCTCCTGCGTCCGCTCGCGGAAGCTTCCTCGCATGCCGCTCGCCAGCGAAACGCTTGACTCGCCAAACTTGTCGCGCAAGCGGTCGGCCGCAGCCAGTGCGTCCTTCCATCGTTTCTGGCGTCCACCTTCGAGCAAACTGATCTGCTCTGCCTGCGCCTCAAATGTGGACGCCTGAACTCCCAGAAGCCGAACTTCCCTACCCAGCTTCCAGTTCTTGCGAAATAACGCGCGCACTTGCTCGAAAATTTCTCCATCGAGCTGAGTGCCTGCCGGAAAGGTATGCGCCCGCGTGATCGTGCTGAAGTCTTGGTAGCGCAGCTTGAGTTGGATTGTGCGCGCGTGAAAGTTGGCTTCCCGCAAACGCCGCCCCACCATTTCCGAAAGCCGCATCAAAGTAGCTTCTAGCTGGTTGGCATCTGCCGTGTCTTCGTTGTAGGTGTGCTCGTGGCTGATGGATTTCGCCGCAATATCGGCTCCCACCTCGGTATCGAACCATCCGCCGGCATCTTCACCACGCGCCTTGCCCGCCAGCGCCAGCCCCCACTTGCCGAATCGCTGTTCCAGTTCGGCTTCTCCCAGCCGCGCCAGGTCTCCTACTTTCTTGATACCCAGCTCATGCAGATGGTTCTCCATCACCTTGCCCACGCCGGGAATCTCCCGCACGTCCAGAGGCGCAAGAAACTTCGACTCTTCTCCGGGAACAATCCACAAGACGCCGTTGGGTTTGGCCCGCGCGGACGATACCTTCGCAATCAATCTCGATGAGCCAATGCCGATCGAGCAATTGAGCTGCGTTTCTTCTTTCATCCGCTGGTGTAGCTTGTGCGCCGCTCGCAGCGGCGGCCCATGCAACCGCGCCGTGCCGGTCATATCCAGGTAGGCCTCGTCGATCGAAGCCATCTCCACCTGTGGTGAGAAAGCGGTGAGCACCTTGTAGACTTTTTCTGAACACTCGCGGTAGCGCTCGGGATGCCCGTCGACGAAAATAGCCTGCGGACAGAGCTTCGCCGCGGTTCGCAGCGGCAGCGCCGAATGCACCCCAAACTTCCGCGCCTCATACGAAGCCGCTGACACCACTCCGCGCTCATGCCTCTGGCCGCCTACAACGACGGGCTTTCCTTTCAGCGAAGGATCATAAAGCTCCTCAACCGAGACGAAGAAGGCGTCCATGTCCACGTGGAAAATGGTACGGGGCAAAGCCGGGGTGTGGGGCGCTGCGGCCATACTAAGCGAATTCTAGCAGCGACCGCGTGGCCCCAGATTGGTGCGCTCCGCCCTGATAAGAACGAAAGCTTAGTTCCACGGCCATCTGTACCGCGACGGGCTTGCCATCTTGCATTGCTGGCTTGAACTTCCCGCGTTTCACCGCATCAATATCCGCCGGCCTCCAACGCAATGGATCCCAACAAGTCCGATAAATCGCACTATACTTACCGACACTTTGATTCGCACCCACAGAAGGGCGATCCCTACACCAGCACCTTCTCCACCACCGGCGCCGCCCCTCGCATCTGCCGCACCCGCTCGTAAATCTTCCCGTACTCCCGCGCCGAGGCATTCCAGGAAAAATCTTTATTCATCCCGTTGCGCATCAGCACCTGCCATGAGGTCTGGTCGCGACAGGCCTGCAATGCATGCCGGATCGTCAGCAGCAGCGATTCGCCGTTGTATTCCGTGAACTTGAAGCCCGTGCCTTTGCCGGAGCGGGCGTCCCAAGGTTCAATCGTATCGTCGAGGCCACCCGTAGCTCGCACAATCGGCACCGTCCCATACTTCAAGCTATAAATCTGGTTCAGCCCACAAGGCTCATACTTCGAAGGCATCAGGAACATGTCCGACCCCGCCTCAATCTTGTGTGCGATGGCGTTGTCGTAAGCCACCTTCACGGCAATCTTGTTGGGGAACTGTTTATTCAGGCGGACAAACATTTCTTCATACGGCTTGTCGCCCGCGCCCAGAGCGACCACGATCATCTCTTCCCGTGCCAGCCGGTCCATGATCTGCGCGATCAGATCGAAACCTTTCTGCGCCGCAAACCGCGAAACAATTCCGATCACCGGCAGCTTCGCATCGGCATGGTTCACCCCGAAAGCCGCCAGCAGATCCTGCTTGCACTTGGCCTTCCCTGACAAATCCTGCGGCGAATACTTAGCCACGATGAACTTATCGGTCTGCGGACTCCACTCGTCATAGTCCACGCCATTCAAAATGCCGGTAACGGTGGCGGCGCGGCCGCGCAGCACGCCTTCCAGCCCAAACCCGTATTCCGCGGTTTGAATCTCCTGACTATATTTTCGGCTGACCGTTGTGATGAAGTCAGAATAGGTCAGCGCACCTTTCAGAAAATTCACCTGCCCGAAAAATTCCATCTTTGACATGGTGAACAGATCCCAAGGCAACATCAACAACGGCAAAGTCTCAGGGGGGAAAAGCCCCTGGTAGCCGATATTGTGGATGGTAAACACCGTACCCACATCGCGAAATGCCGGATCCTCGGCATAAACCGTTCGTAGCAGCACCGGCACCAGCGCCGACTGCCAATCATGACAATGGAAGACGTTCGGAACGCCCACAATCTTCGAGGCCTCCAGCACCGTCCGTGAGAACAGCGCAAACCGCTCGGCATTATCGGGATAGTCCCCGGCAGCGGTTCCGTAAAGGGCGTCCCGCTCGAAGAACTCGGGATAGTCGACGAAATAAAATCGCACTCCAGCCTGGCTTCCGCCGGAGACCACCGAGGCGAAACGGTATTTATCGTCGAACGGAATCGTGATACTGCGCACGACTGTCGCCGGGTCGGTCAATTTCGTCTGCTTGTAGCGCGGCAAGTAGACGCTTACCTGATGCCCCAATGCAGCCAGAGCGCGCGGCAGGGCGCCTACTACGTCTGCCAATCCGCCAGTCTTTGAGAACGGGACGCCTTCCGAAGCCACGAATGCGATATGCATGAAACCCTCCGGGGCAAGGCCCGTTTTTCGCGGGCGCACGTTATGATGGAATAATGTTGCGGGCCGACGCCCGCGCACCACGCAAACGGGCTGAGTGCCAGTCTATATGCCCGAGGAAAAGAGGGTCAACGTGCCAAAGGTCGTTTCCACGCGCCGGCCACAACTCAAACCCAAGTTGGGACAGCATTTCCTCGCCAGCGACAGCTATGCCTTGCAGCTGGTCGATGCCCTGCGCGACGTATCGCAAAATACGGTGGTGGAAATCGGTCCGGGACGCGGCGTTCTCACTTCCCTGCTGGCCAAGCGCGCACGCCGCCTGATCGCCGTCGAACTCGACCGCGTGTTGGCCGCGCAGCTTCGCCTTCGCTTCGGCACGTCCCCCAATGTCGAGGTCATCGAGGGCGACATTCTTTCCATCGATTTTGATTCTCTGTTCGGTCCCAAGCCCGGCCTCAGCCGTCCTGGCATCGAGTTCAAGCCGACGCCCGCGCGAGTCATCGGAAATCTTCCTTACTACATTACTTCCGACATTCTGCTGCGTCTTTTCGACTACTCCAAATATTTTGAGACCCTGGTCATCCTGGTTCAGCGCGAAGTAGCCGACCGCATTGCCGCCAAGCCCGGCAGCCGCGACTACGGCCTGCTCTCCGCGACGGCGCAACTGCATGCCCGCGTCGAGAAGATGTTCACCCTTCCACCTGGCGCATTTGCCCCACCCCCCAAGGTTCATTCCACTGCCCTGCGGCTCACCATGGCGCCGCGGCAGCATGAGCTGGGCTTAGACGGGAATGGCCAAATCGCGGACGGATTCATCGACTTCTTGAAGCTCTCGTTCGGCCAGAAGCGCAAGACTCTCTGGAACAACCTCAAGTCAGCCTATCCGGAGCCTCATCTTCGGGCCGCGCTTACGCAAGTTCGAGTAAAGCCGACCGCCCGCGCCGAAACCCTCAGCCTGGAAGAAAGTGCCGCGCTATTTCGCGCCTTGCGCCAGAACCACGACGACTCGTAGCATAGACTGTGTAGCTGGGTTCCTTGGTCTGCACTCTGTTCGCGGAAAGACTTTATGACCGCGATCACACTTCGCCATCCCGTCGTCGCTGGACGTTTCTATCCTCACGATCCAACCACCCTTCGTGAGGAGGTTGGAGCCTATCTCTCCCAGGCTTCATCTCTCAAACCAGTCCTCGCCCTCGGCTGTATCGCACCTCACGCGGGCTACGTCTACTCTGGCCATGTTGCGGGCGCTGTATTCGCTGCCTTGGAAATTCCGAAGCTTTGTGTCGTGATGTGTCCGAACCACACGGGTATGGGCAGTGCCCTCGCGATCGTAGGCGAAGGCATTTGGAAAACGCCTCTCGGTGATGTCCCCATCGACACCGAGTTCGCAGCCGCTCTCAAGCAGCGGTGCCCGCTTCTGCAGGAGGATTCGGTCGCGCATCGTGCTGAACACGCCGTGGAAGTCGAGTTACCTTTTCTGCAAATGCGACAGCCCAAACTCAAGATCGTTCCCATCGCTCTCGGGACCAGAATGTTCGACGCTCTTGAGGAACTTGGGCTTGCACTCGCGGATGTCATCGCCGCGCAGCACGATCCCATCCTCATCGTCGCTTCCAGCGACATGAATCATTACGAGTCCGACGACGTTACGCGCGTGAAAGACCAGATAGCGATTGAGCCCATCCTCCACCTCGATGCCCGCGCTTTGTACGAGGCAGTCACTGAGCGGGACATCAGTATGTGTGGATTCGGCCCGGCAGTCGCCATGCTGACAGCGACGAGAAAGCTCGGTGCAACCGCCGCCGAACTGGTGAAATACGCCACCTCCGGCGATATTTCTGGGGATCGCGATGCCGTTGTGGGATATGCAGGCATCGTCGTGCGCTAGCTTCGCCAGCAGTTAGCCCCGCGGTCAATGCTATAGATCTTCATGACTACGTGCGAGCATCGGCACTTTACCGCTGATAGGGGTAATGGCTTCTTTTTGCGTCCGGAGAGTTGATGTTTTGACTCATGCCATACTAGAACGCTAGGCGGCACTGTCTTGTGAAATGCTTGTTGCCTCAGCCGCTGATGCGGGAATCACCGCGCCCGTCGCATCCGAGCTGGCTTCCAGCTGTTCGCGCAATTCCTGCACTCGCGCTTGCATGGTCGTAGCACTCCCTCAACATTTCGTCGGTTAATCCGAGCGGCGAATCCAAGGCTTCCATCTGCTGGCGGAGTAGAACTAACATCTCGCGTCGCGCGGCCACGATACCTTCAGCTTCTGTCTTCATCGCGGTCCTCCTCTGAAAACTCGACTCCCAACCAATGCCAGCCGAGCCCAAACGGAGGACATATGCACTGGATGCTGTATTTATCGGGCTTCACCCTCCGTCAGCAAGGGCAAAAGGAGGCGGCCTTGGGGGCCGCCTCTTAAAGTATTCCCCGATTGCTATTTGTGCCCGCCGCTGCTCCCCCCGGACGCATGCCCCGCCGAGGTTGCCTCCCCATGACCCATGCCGCCAGCCGTCATTGTCCTATTCTCCCTGCCGAAGGCAACTCCTCCCCCCCGGGACGCACTCGCCGCAAACTGCGGTGCCGGTTCCACATGGACCGAACCCGTCTTTGCGACCTGCGTGTTCAAGTGGTGCAGATCGCTCAGGGAACCTCGTGGAATTCCCAGGCCCGCCGACCCACGGTTCACCACGAGATTTTCCCGAAGAACATTCGTAGCTGCCGGCCCACCTTTTCCTACCACCGCCATAGTGACGCTGCCCTGAGGCGCGACGGGAACCCGAAAGTCAGCAGCCGCTCCTACATAATGGAGACCGCCGTGCCACGCGGTAAATCCGCCAGGTTGCCATCCCCATCCCATGCCCGGCGCATAGACCCAGTTTCCATAGTAGTAAGGCATCCAGCCCCAGGGGTAAGCCGAAGCCCACATATATCCCATACCCGGATACCACGACCACGCCCCGTCCATAAACGGATTCCATCCAATCCCCGTAAAGTAGGGCTGCCACAACATGCCGTACCCGGGAAAACTGGTGTACGCGCCGTAATAGCTAAGATCGCTCGATCCGTACCCGTACGGCGTGGAATTGTTCTTCGCATACTGGTCGTGATACTCGACGGATTGCTTGTCCCACTCGTCGTAAGGATCGTCCTTAAGGTTCCTTGCCACTGCGGATTGATCTTTCTCATCCGCGTCGAAGGTGACCATCTTCCTCCTGTCCACCTTCACCGTGCCCGAGGACCCTACTACCTCGATTTCGTTCTTGAAGCTCGCCACTTCCGCCTCATTCGAAAAGGCTGCAACGCGGAAGTGCGCTGGCTGCGTGAGGGTTATCTTCTCCCGCAAGAAACTCAGTGTGAACTCATCTCCGCTCTTCCCTAGCCAGTTCACGTAAGCCCGCCCCTCCGTCAGGTTCACCAAGGAGATTCGCTTGCCACCGTCGGTCAACCCTAGCGTGCCGAACTCCACAGTAGTCTTGGGAGTCAGCCGCAGCGAGCTGCCGTCTTCGAACTCAATCTCGGCGCGGCCCTTCTCCCCCGTTCGCAGCTGCGTCCCTTGCGTAATGGGAAGGTTGAGAAACGCATTCTCAAAACCTAATCCTGTATTCTTATTGATCTGCACCCCGCCCTGCACGTCGCTCAAGCGAACGATGCGGACCTGCGAATCAGCCGCGGCGGGCAGCGCAAAAAGTGCGGAGACCATGGCCGTCAATATCATCGAGTGAAATCGTCGCTTGTACATGGCAGCCCCCAAATACTGGATGCTTACCTGCCCATTAAAGCACGGATTTGTGCCGGTGATTGTCAAATCTCGCAGCCACCATCAATGCCCAGCCATGCCCCCACTCCCCATCTGGATCAACTCTTTCGCCCGCGCCCTTACCACATTGATTACCGAGCTATCCGCCACGATCCCTTGCAGCACCGGCGCCACTCCCTGAATCTCGCTCAGTTCGTTCTCCTTAGCCTGCGCCTCCATGCGTTTTAATTCATCATCCAGCGCCAGCTTTTGATAGTGATGGTAATAAGACAGCCTACGTCCATAATCCAAAGTTCCCGCCATGCTCTGGAAAAGCGCCGTCAACTGCCGCACTGGCTCCAGACTCGAGTAGTTGTACTGCGCTGTAACCAATCGCTGCCCGTCGTGATAGCTCAGCATCTTTTCGCCGGTGAATGCCAGCTTATGATTGCCCGAGTCGATTTTTCCCGAGAAATATTTCGCCTCTTTGGTCCACTCGAAGATGCGCTCCCGATTCCCCGGGGTCACATCAAACTCCCAATGGTATGTCTGTTCTTCGGAAGCCTCCAGCTTTACCATGCACTCATAGATCGCATGCCCATTCGCATCCACTGCAATGGAGTAATGAGCAGGCTCGGACTCGGGAAAGTCCAGCGTAAACGTCACCCCCGAGCCTGGCGCCGCACCATTGCTTGCTGCCTGTGACACCGCCACTCCGCACATTCCAATCACAGCCAGCGCCACCGCCGCTAGCACCCGCCTACACATACCTTGCATTGAGAACATCACCGTGCCGCAACCCTCTGCCGCTCTAGCGTCCCGGCGGTATGCAGATGGCAGATCGCAATCGCCAGCGCGTCCGATGCATCCATTGGCTCCGGCGGTTCAGCCAAACTCAGCAACCGTGTCACCATATGCTGCACCTGCTGCTTCTCCGCTCGTCCATATCCCACCACCGAAGACTTGATCGTAAGCGGCGAATACTCTGCTACCTCCAGCCCCGCTGCAGCGGCCGCCAGCATGGCGACTCCCCGCACCTGCCCTAGCTTCAACGCCGACTTCACATTCAGCGCATAGAAAATGCCTTCGATCGCCACTTCATTCGGATGGTGTTCCACAATGAGCGCTCCCAGCCCTTCATAAATGCGCGACAGCCTCCGTGCCAACGGCTCCCGAGGCGATAACTTAATAGCCCCGCAGGTCACGCAAACCAACTTGCCGCGGGAGTCCTCCTCCACCACTCCGTACCCGGTATACTCCCCGCCACAATCAATGCCCATTACTCGCATGTTGAGTGCAGTCTACCGCGGAAACGCCACAGATTCTAGGAAAGGAATTGGTGGCGCCAACCAATGAGGCTCCTCTAACAGCACTTCGGCCGACGCATCTTCGCCTCTTCAAACTCCCGCCGAAACGCCGCGTACGCTTCACTCGAGGAAGCTATTCCAGCACGATTCAGAAAACGCGAATAGGCAGCCTCATCAAAAACCTCCTGCAGAGCGGCGCGGGTTGTGGACAAAACCTTCGCGGCGAAAATCCGGATCCTTTTCAGGGAGCTCTTCATCCCTCCTCCTCCGCAAATCGCGTCCGAACGAACGCAGACTCTTTCACCCGCTCTTCTCTCGCTCCCGTCAGAATCCCGATCCACTGCCGTGCCGATTCCACCAGCACCAGCGTCACCATCACCACCAAAACTCCGGTCACCGCCGCATCCAGCCGATTGTTAAAGATCACGCGCGCTGTCGCGCTCGTCATGGGAATGGGCCCCGCGGCCAACACTCGCGCCTGCGCCAGAAATCCCACTCGCGGACTCGGATCGAACATCTTGTGCCAGGATGCTGTGAACGTCACCGCGATCAGCCAGGCAAGTGGCACCAGCGTCACCGCTGCGTACCTGGCGCGATGCATCTTGATGATGATCGTCGTAGCCACGCACAGCGCCACAGTCGCCAGCAGTTGATTCGCAATCCCAAACAGCGGCCATAGAGAATTGATGCCGCCCAAGGGGTCTTTCACACCTTGCCACAGAAAATACCCCCAAGCCCCGACGATCAGCCCGCTGGTCGCCAGTATCGACGGATACCAACTCGTCCGCCCCAAAGGTTGGTACACATGCCCCAGAGCATCCTGCACCATGAACCGCGCCACGCGCGTGCCGGCATCGAGGATGGTCAATATGAACAGCGCCTCGAACATGATGGCGAAGTGGTACCACAACGCCATCAACCTCTCCCCGCCCAGACTGTGGGAAAAGATATGCGCCATGCCCACGGCAAACGCGGGCGCGCCTCCCGTACGGTTGAAGAGCGTCTGTTCTCCCACCGCGTGCGCCAGCGATTGCATGCTCGCTGCAGTCAGCGGAAAACCCCAGCTGGAAATGGTTGCTGCCGTTGCCTCCGGGGTTTGCCCCACGATTCCCGCAGGACTGTTGATCGCAAAATACAGGCCCGGCTGCATCACGCACGCTGCAATGATCGCCATGATCGCAACTGCGGATTCTGCCACCATCGCCCCATATCCCACCATGCGCGTCTCGGTCTCGCGCGCAATCATCTTTGGAGTCGTGCCGCTGGAAATCAGCGCATGGAATCCGCTGATCGCTCCGCACGCAATCGTGATGAAGGCAAACGGAAATATCTTCCCCGCGAATACCGGCCCGCTTCCATCGACAAACCGGGTCAGCGCCGGCATGTGCAGCGTGGGATGTAGCGCCACGATCCCCACCGCCAACAAGCCGATCGTTCCCAGTTTCACGAAGGTGCTGAGATAGTCGCGTGGAGCCAACAGCATCCACACCGGTAATGCTGATGCCGCAAACCCATACACCATAATCAGAATCGCCAGCGTGGGCGCGCTGAAGGTGAACAGCTTCGCCAGCGCCACATTCTGCGACACATATTGCCCGCCCCAGATCGCCGCCAGAACCAACACAAATCCCAGCGTCGACACTTCCAGGACTTTGCCCGGCCGAATCCGTCGCAGATAGATGCCCATCATCAATGCGATCGGCATGGTCATGGCGATGGTGAATGTTGCCCAGGGACTTGCCTTGAGAGCGTTCACTACGATCAGCGCTACCACGCCCAGCAGGATAATCAGAATCGCAATCACTGCCACATAAGCGATAAATCCCCCGACCCGTCCAACTTCGTTCTTGGCCATCTCGGTCAGCGATTTCCCGTCGCGGCGCACCGAGAACAACAAGATCACGAAATCCTGCACGCAGCCCGCAAACACCGCGCCCGCCAGCACCCACATCGTTCCCGGCAGATATCCAAATTGCGCCGCCAATACCGGTCCCACCAATGGACCCGGTCCCGCAATCGCCGCGAAATGATGCCCGAACACGACCCATTTATTGGTAACGAGGAAGTCGCGGCCATTCTCCAGTCGCTCAGCCGGAGTAGCGCGTAGGCCATCGAGCGCAAGAATTCTTGTTGCGATGAACTTGCTATAAAAGCGATAGCCCAGCGCGTAGCAGCAGGACGCCGCCGCCACCAACCAGAGCGCGTTGATCGGTTCGCCGCGGTGTATTGCAATCGCTCCCACCGCGGCAGCGCCGAGCACCGCAACCCCTACCCATCCTAGAAACGCAAGAGTCCTATTCATGCTCTTCAATCCAGTGCAGATTGTGCCGAAACCTGGAGTTCCACGCAACCCGCAAATCTCAAGAACTTATTCCCTTCGTGGGTTCATGTTCCTTCGTTTGTTCGTCCCTGATAATTCTTTCGTCTTTTGCGGTTTGCTGCATGATAGAAGAATGGGGCATGCTTTCCTTGAAGAACGTTGGCTGCCGAAGTCTGTCCTCTGTCTTCGTGATTACAACGCCAACCAGTTTCTCCGCGATCTAATTGCGGGAATCACGGTTGGCTTGGTGGCGTTGCCGCTCGCCATGGCCTTTGCCACTCCGGATTGACTCCACAGGCGGGAATTTATTGCGCCATTGTCACCGGATTTCTGATTTCCGTCTTAGGGGGTTCCAAGACACAAATCGGCGGACCGACCGGAGCCTTCGTGGTCGTCATCTCCGGCATCGTTGCGCTTCACGGCGTCGATGGCCTCTTCATGTGCACGGTGATGGCCGGCATCCTGCTAATGATCATGGGCATCGCCGGCCTGGGAACGGCAGTCAAATTCATTCCTCGCCCCGTCGTCATCGGCTTCACCAACGGAATCGCCATTCTTATCGCCAGCACCCAGGTGAAGGATTTCTTCGGTCTGCAACTGGCCAAAGTTCCGGGGGTCTTCTGGCTGCGCTTAGAAGCCCTTGCCGGTAGTTTCCACACACTTTCTTACACCGCAACCGCGCTGGCCGCGGGCACGGTGCTGGTGATGATTTTGTGCCGCGCCATTTCTCATCGCATCCCAGGCGCGATTGTCGCCTTCCTGCTCGGCACGGCAGCCGTGGTCTTGTTCAAGCTACCGGTGGAAACCATCGGATCACGATTCGGCGGCATTGCTGGTCTGCCTCATTTTGTCATTCCCCGTTTTCGCGGAGACCTGGTCCACGGCTTGCTCGGCCCTGCTCTCACGGTCGCCATGCTGGGTGCAATCGAATCGCTCATGTCGGCCGTGGTCTCTGACCGCATGAGCAACGACCATCACAACCCCAACCTCGAACTCATCGGCCAAGGCGTGGCCAATATCATTTCGCCAATGTTTGGCGGACTCCCCGCCACCGGCGCCATCGCCCGCACCGCAACCAATATTCGAGCCGGCGCACAGTCTCCGGTTGCTGGCATGATTCACGCTCTCACCTTGCTGTGCATCCTGCTGTTCGCCGCACCGCTGGTGAGCCACGTTCCGCTAGCGGTACTCGCGGGAATTCTAATGGTGGTGGCTTACAACATGGGCGAGTGGCGCGAGATCGCGCAATTGCTGAAGCTCACTAAGACCGACATCAGTGTCTGGCTGGTCACCTTTGCGCTGACTGTCTTCGCCGACCTCACGGTCGCGGTGGAAGCGGGAATGATTCTTGCTGCACTGCTTTTCATTGGCCGTGTCGCCTCTACCACCACGGTGTCCCAGGTCACCGACGAATATGTGGAAGATGGCCGCATGCACATCCTGCAAGACAAAGATATCCCATACTACGCCACCATTTTCCGCATTCATGGCCCGTTCCTGTTTGGCGCAACCGACAAAATCTCCGCGGTCACCAGGAACCTGCACAGCCTTCCCCCGGTCGTTATCCTGCGCTTGCGCAATATGACTGCACTTGATGCCACGGGATTATTCGCAATCGAGGAAGTCGCCCGCGAATTGCAGGGAACGAATCGGACCTTGATTCTTTGTGGCGCGCGCGAACAGCCTGCCACCCTCATCCACCAGGAGGAGTTCAAAGAATTGGTGGGGGCAGAAAATATCTGCGACAACGTGCAAACTGCAATCCGCCGCGCAGAGGCAGTGCGCGAACAACTGGAAGCGGCTGCTATTGGGCTGAAGAGTTAAAACGTTTCGGCCCTTGCCTAGCCGGCGCCAGCCGCGGCAGCCTTCGTCCTGGGACCGGAATCCAGTTTGAACTGGCTCACGATATTTTGCAGATCCAGAGCCATGCCGGAAAGACCCGCTGCCACTGACGATTCCTGCGTCGCGCTCGAGATCTGCGCCACGCTGGCGTTGATCGGTTCGGTGGCGCTCGATTGCTCCGTCGCCGCCATAGCAATTGGCGCAATCGTGCCACCCACGTCCGCTGCCATTTTGATGATCTCTTCCAGAGCCGCGCCCGAAGCCGACGTCTTCTTCACTCCGCTCTCCACCTCGCTCTCCACCTCGCGGTTACCCAGCTCCATCGCCTCCGCCGCGTTCTTGGTTCCCACCGGGATCGACTGGATCATCTCCGCAGTCTCTTTGGTCGCTGGTGCGGGGGATTTGCCTGCAGCGACCATTTCGGGGAGAGCTCCGTCAGGATAGCGGTATCTTTGTCAACTGGCTCCAGATGCTATCGAAGCGCCTGATCCCGTCTTCTCTTGCTCTGCGATCCAGCCAGGATGGTCTGCCGGCATTTGCTGGCGGTTTGGGACAGGTCCCTGTGCAGCCGCCGGACGCCATCCAGCGTCGGAACGCGGAAGCAACCCACTGATCAGAAACAGACCTCTTTGGTGATAATCTATTTCTTCCCGGCGACGGCTGTACCCGCGCCTCGGGCTGCCACTGCAGTCCACGCCCGGAGTGCATCTCAGGGGTTTCCATCTGAATTCATAAGGGAGTGACGATGAAGATTGGCATGCTAACCGGCGGAGGAGACTGTCCTGGCCTGAATGCAGTCATTCGCGCAGTAGTGCGCAAGGGCATTTTTACCTACGCCGACAACTTCGTCGGTTTCCTGGAAGGCTGGCGTGGGCTAGTCGACGACAATAATACGGTTCTCGATCTCGAGGCGGTCGGAGGCATTCTGCCGCGCGGCGGCACCATCCTGCGTACCTCGCGCACCAATCCTTCGAAGCGTCCGGATGGTATCGACCGCTGCCTCGCTGCGCTGGAAAAAAATAAGATTGAGGCGCTGATCGCGATCGGCGGCGACGACACTCTCTCGGTCGCGCAAAAACTCCACGAGCGTGGCGCAAACGTGGTGGGAGTTCCGAAGACGATCGACAATGACCTGGGCGGCACCGATTACACTTTTGGCTTCGACACCGCGTGTAATATCGTGTGCGAGGCTCTCGATCGCGTCCACACCACCGCAGAAGCTCATAACCGCGTGATGGTGGTGGAGGTGATGGGCCGCGATGCGGGATGGATCGCCCTTTACAGCGGCATCGCTGGCGGCGCCGACGTCATCCTGATTCCCGAGCGGCCATTTGATGTCGATAAAGTCGCGGACTCCATCCGCCAGCGCCATGAGCGCGGCCTTTATTTTTCGATCATTGTTGTCGCCGAGGGAGCCAAGTTCTCCTCCTCTGAACCCGGCCAGGGCGCACCCGTTCTGCAAGACATGGGCAAGGACGAATTCGGCCACGTCAAACTGGGCGGCATTGCCAACATCCTCGCCCGCGAGATCGAAAAACGCACGGGCTTCGAGACTCGAGCCGTGGTTCTCGGACATATCCAGCGCGGCGGTTCGCCCAGCGCTTTCGACCGCGTCCTGGCCACGCGTTACGGCCTGGGCGCCATCGACATGGTGCACCGCCGCGAATTCGGATGCATGGCCGCCCTGCGCTCCAACAAGATCGTCTCGATTCCGCTGCTCGAAGCCATCTCGCGCAACCGCGTCGTCGACAACGAGATGATCCAAATCGTCGATGGCCTGTTCGAAAGGTCAGCCGACGAACTGGCTGGAAGCAAAAAATCCCAGAACTGAGTTAAGCGCGATGGCTTGTCTTAGATCCCATGAATGCCGTTTATACACACCTCGCTGCGTGGCTGCTCACGATCTCGGAAGCAGCCATGACATTGGCTATCGTGGCTCTTTCCCTCTCTCGCCGGCAAACCGCGCCCAGCCGAAATTTTGATCGCCTCGAGAGCGCCTTCCGTCGATTGGCGCGGCGGCGTGGACTTGCTCTGCTGTTCGTGTTCACTTTGGCTCTTGGCTTACGCGCGCTTTTGATTCCTCTCCTCGGCGTGCCGCTCCCTGACTGGAACGATGAATTCAGCTATCTCCTCGCCGCCAATACTTTTGCTTCTGGTCGAATCACGAATCCCACTCATCCCATGTGGGTCCACTTCGAAAGCTTCCAGATCATCATGCGTCCCACTTACATGTCCATGTACGCCCCCGGACAAGGTCTGGTGCTGGCGGCGGGCAAGCTGTTGGGCGGACATCCATGGGTAGGGGTTTGGGTCACCACCGCGCTTCTCTGCGCTGTACTGTGCTGGATGCTACAGGGATGGTTCCCGCCTACCTGGGCCTTGTTTGGCGGTGTTCTTGCGGTGTTTCGTATTGCCATCTTCAGCTACTGGATGAACAGCTATTGGGTTCCCGCCGTGGCCGCAATGGGAGGAGCGCTGGTCTTGGGGTCGCTCCCGCGGCTACGCCGAAAGCCGCAAGTGCGCCACGCGCTTCTTCTCGCTCTCGGACTGGCTGTCATGGCTAACAGTCGTCCGTATGAAGGGCTTGTCTTCAGCATAGCGGTTGCCGTCGGCTCCTTGTTTTGGTTGAACGATTGGGGTGTTCGCAATAGGTTGCTGTCCTTCGTTGTGCTGTTTCGCCGTGTCGTGTTGCCGGCCTCTCTTGTTTTGGTCATCGCTGCAGCCGCTACTGGCTACTACTATTGGCGCGTGACAGGTAGCCCGTTTCGTATGGCCTATGCCGTCAATCGGGAAACCTACGCTGTGGTTCCCTATTTCCTTTTCTTTAGCATGCGAGCGGTTCCCACGTACCATCACCCCGCGATGCGCGATTACTACGCGGGATGGGAAGTTCAGGAATTCGAGGAGGCTCGCACACTTCGCGGATTCATCGCACGCACCCTCCACAAGGCATTCGAGCTCTGGCGCTTCTACATCGGTCCGGCGCTCACCTTGCCTCTGCTTGCTTTGCCCTTCGCATTTAGAGACCGCCGCATTCGTCTTGCTCTCGTCGCCGGATTAATTTTTTGTTCTGGTTTGCTGATTGAAACCTGGACTTTCCCTCACTACGTCGCTCCGGCCACGGGGCTGGTCTATCTGGTATTAATGCAATGTTTGCGTCGCCTGCGACTATGGCAGTGGCGAGAAGAGTCCACCGGGCTGCTATTGACTCGGGCCCTACCGGTTGTTTGCATGGCCATGATCGTTTTGCGTATGGCCGGCGTTGCCGTCCATGCCCCACTGGAACCGAGGTGGCCCCGCGGCAACCCCGATCAGCCGAAGGTGATCGCGCAGCTCCGCCAAATTCCTGGCGGTCATCTGGTGATTGTGCGTTACGGACCTGACCACATCGTCGATCGCGACTGGATTTACAACGAGCCCGACATCGATCGCGCCGACGTGGTTTGGGCTCGCGACATGGGCGATGAACAGAATCAAGAGCTGCTGCGGTATTTCAATCGTCGCCACGCCTGGCTGATGGAGGGCGACGATGTCCCACCAAAACTAGTGCCCTACCATTGATAGCTTTCCTCACTCCCCAACCCTAATCCGCCGGTTGCGCAAGGTCCCCGACGATAAGGTGCCAACAACAAGGGCCATCAGTGCGAGCGGGGGCACGGCCAGGAAAGTGTACAGAGGGACCAAAGCTGCGGTTCGCAGCCGATCAGCGGTCATCCAGTACGAAGCGACCGTAAGAGCCACCGCGGTGAGCCATTGCCAAGCCTGACCGGCAAACATGGCAAGGGAAAAAGTTCGAGGCCAAAATGCAAACACTCTCCGGCGTGGGACGAGCATGACAAAAACGGGGATCAGCAAGAGTTGGTTGTAAGCAGCCAGTTTCGGAATCACTGTGAGCGTTATCGTCGCACCCCAAGCCAACGTCCATCCGAAGTTTTCTGAGCCCGCAGCGCAGCGGCGCCATCTCCAGCAAAGCGCAAGGAATCCACTCAGCAGCGTAACAGTCACGAACATGGCTAACCGTCTTGGAAGTAGGGACTCAAGAATGGATGGATCGGTTCCGTAAGTTGGATATCGACGAACCTCCGCCAAGAAGCGCCCAATCCAGTGCGGCGAAATCAGATCCCCCGCAACAATGAGGACTGTCATGCTAACGCCAAAACTCAAGAGCAGCCTGCGGCGCTCCTTCCAGTTTGCGATGCCCCAAAACAAGAACCACAAGACTAGCAAGCCGGTCGTGTCTGGTTTGATAGTTGCGAGAGCCAGCAGAAATCCGCTCAGGGTGAGCCACTTCCGCACGGCAGCGGCGGTGGCGGCAGCTAGAAACAGCAGCGCCAGACCCGAGAGGTTCTGCTGAAAATACTCTTCCACTGCAGGAAAGCTGCTAACCGCGAGTAGCATGCTTGATATCAGTACGAGTCGACGCGGACGAAATCCAATCGCATACATCCACAGCGGTACACTGAACGCACTCGCAAACAGCAACAGCCACCGAAAAATCACCATCACGACAGGAAAGGGCAGAGTCACCGTCGGTGCCATCAGGAAAACCACATAGAGTGGATACACAAAAGATTCTTGTGCCACCGGGTCTGCCGGATTCCCCGCATCCAGAGCGCGCCCGTAAAATCCGGTCTGGATATCTCGTGTGACCTGGGAGCTGTAGGGATCTCGGCCGCGCAACAACAATTCACGAGCCCCGAGCCAGCGCGGATAAAGGTCGGAGTTGTTGCCGACTGGCCTTTTCTCGGCGATTACGACAACAGTATTGGCCGGCGCCAAGATATTCAGAGCCCAATACCAGAATCCGAACGCGGCGATCAGGCATGCGGCGAGCATAATCACCAATCCCTGCGGATGAGACTTCAGCTTCACGCCTGCCATTCTATCTTTACGCTTCTGAACCTGTAATTTAGATCCACTTTGCGTATCATGGGCGAACCGATGCCGACCACTCGTGCGAGCTCGTGGATCACCGCGAAACGCCTGCGTGCCCACGGGATAATCCTCGCGCTCGCAATGTGGTCGGTCTATGCATGGAACATGGCAGCACCCGGCTTTTTCGACCGCGCCGGAAATTTCAAAGGGACCGACTTCCTTCACCTCTACACTCTGGGATCTCTCGCCCTCGCTCACCGCGGCGCCGATTTATACAACCTGCCGGCTCAATCCAAATTGGCGACACAGCGCATTCCCGCAGCCGCGGGTATCCGATATCTGCCGCTCTATCCCCCACAGGTTTCCCTCTTCTTCGCACCGTTTGCTCGACTGCCTTACCAGCAGGCTCTTCTTCTCTGGCTCTCTCTGAGCGCAATTCTCTACGGTTTGTGCTGCTACGCTATCTGGCGCGCCTGCCTGAACTTGAGCAACCACGAATCCACAGTGTTGATCCTCGCGCTCGCATTCCCGGCTTTTTGGCACCTGATCGCCTGGGGCCAAACTTCCGCACTCGCTCTCGCCTGTTTCACCTTGACCTTTTTTGCCCTGCGGGCCAAACGCGAATCCCTTGCCGGGTTTGCGCTCGGATGTCTGATGTTCAAGCCTCAGCTCGGTTTGGCCGCGGCCATCGTCTTCCTGATCACTCTTCGCTGGAAAATGATCGCTGGCGCGCTAACTTCAGCCTCCGCGGAATTGCTCGCAGCCTGGCTCTACTACGGCTCTGGCCCCATCCTCGAATGGACGCGTACTCTACGAAACGTTCCTGCCATGCTCTGGCTTCTCGAACCCCGAATTTATCAAACTCATTCCCTGCGCACCTTCTGGAGCATGCTCATTCCTTGGCCCACAACTTCTCTCGCGCTCTACCTGGTCAGCGCAGTTCTGGTTTCTGCATTGACCATCGCTTGCTGGCGCGGGCGCACCCCGCTCTCGTTGCGATTCTCCGCGCTCCTGCTGGCGACCGTCCTTATCGCCCCCCACCTCACCGTTTACGACCTTGTGATCCTCGCGCCTGCATTCTTATTGCTTTCGGATTCAATCCTTGCTCCTCCGGATTTTCTCGAAGCTCCGCAGCTCAAGCTCCTCCTCTATCTCGCCTTCGTACTTCCACTGTCCGGACCGCTGGCACGCTGGACACACGTCCAGCTATCCGTCCCCGTAATGACAGCCGTACTCTATTTGATTTGGAAAATCAGGCGTCAGCCGACGCCCGTTTAAGGTTTTCTCTGCGATCTTCGCGGATTTCGCAGCCAAGTCCGCGATCAAGTATTTCGCATTCAGGACCCGAACAAAAACTGCAGCGCCTCCGGAAAGCGCTCACCCCAGGCTGACTCCGTATGTCCCGCACCCTCTGTAATCACCATCCGCAACCGCTTTTCGCTGAGCCCTGCCCGCCTCATGATCGCCGAAAGTTCTCGCACATCATCCACCACCGTGCGACTGCGTTCGGGGCTTCCCGCTTCAGCCGTACCCGCAGCCAGAAAAATTCTCTCCGGCCAAATTCTCACCGCCCGGCTCTCCTTAATGGCCTGCCGGTTCGACGCCCACAGCGACGGGCTCTCCAGCAGCAATCGTCCAATCAGTCCCGGCCTCGCAACTGCGGTGTACAGAGCAATCAGCGCCCCGAGCGACGATCCGCCCAATCCCGTATTCTCCGGCCCTTTAGCAACGCGGTAAGTATTCTCCACAAAGGGCATCACTTCCTTTAACAGAAACTCCGGATAGCGCCGTCCCTGCACGCGCAGCATCATGGGATGCATGGACCGGTGCGGCATGTATTCGCGAAGCCGCTCCTTACCCGCGTTATCCAGGCCTACAACAATCATCGGAGGGAGCGAACCCTCCCGGATCAGCCGATCCGCCGTCTCGTCCACTCCCCATTCCACTCCGGTGAACGATGACGACGACTCAAACAGATTCTGACCGTCATTCAGATAGAACACCGGATAGTGCCGGGCAGCATTTTCCGTATCGTCATATCCCCGAGGCAGCCACACCCGAATAAATCGCGTGTTCTGAAAAACTCGACTGCGAAATTCGTGCAGTCGCAGATCCCCCACCGCACCACCGGCGCGAATGGGCTCCGAAACCGCTCCCCCTTTGACTTTGGTTTCTTGGATTCTTGCCATCAGAAGAGAATCAGCCGCTGACTCTGGCACGCATTCTCAGCGCAGCAGCCAGCACAGTAATCGTCACAATCAACCCCAGCGAACTCAAGCACAGAATGCACCAAGTGTCCAACACGTAGCCCTCGACATAAGTTAGATAGAGAGCGAACGCCAATCCCGCCCCCGCAGCCCCCAGCAGACGCAACGGCGTCTCCGCATGCGAGCGGTAAATAGTCGCCAGCGCGAGAAGCACACCGTATCCAACAAAGCCGATCCCTGCCACCGGAATTCCCATCAGGCTGGAATACTGGCTGCGATTCACGATGTCGCAATTGAATCGCTCCCCGAAATCGCAAAACGCCGATGCCGACTTCGCGTAGTGGCGCTGCAGCGAAATCGCGGAGACGACCATCCCCGCCAGCGACAATATGGTGATCGCCACAAACAGAAGTCGATGATCCTTCACCATGGAAGCTGGGTTCGACGCCGCTCGATCCGGAGTTACCCTCACGGCAAAGCACACCCAGTTTTGTCGGAAAGTTTTTCCAGAGGAAAAACCCCTTCTTGGGGCGGATTCGATCCAAACTGCCAGCTCGGAAATAACTTCAACCCGGCCGCCTTACATTCCGGCGTTATTCCCCCGCCGCCCTTGATCGCGCATTCGACGTAAGGCACGTACCGAAAGGCTCTTCCAAACATTTCCTTCTGCTCCGCGCAATGCGGACACCAATACAAGCCATACATCTTCGCCTGCTTCGACGCCAGACACTTCGCAAATCCGTCGTGGCGATGATTCCTGAAATACCATCCAGCCCCATACGCCAGAATAAACAGCACCACAATCCCGGCTGTAATAAGCATTTTCCGCGACGGTTCGCCGGATTCTGCTTGCTGGGCCCGTCGCTGTTGTTGCGTTCGTCGTGTCTCAGACATGATTTCTTTTCGACATGAATGCACTTTTATATCACGCGCTCAAGCCACGACGTTGAGTGCGCCCGGCAGCACATCCAACTCTTCGCAATGCAGCATCAGCACTTCCCCGTCCACCATCACATCCACGGCCTCGTCCAAATCGAATTCCACCCGCCGTACAGCTTTTCGCTCGGCCAGGCGATGCTCGATATGAGTGCCATCGTAAAGACCTGGCAAGTTGCGCACGAGTCCCAGCCTTCCAATTGCACCCCAGCGGACATATTCAATCAGGCCGCTGTTTACCTCGGCTTTCGGCGCGATCATCATCGTTCCGCCGGTAAACTTGCTGTTGTTGAAAGTCAGAAAAAGACAGCGCCGCCGATCGAATTCCGTTTCTCCGTCGGTGCGAACCGGGAATGGTCGTCTTCGCAAGCGCGCCAGCCCAAGGAAAATCGAAACGAAGTATCCCAATTCTCCGTGGCCGCTGAAACGCCGGGCGCGCAGAGTAGCCACGTCCGCCGGAAATCCCACGCTCAGCAGATTGATGTAGTGGATCACGCCGGCGCGGTGACGCAAGCGCAGCACATCGCAGCCCTGAACCTTTTGCCCGATCAGCGACTCAATGGCGTGCTCCACACCGCGATCGCTGAAATCGCGCAAGAAAGAATTCCCCGTTCCCAGTGGTAGGAATCCTAGCGTGGGTGCCTCGCCCGCACTCGCCTCCGGAAAAAACCCGTTCACCACCTCATACGACGTGCCGTCCCCACCCACGGCAATAAATTTCCGCTGGCCCATCGCGTACGCCTCGCGTGCCATCCGCGCCGCATCGCCAGCACCAGCCGTCTCCCTCACCTCAATCGCGACCCCGCCAGCGCGCAATCGTTCCAGGGCTGGCCACAACAACTTGCGAGTGCGTCCCCCTCCCGCCGCAGGATTCACAATGGCGAGATAGGATTGCTCCTTGCTCACAGCCCCACCACCGCTCCCCGTTCCACCGTTTTTCCGATTTCTTCCGCCAGCCCTTGCCGCTTGATCTTCATCGACGCCGTCCGCGGAAAATCTTTCTCCCAGATCAGATATGCCACGACACGTTTGAAGTCGGGCAGCCGTCGATTCCGGTCTGAGACCTCCTGCAGCAGCGCACTGTCGAAGCGCTGATTCTGCTCCAGCCGCAGCACCATCACCAACATCTCCGGCCCCAGTTCCTTCTGCGGCCACACATAGTTTGCCGCGAACACGCAGTACTCCTTCACCGGCAGCCCGTCGAAGACCGTTTCAATATCCTCGGGATAAATGTTTTTCCCGCCCTCGGTGACGATCATGTTCTTCTTCCGCCCGAACAGTTGCACATGCCCGCTCTGGTCGAACCGCCCCAAATCGCCCGTCAGTAGCCATCCATCGACCACCGTTTCCAGCGTCAATTCCGCATCCTCCAGATAGTGGGACATCACCGTCTTGCTTCGAACTGCAATCTCTCCGATGCCCTCGTCGTTCGGACTAAGCACACGCAGTTCCACGCCCGGCAACGGCTTGCCCACTGTGTCCGCACGAAATGGCTTCAGATCGTTCAACGTCAGAGCAGTTCCGGCCTCTGTGAGCCCATAACCGTTCACTACCGGAATTCCCAGATCGTAGAAGAACTGCATGGTCGAAGGTTCCATGAACGCGCCGCCGGTAAACTGGGCCAGCAATTCCCCGCCAAATGCGCGATGCACTTGCGGCAGCAGGGCGCGGCTCACTTTCACGTGCGGCCGCCTGCGAGTCAACATTTTATTAAGCGCAATCATCCGGTTCAGAATCGCCCGCTTCCATGATGGCAATTCGTCGAACTTGGCCCGCAGCCCGCGCTCCAGGTTCTTCACAATCATCGGCACCAACGAAACGTAGGTAATCCGGTAGCGCACAAATGCATCCCGCACAAATTCAGGGCGCAGCGTTCGCAGATGCACCACGCAGGCTCCGCACACGAATGGCCCGATGAATCCCACCATGAAATCAATCGCGTGATTAGTCGGCAGAATGCTCAAATACCGCACCCCTGGCCAGAATGGATACCACGCAGTCAACGCCCGGCACTGCTCCAGATAGTTCTCGTGCGTCAGCACGCACCCCTTCGGCCGCCCGCCCGTGCCCGACGAATACACGATGCAGGCCACGTCTTCGCGTTGCCGCATCACGAAGTCAGGCGCGCCCTTGCGCTTAAAATCTTCCCAGCGAAATGCGCCAGCCAGGTCGGCGCCCAGTGGAGCTTCCGTGACCAGCACCAGCTTCGTTTTAATATTGTGAAACCCCGGCGATTGCGCAATCGCCCGCCACAGGTAGTATTCCACCACTAATACTTTGGCCTTCGAATGTTCCAGCAATTGCAATTGCTCGGCCGCCGTCAGTTTGTAATCCAGCGGAACCAGCACCCCGCCGCTATAAAAAATCGCATACGCCGAAATCAGCCATTTCGACTGGTTCGTCATCAAGATGGCCGCACGATCGCCCGCGTCAAAATCCGCATCCTCGAGCGCTCGCGTCAAGGGCAAACTGATCTCCCTGAAATCGGAGTAGGTAAGCCGAGTCTTCTCCCGGTCCCGATCCGCTTCAATCAGGCAGGTCTCGCCGGAGAAACGGTCCAGAGCATCGCGCAACGCCGCGCCCAGGCAGCTGTATTTTTGGAGATCAAGCATTAAGAACTTATTTCACCACAGAGACGCGGAGACACGAAGAAGACCTTAGTTATCAATTCATTACCCGTCTGGAATCGACTAGCGCTTGAAGTCCTTCTCTTGAAATGCATCTTCCCTACAGTCGCGCCTGAATCTTTCCCGCCAGAGTGCGGAAATCAGAAACTCCCTGCAGTTCATAGTCCGGAAGCTCCACGTGAAAATGATTTTCCAGCTTGGTCAATAGATCAAGCGTTTGCAAGCTGTCGATCCCCAACGTCTTGAAGAAATCATCGTCCGGAGAAAGCTTCTCCTTGGGCACTTTGAAGTGTGCCGCGGCAAGCTTCAATATTTCATCGAGCGTCTGTTCACCAGCCATCGAAATAAAACTCCAATCGCGTTTGTCATTCCAAAGCGGGCTGAAAGCCCGGCGACGAATCTGCTTTTACCAGGTACTAGGTACTGGCAACTCGGGACTTCTTACGGTAAATAAGGCTGCGCATCCGTACTCTCCACAAACTTCCGCAACCCCACCTCGACTGCGGGACGCGCAAATAATTCGCAAAACAAATCGATCTCCCGCCGCAACTCCTCATGCGGAATCGGTTTGATAAACTTTTTCGCAGCTACCGACGTGGCATGATCAAATTTCTCCAGTTGTGCGGCCGTTGCCCGCGCCGCCCGCAACGCCTCGCCTTCGCCCACCATCTGGCTCACCAGTCCGACCTGCTGCGCTTTAGTGGCATTGAAACTTCTTCCCGTCAGCAACAAATCCCTGACCACGCCGTTGCCCAAATCACGCTTCAGACGCGGAATCCCACCAAATCCCGGAATCAGCCCCAGCCGCAGTTCCGGAAAACAGAACCGCGCCATCTTATCGGCAATGATCAAATCGCATGCCAATGCCAGCTCAAACCCTCCTCCAAATGTAACTCCATGCACTGCGGCAATCGTAGTCAAAGGCGCGGTATCGATCAGATTCAGCACCCGATGAATACGCTCCAGGAAATCCCGAACTCCCCTGGCGGCCTCAGCTTTGTCCATCGCCTGCGATCGATGATACAGTTCGCGCAGATCCGCTCCCGCGCAAAATCCCGGCTTCATTTCGCTATAAATTATGAGCGCGTGCGCCTCCGCTTGCATGGGCTCCAAAGCCCGCGCAAATTGCTCGAGCTCTTCCAGCGATGCCGATCCCAGCTCGTTACAAGGCGCACGATGCAGCGCGAGCTCAATCACGCCATCGGCAACGCTCCACGATAGAGCGCTCCCGCCGCGGCCGCTCGCCAGCTCTGTCTCGCATTTTCCTTCGCGCACTTTTGTTTCCTTGGTGGTTCCCGGCACTTCTCCGCTCCAACTACACCGCCTGCTTCACGCCGTACATGTCCTCGATCTCACTTTTCATCCGCGCCGATATCACGTCCCGCTTCAACTTTCCATTCACCGTCAGCGTCCCACTCTCAATGGAGAATGCTTCAGGCAGCACACAGAACGCCCGAACCTGCTTGTAGTGCGGCATCTCCGCATTCGCCACATCCAGCGCCGCCTGCACCTTTTCTGATGCCACGTTTCCCGTCACGATCGCCGACAGATATCCGCGGCCGTTCCCGACCACCACCGCCTGCTGCGCTTCCGGCAACAGCTTCGCAATCTTGTTCTCGATCGGCTCCGGAGAAATTTTGTGTCCGGATCCCAGGACGATCAGACTCTTAATTCGTCCTGCAATCCGCCAGTTTCCCGCAACACTCACTTCGCCCTGATCACCCGTATGAAACCATCCATCGCGCAAAGCATCAGCTGTTGGCTCCGGCCGGTTCCAGTACCCCGAAAAAACGTTCGGCCCGCGCACCACAATTTCGTCATTCTCCGCTAACTTCATCTCCATCCCCGAAATCGCCGGCCCCACATAGCCCACCTCAACACGATTCGGATCGTCCATCGTGCAGATGGCGGTGGTCTCCGTCAGCCCATAAACCTGCAGCACGCGGATTCCCAACATCATGAAGTAAAGCTGTGTCTCAATACTCAGCGGCGCTGATCCGCAGATGAGTGCTTTCAGATTCCTGCCAATCATCTTCTTGCGAATGGCCGGAAATACCAGCACGTTCGCCAGCCCTAGCCACATCGCGTCTCCCGCTTTCGATTGCTTCTCCTGCTGTCGCGCCCATGCCCCTTTGGCCCGCGAATATATGGTCTGAGCGATCCCGCCAGTCTGCCAGAGTTGCTCATCCACGGCACGCCGCATGCGTTCCAGCAATTGCGGTACATTCAGGAAATAATCCGGAGCCACCGTCCGCATGTCACTCGCAATCTTCGTCAGATCCATATTGATCGTGACCAGGCTTCGCCGCTTCAGAAAGGTCAGCAGGGCGATCCATGAAGCCGCGAATGTGAAAGGCAAATAATGAAAGACGCGGTCCCGCTCCGTCGATCCCGACATCAGCTGTCCCAGCCGCTCTGCCGTCCGGTCCAGCATGAAGCCCACATTGGCCGCCGTCAGCAGCACGCCCTTGGCTTCCCCCGAGGTTCCGGATGTATAAATGATTGTTACCGGATCCTTTTTCCCCACCTGCGGCCGCTCCAGTTGCACGCCGTCCACTCCCGCAAAAATCTCCTCGAACAAAAATTGCGGTGGCGCCTCCGGCCAACTCTGCGCCATTGCGTCGCGCAGGGACGCATCCCCGCAGCAAACCAACGACGGCGTGGAATCCTTCATCATCGCAACTAACTCTGCCGGCGCCTGCCGTGAATACAGTGGCACCACGATGAAACCCTCGGCCATGATTGCCAAGTCCATCGCTACCCAGCGGATACTGTTCGCCGCCAGCAACCCGCACCGATCGCCCTTTTTCAGCCCCTTCGAAGCAATAAAAGTGCGAGCCTTGCGGATCAGTTCCAGCAACTCATTTCCAGTCACGCCCGTGATTTCACCCTGGCGAATCTCGGCAAGAATCCGCGTGTTCGCGGCCGCCTGCAGCTGCGAAAAGATGTCTCCGACGAATGGAATGGGTGTATTCAAGATATGGATGGCAAGGTCATGCTAAAGAAAACGTTGCACTCTCGTCGTAGGCGGCCACCAACTCCCGTAATCCTCTACTCATCGGCGGCAAATAGTCCTCCCAATTCCACTCTCCTCGCCGTGTCTCGAACTCCGGATACCGTCTCTGCAATTCCTCTTCAAAATAGACGCCCATGCGCGCCATCACTTTCAAGTTCTTCACCACCGTTCGCGCGATCCCGGTGGCAATCGCCTCACCCTCGCAACTTAGTTTTTCCAGCGCCGCCAGCAGCATACCTTCCAGCTCCGGATCATCCACCGTCATCAGCAAGTCTTGATGCCCTCGCTCCCGCATCAAGTTCCGGATGCGCTCATCCATTGTGATTCCAGCCGACGGCACCAGCCCCGGCATCGATGTCACAATCCCGTGATATCGCGACGACGCCATCATATGGCACGCCCGCAGCACGCTCACTAACTCATACATGTTGTATTCGTCCGATGTTAGAACGGGTAGGCCGCCCAGTTTCTCGGCAATACGGTTCGCCGGACGAGAGTCCAGTCGCTCCGTCGCCGCCAGGATGACGAAAACATTCTTCTTTTTCCGGAACGCATCCACCGCGTTCGCAATCGCATTCCAATACTTGTGATAAGCCTGCTCCGCCGCCGGCCCGGAGTTGTGAAAATACACCGTGCGATAGTGGCTATCCTTATAGGCACCCGTCAAACTTCGCACCGCGTACTTCGCCACCGACGCCTTCACCGGCCATTCAAACGGATTGATCGGACACACCACCAGGACGGGCGTTCGGCCGTCCCAGCCAACTCTTCTGAGCACGCTTTGCCCGTACTCTGGCGGACGCGGTTCAAACGTCCACGCTGTATCCGTTCCCAATTCGGTCGGCACTCCCAACTCTCGCAATACGCCGCGCGACTCTTCATTCCGCGTAATCACGAATGAATTCTTGCAGTAGCGCCCGCACATCTTCGCCACCAGCGGATCCATGTGACCTGCCTCTGCGCCATATCCGACCGAGAGCTTATTCTGTGCTGCCGCAATCCCCAGCGATCCGATCATCATCGTGGTCAGCGCGTTGGCAAACTTGCTTTTGAACATCGAACCTTCGCACGCCACCACTCCATCATGCTGCGGCACTTCATTCGCCAGAAAAGGCGGGAAAATGTCAGGCAGATGAACTTGCTTCGTCCCTTCAAAATACTCGCGCGAGAAGGCGAAATTTTGGCTCATCACGCTGAATTCCACGCGTTCCGCCCCCAGAATGTGCCGGATCTGCCGTAGCATCTCCTCCACGCGCACATCCGATCCCATATTTCGCGTGCCGTTGTACCCCGCAAACAGCAGTCTCAGCTTCTCGCCCGGCTTCCAGCGTCTGCTCGCGCCCAGCATCCATCCTGCCTTGGCGCGCTCAATCGAACTACTGACCCAAGCTTCGAGAATGAAGTCCATCATGCGGCTGTCCCTCCCGCTGTCGCCGGCCAAGGCCGATACTTGTATTCAAAATTGTTCTCGCTGCTGAACTTCAACAGCGGATAACAATATTCGGAGAACGGCATCGGCTTTTTCCCCAGCTCCTCGCTTACGCGGGTGTTATCAAACACCGTGTTCCACACCAGGTACGGCATGAAAACCTTCATCAGCGAAGCGCCCTTCCCAATCGCTCCTTTGCGGTTCGCCAGAAAATTCACCGACCCCGAAAATGGACGCTCCACCACGGGCACAAACACTGGCGGGCGTTTTTTTTGCGCCGCCGCCAATGCCTGCGTGATTTCCCTGAATGTCTGCGATCCAACCCCAGAAGAAAGATGATAGGTATCGTATTGCGGACGTTCCTTCTGATGCAGCGTCGAAATCGCTTGCGCAACAAAATCCACATTCACGATGTCGATCTTATCCGTGGGACGAAACGGTAACACCGGCAGCCCGGCAAGAAATACGAACGCCTTCACCATGTCAAACTGCGTAGTCTCCGCGTAGCGGCTGTCGCCCAGCACAATGCTCGGACGGAAAATTGTCTTGGGAGTTTCCGGCAACAACACCCGCATCATGTGCTCGCAGAATTTCTTCGTGCGCGCATACGGATCGTAATCCGATCGCTCCCAATCGATCGATCGATCCTCGCTCACTACTTCGTTCTGCCGCTTGCCCGCCACCGCGACCGTGCTCACCTGGCTGAAGCGGCTCAAGCCGTGATAATGCTCTGCATGCCGCGCCAGCGTCAGCACTTCCAACGTTCCCCGAAGATTCACATTCAGGCAGCTCTTCTCGGATTTCCGGTTCAGCGACGCCGCACAATGAATCACCGAATCCGTCGTATGCACCAGCCGGTCATATTCATCCCGCCCCAGCCCGAAGCCGGACTCCGTCAAGTCGCCGCGGAATACGCGCACGCGCGTTTGCAGGTACTCATAAAACTGCGGAAACTGCAGATGCAACTGCATCGCCTGCCACAGCCGCGCTTCCGCCTCGCCTACGTCCCGCGCCCGCACCAGCACATTCAGTGCCGCACCGTCGCGCAGCAGATTCGCCGCCACGTGCGCTCCAATGTATCCCGTTGATCCTGTTAAGAATATTGCCATTCACCAATTCCGTTTCTTTTTCGTCGAGGCGCTTAGCGGCTAAACAGTTCAACGACTGCATAAGCCACAGCAACTACCCGTAACGCCTCTGGGTGGCGCAGCGCTTCGGCGCTGCGATAAGGTTCTTCTTAGAAAACCGGCTTTAGCCCCTGGGGCAGATCTTCACCACGATCCCCCATTTGTTCCCGTCTTCACCGTCTCGCCATTCTCCAAACTCCGCGCCGGACGCGCCTCCAGCGGCCTGCCTTCAATCAGAGGATACGTCCACTTTCGCAGCGCCGGAATATGCACGTTGATCCAGTAATCCCACCAATCCAGCAATCGTGCCTTGTAGCCAAACTCTTCCCGCTCTTCTTCCACCAGCGCATGCGATAACTTTTCCACATTATCTGCCGCGAAATCGTGCTCGTTAAAAAGGATGAACGGCTCAAATAGCTCAATCAACTTTTCCAGGCGCTCCAGATTCCTCTCTGCCTTTACCAGCGGCGTTTTCTTCAACGGCAGCGGTGACATGATCCGCTGTATCGACTTCACAATCGCCCTCTGCGCCGGCGCCGACATTCTCTGGTACCGGGTCTTCGATACTGGAATCGCATCAAACCGAAGCCGCAGCCAGGATTCCAACCCTTCCTGCGCCCGGTAATGCTTGCGGTGCGCCAGGGAAGTCAGCTCAATCGACCGGCCCATATCGCAAGGATTGGTCGCCGATGTAGCCAACTGGTACAACTCGTCGTGCCGCCGTTCCACGATTGCCGCCGCGATCAGCGTCATCCCCGCGCACACCGCATCCACGGGAATTATATCCAGCCGCTTGCTCTCATTCGACGGCAGCTGCCGGAAGTACGTCCCCAGCAAATACGATAGCGACGCCGAGGTATTGATTCCTTCGTTCCATCCCAGGAACGGCTTCGCCACCGAAGTTTCCACAATCGCCGGCCGCACCACCGCAATCGGCAACCCCGCGCCATACTTCACAATCAGCGATTCCGCCAGGCTCTTGGTGAGCGTGTAAGTGTTCGGCCACCCGAGCTCCTTCGCCCGCCGTGTTCCCGCCTCCGTCAAATACGTCTTTAGCCACCGGATTCGATTCTTGCGGATCTGATTCTCCAGTGCCGCCCCCTGCAGCCCTTTCGCCGCATGCTCCTTCGCTAGCGACTGCGATCTGAGCCCCGCTGTAACTTCTTCACCCTCGGCCTGCGCCCCCGCCTTGGCGATGATTTCGTGCAGCGACCGCCATTCCTGCTCCGCGTCAAAGTTGGCCACATGATGGGGCGTGTAATTCGGAATCAGCTTCTCCGTGACCCGTCCGTCGCGTTCCCCCGCCACATAACATGTCGAGAGGTGCAGCAATCCCGCGTGCTCCGTGCCCTGCAGAAATTGGAGGATGTTCATCGCCGCGTCGGTATTGGTTGCCAAGGCATCGCGCAGGTCGGGATTGAAGTCGGTCAACCCCGAACTATTTACGATCAGATCCAGATTCTTCTGCAGCCTTCCTGCAACCTCTGCGTCCAGCCCCAGTCCCTCGCAGGTGACGTCTCCCTCAACCACCTCCACCTTGTCGCGGAGGTATTCTCCAAGCCCAGCTCCGCATTTTTCAAAGAGCGGATCGAACACGGGCGACTCTTCTACGATCTTTTCAAACCGGCGCTGCGCCGGATTCGACTTCTGCTTGCGAATCAGTAGATAAATTCGTCCGATCTTCGGCAAATCCATCAGCGTGTTCGCCAGCCAGACCTTGCCAATAAATCCAGTCACGCCGATCAACATCACATGCTTCCCTGCCAGTGCGCGCGTCACGGAGAATCCCGGTGTCTGCTGCCGCCCTTCAAAATGCACAATCGGATGCTCCCGCACCGTCGATTCCCGCCCCGATGGAATCGCTGCAGCCTTCAGCTGCTCCAGGCTAATGTCCAGTTGACGAGCCAGCGTCTTCGGAGCGCGCCTCCCATCCGGAGCCTGGTCCTGCACCCGCGCAAACGCTCCCCGCGGCCGGATCACCGGTTCCAGCAGCCGTCCCGTCGCCACGCCATCGCGAAATTCCAACCGGTTCGCCACAATCCGCTTCACTCCCAGATGCTGCGCCAACGGCTTCATCACGTGTTCCAAGCCCTGGCTGACCAGAATCACATCCGCTCCCGTGCGCACCAGTTCCTGCACGCGCTCCACTCCGCGTGCCTTCAATTGCGGCTTCAACTTGTATTGGAAGTATTCTTCGCCCAGCAGATCCAGCCGGTCCCGTGTCACTCCTCGCAAGGCCGTGTGGACCACGCGCGTAGCGAATTTTCGATTCGTCGAATAAAGAAAGGGACGCAACGCCGCCATCACGAAAATCAGACCGCGCCGCCGGAAGCGTTCCGAGAAGGTCTGCGCGTTCCAGGTAAAGAACGCCACCGGCTGCACCACCGTGAGGTCGAGCAGGCTCCCCTCCACGCGCCAGTACACGGTAGGTGGCATGCGGGGGAAGGCGTCGAATTTGTGATCGGATTGTTCCACAACGAGTTCGTCCCAGCGCAAGGACTTCCCTGCGCAGGCAGACGAATCTTCTATTGTAAACAATGCCACGCAATACCCGAAGCACCTTATCTTGGCTGCACGAATCTCGCAGAAGACCTTGGGGCTGGACGGACTCTTAGCGGATAAACCGAAACGAGGCCAAAAGCTAAAGCGAAAGAGCCCCAGCCGCTTGACTGGAGCTCTTAAACTCACGACTTCTCGGAACAGGGTCGAAAATCTCTCCTCATGCCTGAATTACTGCAGGTTCGACTCGGTAGCCAAGGGTTCGGAGTGTCCGGATCATTCTCGAAGTGCGCACTCGCTTCGCCTTTTCGCATACTGAGG
>JBEKRE010000024.1:0-76494 GCA_049519055.1 Candidatus Sulfotelmatobacter sp. | reverse complement strand
GCAGTTACTCCCTAAGCGTCGCCGTAGCGGAGCGAAGCCCTGCACAGCGCAGCGCAGCGGAGGCGGCGCCCATCACAACCGCGATCCTCTGAAGCAGGGCGCTTTTTCATAATGCATTGACCACCCGGGTAGAACTGAATTCCGTTGCCGATACCGCCTTAAAAACAGCCGCGCGGTTCTGGTTTGGAGTGGCCGTCATCGGCCAACTGGTGTTCGCCTTTGCTGTAGCGTCATTCTACGGTCTGACGGCGCTACGTGGGGATTTCCACGGATGGAAGATAACGAATGGTTACATCCCCGGAGTGACCAAAGGCAATCTCGCTGTTGCCATGCACCTTATCTCGGCCGTAATTGTAATGCTCGCCGGAGCGGTTCAGTTGGTTCCGCCAGTGCGGAATCGCTTTCCTGCTTTTCACCGCTGGAACGGACGAGTCTACATGCTGACCGCTGTTGCCCTCAGCCTGGCGGGGCTTTATATGCAGTGGATCCGGGGAAGCGTTGGCGATCTGCCACAACACATCGGCAGCGCCGTAAACGCCATCCTGATCTGGCTGTGCGCCGGCATGGCGCTGCGCTATGCGCTGGCGCGCGATTTCAAAACTCATCGCCGCTGGGCATTGCGTCTGTTCATGGTGGTGAGCGCGTCGTGGTTCTACCGCTTGGCATTCTTCTTGACGTTACTCGTCTTTAGAGGCCCGTTCGGTTTCGATCCTACCACTTTTACCGGCCCCTTCCCCACCTTCATGTCTTTCGCTCAATACCTGTTGCCCCTCGCCGTTCTTGAAATCTATCTGCGCGCGCAGGACCGCCCCGGCGCGCTGGGGCGCATGGCTGCGGCCGGCATGCTTTTTATACTCACCCTCGGCATGGGCGCCGGAATTTTCGCCGTCACGATGGCTATGTGGGTGCCCCAGGTCAAAGCCGGCTTCGACGCCCGCAAATCCGTTGCCGATACTCTCTCGGCCACCATCGCGTCCAGCGGCATCGACGCGGCCGCGAAGCAATACCATGACCTGAAAGCCACCGCACCCGCCACCTACAACTTTGACGAAGGCGAGCTCAACGCTTTGGGTTACCAACTCATTCGCGCCAACCAACTCAAGGAAGCGATTCGTATGCTGCAGCTCAACGTCGAAGCCTACCCGCAATCCAGCAACGTCTACGACAGTCTCGGAGAGGCTTACGCAGACGATGGCAACAAACCCGAGGCTATCGCGAATTATAAAAAATCTCTCCAGCTAAATCCAAAAAACAGCGGCGCGGTAAAGATGCTGCAGAAACTCAGTGCGCCCTGATTGGCTGTTGTAGGTGCAAGGTCTTGACCGGAGGACATCATGATTCGAATGCGAGCGCTAGAGGCCGTGTTGGTGATCGTGGGGTTGCTCTTCACGTCCAATATTTACTGGGTTCTGCAACTGCGAGAGGAAGAGACCCTGCAGATGATGCTCAGCATTTACGTCACACTGGGAGTCTTCCTGCTGCTCGCGTCACGGAACCCACCCGCGAATCGCAGCCTGATCGCCTTCACCGCATGGTCGAGCTTGGCTCATGCCGGCGTAATGACGGTGCAGTCATTTTATGATTTGGGCGAACGCACCCATCTGCGGGTCGGCTCACTTGCCTTTGCCGTCATCGGTATCGCGTTAGTGGCGCTCGCGCCAGCGCGCGCTCCTGACGCCGCACTTGCCAGAGAGCCGAGCTGATGTGTGTCATGCGCGTGGAGATAGGCAAGGACAGCTCGCACAACCTCCGCCTTCGCGTCTTCGAGCGACAGACCCGGCGGCCGACGGAGGACTGCCCCGTGGGAAAGCGCCTCGACCATGTGCGTCACAACGAACACCACTTTGTCGAGATCGCCACGCGTTCTCAGTTCGGGCGCCCCCGCTGCAATCGCCAGGCGAAAGGCGCCGTGAAGGCGCACAGCAAAATCCTTGGTCCCGCCCGCCCGGTGCGGAACCTCCGTCATCAGCAATTCATAAAGTTCTGGGTCGATCGCGTGGGCGTCGATCATCGCCTCAACCATGGCTCCAATAAGGTCGTCGATCGACGATGCAGCATGTTCGAGGAGCTTGGTCTCGACCAGGCGATCAATTTCTTCGATGTGGCGTTGGTGCAAAGCTACAAAGATCGCGTTTTTATCGGGAAAGTACTGGTAGACCGAACCGATGCTTACGCCCGCCACCTCGGCCACACGGTTCGTCGTTACCGCATCGGATCCCTCGCGCTTTAGCACCCTAACTGCCGCTTCAACTACCGCGTCGACGGTCTGGCGTGCACGGCGCTGCTTCGGTTGCCGTCGAACCGCGCGTCGCTTGCCCCGCGTTGTCATTGAAACAGCATATAGAATATGTGAGTAAATATCTACTTATAATCCTATCTCTTTGAAGGTCCGAGGAATAAATGACGTATGAAAGCGAGTATACATGCACGACCCTCTGTCTTAGTCTTTCCTATATTATGAGTAAACCTCATATCACAGAGCGATGCCCATTCTGAGGAAACGACATGACATATCTTATTACTGGTGGCACGGGAGACATAGGGTCCAAGGTCGTCGAACACTTACTTCAACATGGCGAACGGCCGCGAGTCTTTGTGCGCGACGCGGAGAAGGCGCGCTCGCGTTTCGGCGATCGGGTTGAGGTCTTCGTCGGCGATCTCGCGGACCCGTTGACCCTGAAGGCGGCACTTGCGGGAGTCGACGAGCTCTTCCTCGTCAATACCGGTCCAAAGATCCCCGTGCGAGATGAAGCAGCGGCGAAGGCCGCTAAGGCCGCCGGTGTGCGGCATCTGGTTAAACTTTCGTCGATGGACGTGGAGCAAGGCCTGGCGATCGGTGCGTGGCACGAACGAGGTGAAACAGCGATCCGCGCGAGCGGAATAGCATTCACTTGGGTGCGACCCACAGGCTTCATGTCGAACTTGCTGGCGTGGGCCACCTCCATCAAGGCCGAAGGGATAGTTCGCGCATCCACCGACAACGGCAGGAGAGCCTTCATTCACTCCGACGACATCGCTGCGGTCGCAACAAAAGCCTTGACGACGCGTCAATACGACGGAGAATCGCTGACGATCACCGGACCGGAAGCGCTAAGCTTCGCCGACGTTACGGAAAAGATCGGATCCGCGATTGGCAAGCGGCTCGTGTTTCAATCGATCTCCGACGAGGAAGCCCGCCAGCGCTATGCGGCCACCGGTGCGTCGGCACCCGACGTCGACGCTCACGTCTCGCTATGGCGCGCGATTCGCGAAGGACGTCTCGTGGGTGTCACGAACACCGTGGAACGCGTTCTCGGTCGCAAGCCAATCGCGTTACAGCAATGGGCGGTCGAAAACGCTGCGGCGTTCCGCTGATGAGACCTTTGGGAAAAACGTCGCGAGGCAGTTCCTATTCATCCGGCTCAGGCGCAGGCGCCGATTCCACCGCAGAATTCTTCGGCTGCCCCGCAACGATCGCCTGCCAGTTCAAAATCGCATTCCACAACAGCCGCTGATCCCCACGATTCAAATCGCGGTGTATCGGATTGAAATTGAACGACACAACATGTCCCTTGCCGACAGGCATGTCCAAAATCGCCGGCCGCCCAATCAGATTCTCTTCTCCCCACGCCTGCCCGCTCACGACGAATGGTTTCCCGTCGCTGTCGCCCCAGTCCATCACCACGCCGCTGCGGTCTTCGGGACCGTCCAGGCACGTCGTACAGTAAGCCATCCGCATCCAACGCCGCGGAACATCATAGAGGGGAAAATTCTGCCGGAACACGTAAGTGTGTGCAGGATATCCATACGCAATCGGATGATCCGCTCGGCCGAACGTAACTCTCACATGCGCTCCTGGTGTTCTCGTTGCCGCATGCTGCGACGCAGCCGACGATGCTCCACCGCCTCCCGCTGTGCTCCGCGGAACCCCTCCCGAAGACCGCCGCACAAAGCGCACCAGCCCGCCTTCCAGCGCCAGCATGCTCCCGCTCCCCAGCGTCACCATCAGCCCGCCATCCTCGATAAAGTGTTGAATCTGCCCCAACCCTTCGTAGCCGATCCCTCCCGTGATGTCCTCCGACTCCGCGGGAGTTCCGAAGCTCGGCGTCTGACCTGTCTTCTTGAAAGGCATGGGCGACCAGGTTTTCGGCAGACCCTCAATCTGCTCTGCCAGTTCCAGATCGACGTGCCCATAAAGCAGCACGTCGATGCGCGACTTCAAATTCCCCGCGCGAATATCTTCATCGCGCAAATATGTATAGGGAACCTTGCGCTGATCCAGCGAGTAGCGAATCCACCCGATCGAGTCGGTATCGGCCCACGGCACCCAAACCCCAATCCGCGGCGGCTTCGCGCGGTGTTGCGGCACGTCGGGCTGCACCGAAACCGCAGTGAAGTCGAGCCCCAATTCCTGAGCGGTGGAAGAAATCGCATCGTGCAATCCACGTTGATCCGTCAGAATCCACGAGCCCGCAGGAAACTTAGTATCGCCACCCTCGAACTCACGCTCCGCAATTTTAATCTCAAATTTCGCCAGAAGATAACGCGCCGCCAAGAAAGATTCTTGTCCCGTGTCCTTCAGCAAGTAAACTGGCCCCGTGCCGCTTACGTCTCCAGCAACCTGCGGAGCCTCGGTGAGCCGCGCCAAAGCAACTTCGCGGATCGACGCATCGGCCGTCGGAATCGCCTGCAAATGATAATGCGCCGGAAGCTCCCACGAGACGTCATCGTAGGGCGCCTCTCCATCTTTCGGATAATGCTGCGGCGTCAGCAAATCCACAGCGTAGTTTCGATACGGTTGATCCAGGCGTACCACGTACGTTCCCGCCGGAAAGATTCCGTCCTTCAATTGAATCGAATTCTGCGCCCGAGCCACTTCGATGCGCTGCCCCATCAGCCGCCCCACCATTTGCGCCACCCGCTCGGGATCTCCCTGATCTTGAGGAATCAAGAACGCATAAGGCGGCTGCGTCAAACCTTTCTGCCACGAATTCCATCCCTTCTTGTAAAAATTATGCAGCATTTCTTTGGACTGGCTCGCGGTGTCATCCAGCGCCGCCAGCGCGCCCGTCTCCTGATAGTTCAGATTGTCACGCGCCGACCACGTGACCTCCCGCGGTGCAGGCATCGGACGGTACCACTCCATCGTCGCTGCAGATGCCGACACCGCCCGCTTCTCCGTCTCCGCGCTACCGTTGCCGAATGTTTCATAGCCGCGTCCGATGCTGTTGTGGTTCATGGCCACGGAATCGAGATAGAGATGCGCGAACGCCTCCCCAAAATTCCACGTTGAAACTCCTGGCATACCCATCGCCGTCATGGCCTGAACTTCATGAAAGCTGAGTTCCAGAAACTCGGTATACGTAATGGGATCGATGTTCGGGTTATAAGGCCCGGTACCGTTCCATGTCATCATCAGTGGCGAGCCCTCATGCAGGTCGTGCACCACCGTCGGATGCCACTCATGAAACATGCGGTGCACCGCCTTCGTAGTCTCATGCGTCTGCTGGTGCGTATCGCGGTTGATGTCGACAAACGTGTACTTCGACCAGTACGGCGGCGATTGCCGAGGCAACGTGTTGCGATCCCTCTTGCCCTTGAGGTATCGGTAGAACCAATCCACCATTTTGTCGCGACCATCAGGATTCGAAATCGGATTGATCAGCACCACCACCCCTTCTCGAATCCGCCGGATCATGGGTTGCTCTGAAACTGCCAGCCGGTAGGCCAGTTCCAGCATTGCCTCGGTCGATCCAGTCTCATCGGAATGCAGCGCCGCGTTGAAGTAATAAATAGGACGCGCGCTCTCGATCCATTTGTCGGCAGCCGCCCGGTCCGTGCGCCGCGGGTCCGCCAGCGCTGCAGTCGCCTCTTTCAGTTTATCGAGGTCGCGAATCCCAACCTCATCCGCGATGGCCAGCATGACAATTTCGCGCCCCTCTTCGCTATGCCCGATCGTAAACAAACGAACCCGCGGGCTGGCTGCGGCCAATGCGCGGGCATAGGCGTAGGTCTTGTCCGTTCCCAGCAACTCTCCCGGAGCGCCCATAATCCGCCTGAGAAATTTCTCTGGAGACGGAACGGTATCCGATTGCGGAATGTATGCGACCCACGGCGAAACATAACGCAGATCGGTCGTGGCCGCCGCGATCGCCTCAACCGATCCGGGCTCAGCAATATCAGGGCTTTGCGCAACCGCGCTAGCGAACAACGCAAGCAAAGACATGCACACCAATATGAATCGGAACATGAATCCCCCGGGGATCGATTGAGGCGAAAAGTTTAGCACGCACCCATCCCGGAGGCTCAATCGCAAACAGAAGAGATGTGTCAGGTTATTGGCGGGCACTTCCGCTGCACTTCTACACTTCTCAACCGCGTGACTTGCCGCACCCAACGGGCCATACGCTTCTCATCCGGAATTACAATGCGATACGGCCCTTCTTTATCGTCAGGCGGTTCTCCGCCTGGCAAGAAGGCAAGGACAATCTGCTTGTCCGTGAACGCCGGGTCCAGTTCGGCAGGGCAGTACCACACGATATGCAGCAGCCGCTTCTGCCAACAGACAGGTGCCCATCCGAGTTCCCCTCATGGTCCGCCCGCCCGAACCCCACATCGCCCTTTTTTCAGCCGGTCCGGAGCGCGACTCCCTCAAATGTGCCCATGCCGCGGGAGGCGCGCTGCCCGCCACTTTGACCTGTGGCAAAGCCTCAGTCGATTCGTCGTGGTTCGTGCCGAGGAGTGATGGCTCTCCGCCTGTCTTGGATTCCAGTTCCATTACGGTCTGCGGCGGCGGCGTTCCTTAGAACGCACCTATTCGTGAGGTTCGGAGTAACGTCGCGGGGGCGGAAGAATCACCGACCCACTGACCCCGATCGAGACGGTCTTCTGTGCGGATTCGCCATCAAGGCCCTCAGCTGTGAACCGCACGGTGTAATTTCCTGCGGCGGTATACACGTGCGTGAGGATCGCGCCATCGGCGACCACTCCATCGCCGAAATCCCAATGACAGGCAAGGGCGGGAACTCCATCTTTCGACACTGAGCTGGAGAACTCAATCTCTTCCCCGGTTCTTGCTTGAGACGGTGCTTGGATGACAATCGAAGGCGCGGCCATCGGAATCGATGTATCAATAATCTTGATCACCTTAACGGAGTGCGCAGGCTGATTCTCCAAGCGGAGCGTTTCGTGGTCCATCAACAACGGCTTAGCTTGCGCGAACAAATCAGATAAGTAGAACGAACGGCCAGTGGGGAGGTTTAGCTCCGAAAGGGAGAAACTGCGGGAAGTCGGCTGCTCCGTCCAGTTGAAAACTGTCAAAATGGACTGACGTCGGCTTTCGCGCAGCAGAAAAACGCTCGGTTGCTCATCCTTATCCGAATAAGTCAGGAGATCTAGGGGCAAAGCCGCCCGCCCAAGTTTCGCCATTGCAAGCAATTCCGGATTCTTGACCAACATCAGGCGTTCCGCATCGCTCCCTAGGGTTGGTAGGTCATCGCCAATTTCGAACATTCCTCCAGAGACCGCTGCCAGCGCGATGGAGACCTGAGCCTCGTTCAATGTAAGAGGAGCTCGAATACTACGCTCTTCGAGGAGTTGCCGGGAAACCGTGAACGCGTCCGGGTCATCGATGAAAAAGTTGCGATGCATGTAATAACGCGCCGCGATGCCCGGCTCAGCCTCCTTGCTGCGGAGAAACGCATGACCTGTATCCTGGGATACACGGCCCTCGTCAACGAGGCCAACCGGGTTCAACATCGGACTCCCGTCCTTATCGAGAAGCACGTCTTCGCCGACTGCCTTGCGGATAATTTCGAGCCCAATCCGCTGTGCTTCCAGTGCCGTTGTATTCGGGCGATGGTAATAACCCTCGATTGCCGTATTGTCCATGAAGTCAAGCTTAATGTAGTTCGCACCCCATTCCCGAACCAGCGTGCGATAGGTCTTTCGAAGATATTCCTGGGCATCTGGATGAGTGACGTCTAAGACGAACAGGCGTTCGGCCGGCACTTCCTCAGCGCTCCCAATTGAAATCGGTTCGCCATGGGCGTTGTGCACCAGCCAGTCTTTATGGTGCTCGTAAATCCAAGCTCGCTCGCCTACTTCAAAGGGAGCCGTCCAAACTCCTACTTTCAATCCCAATCGGCAAATGTGGTGAGTGAGATCCCACATGCCACGGGGAAATTGAGAGGCATTGGGTGTCGCGTATTCGCTGCGAGAGTATGCGTACCCCAAGTCGAAATGAAAATAATCGTAGCCCAGAGGCTTAAGGTGCTCGGCCAGCCATTGAGCGTTCGTGAGCGCGGTACCTTCGGTGATCTTCGTGTAGAAGGCCGTCCAACTCCACCACCCGAGCATGTTGTCTACGCTGATACGACTGTGATGCAGTTCTCGAATCACCGCGCCGTAGTTCTCAAGTTGCGAATGATAGTCTCTTCCGGCAGCAAACATCACTCGTTCGGAGATGATTGATTCGCCTGCGGGAATGGGAACGCTTAATTCAATCAGGTTCTCCGCAGGCCCTTCTCGCAGACCGGATTCGGAATCGGTCGCTTGGATCTCCGTAGTTCCAGTTGAATCAACCGTGTATGCAGAGATGCCGGGGCCATCCGAGGAGGAAGACTGCGTTTGCAAATGAATGATGGTGAGGAAGCGGTCGGACGTGAGGGCCCCTAGGAATAGGCTCTCTTTGCGCTCCCGGTTGTAGATAAGCTGGCTGCCCACAGCTCGGTGCATTCCCTGAGGAGCTTTTCCCAAATCATAAATCTGCAACGGCGGCCAGTCCTCGCTGAAGCTGTCGGAGAGAACTCGGTCGGCATTCTGCGGGCCACCGAGATCGATGATCTTCTTGCTGACGGACTCGACGCTTCGGATACTTTGGATTGTCACCGGGCTGCCTGTGCCATTTCGTACCTCAGCCGCGATAACACCAAACCCTCGCCCAGCATAGATTTGTAACGTATATGCGAGGTCAGGAGTATGCGGAAGCCCCGACGAAGTAACGGTTATTTTCTTGCCGCGCCCAAAAGCATCCTCAACCTCCGATTGAGATATTTCATGCTTGGGATAATCCGTCGATTTAACCCACTTATGATCGATCTCCGCCGCGACTCTCGCGTGAATGACGCTGTGTCCGCCATCTCCCGTTCCGATCTCATAGGTGCCATCGCCCGGCTGAACGACGACAGACAAGCCCTCGATGTGAGCAACGACCGGAGAAGCCTGCGCCGGGGCAGAAGAAGCCAGACCACCTTTAACTAGGATCAGCACGCAGGCGATCAAGAGACTTGCGGTCTCGAACCCGCGGATTACTCCGACCCATTCTTGGGGAAACCGAAAGCCGTGACAACTAGGTTCCATGATAAATTCCCTCCGAGCTGCACGAGTTCTTGATCTCGCCCTCAATCCGAATCCCGGCTCGGATTGAACGGCCACGTAGCTTGCCACTTTGCCCAGATAAAGAAAACCACAACTCCGGTTAGTAACGTCAAGGACCCGATCTTGATGTAGAGCCAGCCCGAGGTCAAAAACACGTATGCCCACCCAAAGAACGCAATGACAATGGGGACGGGATAAAACCACATCTTGAACGGCCGCGCGCTGTCGGGAAACTTTCGCCGCAAGAGTGGAATAGCAAATAACTGTCCGAGAAACTGCACCAAAATTCTGGTGGTGATCAAAGCACTGACGAGTTGATCAAGCTTAAGGAACGCGCAAGCAATCGATACCCCTCCCAGAACCAGAAGTGAAACTTGCGGATAGTTTCTCGTAGGATGCAGTTGCGCGAAAGGGCGAAAAAAATAGCCATCGATGGCAGCCGCATAAGGAATTCTCGAATAACCCAAGAGTAGCGCGAACACGGCGCCAAAGGCCGACCAGAGGACAAGGATTGTTGCCGCGATCGCGGCGCCCCTGCCATACAGGCGCTCCATGAAGTCGGCAACGATGAAGTTCGAATGAATTCCCTCCCGCCACGGCACCACTCCGATCAAGGCGAGATGCAACGCGAGATATCCTGCACAGCAGACTGCTAGCGAATACAGGATCGAGCGCGGCACAACGTAGGAAGGATGCTGCACTTCGTCGCCGATATAGCACACATCGTAGTATCCGAGATAGTTGTACACGGCGATCAGAGTGGCGCTGCCGAGACCGAGCACCATGCCGCGATTAAAGGCCATCGCTCCCGGAGGAAAATCGAACGCCAGGTGAGCATTGAAGTGGAAAGAACCGACGGCGATAACGGTTACCATCGCCAGCACCGTGCCAACCCAAAGGGTGAGGGTGACCTTTTTCAGGAATGTCATCTGCCGGCATAAGAGGAACAAAGCAGCCAGGCCCATGGATACCGCGACGTATTGCTGGCCGCGCGCGGTCAATCCTGGCCAGAGATAGGAAGAATAGTTTCCGAATCCGATCATCCCGGATGCGATTTCCAACGGCCCACTCAGCACGAATTGCCAGATGAAAAGAAATGCCATCAGGCGGCCCCAGGTTTGATGGCCGTATGCCTCGCGAAGAAAATGGTAGCTGCCGCCGGAGCCGGGCAACGCTGCCCCCAGTTCGCTCCATATCAGACCGTCGGAAATTACGATGAGCGCACCCGTCAGCCAGCCCAACATGGACTGCGGGCCGCCCATGGAGGCCATCAATAGTGGGATCGTGATGAAAGGGCCGATCCCAACCATGTTTGAGATGTTCAGGGCCGTGGCATGAAGTAAACCGAAGGCGCGCGTCAGCTGGGGGCGCGATTCCGCCTTCATGGCCATAGCCGGGCGGGTGGGCGCACTTCGATTTTATTCGCGGTCTTCACCTGTGCAATTGCGCGAATCTACCGACATGTCTGCTCGTTTGTCAATCGGATTGTTTGTTTGTGATCGGTTTGGATTCTCCAAGTTACACTCTTTTCGATACAAATCGTCCACATCCGAAATACAATGAGGGCCGCAGAAACGCTAACCCCCAGTGGGTTCGGCGCCTCGAAGTGGTGCCAGGAGAGCGCAACCATGCTTGCAGAAGAGCGGAGATTTCGCATTCGAGAGATCCTTTCCGGGCAACGCACGATTACCGCGTCCGACCTCTGTGCTGCCCTGGGAGTTACTGCCGCGACGGTGAGGCGAGACTTGGCAGCCCTGGAGCAGGATGGCGTTCTTGTCCGTTCCCACGGGGGAGCGGTTTCCCGCATGTCCAGCACTAACTTCCAGCCCTCCTACGAGACGTTGTCGCATAGCCACAGCAGTGAGAAGCAGGCGATCGCACGCGCGGCCGAACATCTGGTGCTAGATGGCGAGACTGTCTTTCTAGAGGGTAGTACCACGGTGTATGAACTTGCCCGTGGCTTAAATCAGCGTCATCGGCTGACCGTAGTGACAAACTCTCCCACCATAGTTTGCCAGTTGCAAAGAAGCTCAGGTGTGAACGTCCTCTGCACCGGCGGCGATCTCCAAAAAGACACGTTCTACTTTACCGGCGAATGGGCGCAGCGTGCGCTCTCTGAAATTCGGTTGGACAAAGCGATTTTGGGAGTGAGCGCAATCGATCTTTCATATGGGATCTCGACCGCAAACCATGCTGAAGCCCAAATCAAGAAGATGATCATGAGAGCCGCAAAGACTAGGATCGCGTTAGCCGATCACACTAAGTTCGGCACTCAGAGCTTCGCCTATGTGGGCCCCATCGCGGACATCGACATGCTCGTCACCGACTCTGCTACCGATCCGAACTACATCAAGGGCCTGCGGGAGGCAGGGGTCGAAGTGGTGGTAGCGGAACTGCAGGAAACGCGTAAAACCCCGCACAAAAAGACAAATTCTAACAAATAGATTGACAATCGCTCAGGTGCGGGATAATTTGAGTCCGCTTTAAGTTCCGCAATGGACGAGAGGAAATTGTGAGTGATTGCGGCAAAAAGATTCGCCTAAATCGTGTGCTTGGAGGCTCGAAACGCCGGGCTCTAGTCGTGGCTTTCGATCATGCGTTGGTTCTGGGGCCTATTCCTGGAACCGAAGATCCATTGGACAAGATTCGACAATTTGCTCGAGCCGATGTCGATGCCTTGCTGCTGAACCTTGGACTCATTCGCCAATTTGCGAACGCGACAACACTCGGTCCGATACCGGCTCTGATCGCCCGTCTGGATTGGACCACGGTATGGTCTGCCATCGGGCAAAACGGAAGCGGTGCGCTACGCAGCTCTCTTCTCGCACATCCAGAGGATGCGTTACGGCAGGGCGCTGATGCGGTTCTCACGTATCTCGTCGTGGGTACCGGGGATGCCGAGTTTGAGATGAACGAGATCACTCGCAACGCCGCAGTGGCCCGCGAATGTGAGCGAGTTGGAATCCCGCTGATTGTTGAATCTCTCGCCCGCGGAAAGAATGTGCAGAATCCAGGCGATCCTAAGTGGCTGAACTTCCACACTCGTATGGCAGTCGAGCTTGGCGCGGATGCAGTTAAGACGGATTACAGTGGGAATACAACCTCCATGCGTTCGGTGGTGGAAGAATGTCCCATACCAATTCTCGTGCTGGGTGGAAGCCGTCATGCTTCGGACAAACAAGCTCTCGATGTAGTCCACGCCGTCGCGGCCGCGGGAGCGGCGGGTGTCTTCTTTGGCCGCAATGTTTTCCAGTCCGACAACATCGGCAAATTTATTGAACACACGCGTTCTGCTCTTGACGGGACACCCGAGACCGAATTTCAAGCGATCACAAAATAATGACATTAGGTTTGCAGGCGCAACGGGTGCGGCGCAATAAGAATGTCATGGACGGTCGCCCCGGGTTCCAGTTGCAGGCAGATTGGGGACATATTTCGGTTCTTGCGGGCGGCGGGCATATCTGCGAGTTGAATCTCAATGCCTGTGACGGCGTGAACCCGCTATGGCGGCCGCAATGGGCCACGATCGATCCATTCAAGTACACCATCGCGAAACATGTGCGCAAATACGGGCCTCCGCCGGATGGCAGGTTACTTTCCGGCATTGCGGGACACAGCCTCAGCTTTGATCACTTCGGGCCGCCCTCGCTGGAAGAAACGGCTGCCGGTCTCACTACCCACGGCGAAGCGCCTGCGTTGATGTGGAACCTCCAGAAACAAACGCAGTCGCCGAGGCCGCAATTGCAATATGGTCTGACGCTTCCCGCAGGGATCGCTTTCCGCAGAAATCTAATAGTGGACCCCGTGAATCCCGTGATTTATTGCGAAGAAGAAGCGGTCAACCTCGGCTCTTACGACCGGCCTATTTCGTGGAACCAACATGTAACCTTCGGCCCGCCGTTTTTGGAGGCAGAAACTACCTGGTTCGATATGCCCGCAACCCGGGCCAAGGTTTGTCCAGCTAGTTACAGTTCCCGGTTTTCCCTCCGGCCGGACGCCGAGTTCACTTGGCCCAACCCACCGACAAAAACCGGAAAGCGGGTGAACTTACGCACCATGCCGGCACACCCTTTCGGGCACTATACAGCACAATTGCTGAGTCCGGAACTTGCGATTGGTTTCATCGCGGCATGTAACCCCCGCCTGAAGCTTCTCGTCGTGTATGTATTTCGACGCGCAGACTTCCCTTGGGTAGGCAATTGGGAGGAACGATACAATCGAACTCCCGCACCGTGGCGAGGAAGAACATTCTGTCGGGGCCTGGAGTTCAGCACAACCCCGTTCGCCATTCCGCGACGCCAGACCATCGAGCAAGGGCCACTGTTCGGCGAACGAACGTATCGCTGGCTTCCGGCCAAATCCAAGGTTCAAGTTCGGTTTCTGATCTTGTTGTTTGCGGTGCCAGAGACATTTCGTGGCGTAGCGAGTGTTTCCGTGGCCAAGAGAACGATCGCTGTTGTCGAGTCCGGGAGGCGTGGCCGGAAGCTTTCAGTCGCGGCAGACAAGTTCCTATGAATGGTGCCGACCGTTGAGGAATTCCGCAACCCCGCTGCCTTGCCCTGAACGCGTTGTAACGGGTCTCGGCAGATTGGATTAGCACCTTCGGGAAAGCAAGCGGCAACCGAAAACCATCATGAGTTTGCTTGCCATCGATATCGGGTCGAGCAGATGCAAAGCGGTGGCATTTGCACTCACGGGTGAAATACTGGCCCAGCACGCCCGCGCCTACACGCTAGAGTTTCCCGCTCCTTCCCACGCGGAGATAAATCCCGAGCGCTTTTGGCTGGCGGTCTGCGATTGTTCGCGAGCGGCATCTAAGGATCTTTCTGATCCCGTTCGAGCACTGTGTCTGAGTTCGCACGGCGAAACTTTCGTGCCGGTAAATGCACGCAACGAGGCGATCGCTCCGGCCATTCTCAACCAGGACAATCGAGCCACGGAAGAAACTACTTGGCTGGAGAAAACATTCGGAAGAAAGCGCCTTTTCGAAATTACCGGTCAGGTCGCTCATCCCATGTATCCGGTTCCAAAAATTCTTTGGTTGCGTAAGCACCGTCCGGATATTTTTGCTCCCTCGGTGCGTTTCCTGAGTGTGATTGGGTATGTTTTTTCGCGCTTGGGACTTCCTGCCTATATCGATTATTCTTTGGCCTCCCGCTATCTAGCATTTGATATACGGCATCGACGCTGGTCCGACGAGATTCTGGCCGCCACCGAAATAAATGCTGAGTGCCTGCCCACCCCTGTACCTGCTGGAACAATCGCTGGAAAATTAGACGCATCCATCGCCGGTGAACTCGGTCTCCCACCCCGAACCATTGTTGTGCTAGGAGGGCACGATCAACCCTGCGGTGCATTGGGAGTTGGCGCTAGCGTTTCGGGCAAGGTGGCCGACTCAATGGGCACTTACGAATGTCTGTTGGCGGCTTCCGATAAGCCCACTTTAACGGATACGGCGCTTGCGGCATCTCTCAACTCTTATTGCCACGTGATTCCGGACAAGTTCGTCACGCTGGCGTATTTCCCCTCGGGAATCATGGTTAAGTGGTTCCACGATCTGTTGTATGGCGAAGGGATCGTCGCTCAGGATGGGGCTCCATCTCATGCCGAGTCGATCCACTATGCGGCGCTGGAACGAGAAGCAGCAGCGGGCCCAACGGGCCTTTGTATTACTCCCCATCTGATCGGCACCTGCAATCCTGACTTCAACCCGCGTGCACGCGGAATTATCTCCGGCTTGGGCCCGAACACTAGGCGCGGCCAGATTTACAAAGGCATCCTCGAAGGACTTGCCTGTGAACTGTCCCAGATGACCGAAATTCTGGCAAACGCAGTAGGAGAGTTTCGGGATGTCTACGTCACCGGAGGAGGCTCGCGGTCGGTTCTAGGCCTCGAGTTGCGAGCTGCTTTATCGGGTCGGCGGCTACATGTAATGGCGTGTCCGGAGGCGGTGTGTCTCGGGGGAGCCATTCTCGCCGGAGTCGCATGCGGAGAATACGGGAGCTTGCGGGAAGCTGGGGAGCTTGTAGTCCGCGAGGTTTCGGTGTTATCGCCTGATCATGCGATGGCGGAAGCCTACGCGCAACAAGCCAACCAATACCGCCGTTTGCGTTCATCGCTCACGGCGATCACAAGCTGAAAGTTTAAGAGGCCAATAGGAGGAACGGTGATCCAAGCCACAATCGGATTCATAGTTTTTGGAGTTCACAAAGATGGTTTAAGGGATCCAATGGGTACCCCATTCATCGATAACGCATTGGTTCAGAGCGCCAAGAGTGCACTGGTTGCGGCGGGTCTGAAGGTGGTTGAGCATGGCGTTGTTGTCGCCAGCAAGGAAGAAGCTCGGGCGGCATTCAAGAAGATGAAATGCGACGATGACATCGATGCGGTCGTCCTATTTTCCGGGACCTGGGTTTGGGCCGCGCACATGGTCGGCGCGATTCGCGATTACTGCGCCGGCGGCAAAGGCCTACTTCTGTGGACGCACCCCGGCTCTCAAGGCTGGCGGCCAGTTGGCGGATTGGTGCTGCACGGAGGTTTACTCGAAATCGGCGTCCAGCACAAATTTGTGTACGGAAGCCGGGAAGAACGAAATACCGTAAGCAAGATCGTCAGCTATGCCCGAGCCTGCCATCTGAAGAAATTCTTAAACATGTCTACGATGGGCACATTTGGCGGCCGCGGGATGGGGCAAACCTGCGGCGCGGCCGATCCTTCCCAATGGATGAGAATGTTTGGCGTAGATATCGATTCCCGTGACACGACGGAATTGAAGCAAACCGCTGAAGGAATATCACAGGCCGAACTGGATGACTTGCAGCCGCGACTGAAGCAACTGTTTGGCAAGGAACCAGAACGAAATGGCGTGACCGAGCGCTCGATGCGTCTATATCTCGCGCTAAGAAAGGTGGTAGCGAAGGAAAGGTTCGATTTCTACACGATTCAATCCTTTCCTGGTCTAGCCGGAGATTACTCTGCGACATGTTTTGCCCAGAGCATGATGCTCGAGGACGGAGTCGGCACTTCTACTCTGGGCGATTTCAACACTGCTTTGACCGTGCTTCTGCTCACCAAATTGGGCAAGGAGAGAGTGTATTACGGCGACCTGCAGCACATCGACAGGGAGACAAAGGAAATCAAGATCATCGGCGATGGCGCTTGCCCACCTTCCTTGGCAGGCAAGCTGGGGCCGGCTGGCTTCTCTGAACACGGTATCCCTACGGAAGGCGAGGCCGGTGGCCTCTCCGTAAAGTTGGTCTGCAAAGTAGGAGAAGGAGTATTGGCTCGACTCGGCAGAGTAAATGGCGAGTTTCAAATGGTCATTACTCAAGCCAGCATCTTCGAGCCCGCACCGAATCAGATCGCCAAACGGCTCAGAGAATGTGGCATTCCATTTTGGCCCCACGGTTTCGTGACCGCGCATTGTGACATCGACGTTCTGCTCCAGCATTGGACCAATGAATATGCATGCCTGGGCTACGGCGAAGAACTCTATCCGGCACTAGTCGACTTTTGTGAGATCACGGGAATCAAGGCCATCCTTCCCTGATTCTCCAAAGTCGGCATGCTGGACTCAAGCTGGAGTTGACATGACACGATGTGACGCGCAGACGTGACCGTTGCGAACAAACCCCTATGCTGATGGAAGAAACATAGAAGAGCGAGAGTGAAGCGTACGCGCCAACCACAACTTGCAAGGATTCCTTTCTAGCGTTGCGGATTTTGTTCGCCCATGTAGAAGCCGCGGCCTGACGACCTGCCCAAAGTCGGGAAGGCATACCTTGGTCAAATCAAGAGCCAGTTGTTGCCCAGCACCATTTTGCGCCTGACTTCCCTGCAAATCGCAAGTAAAGATTTTATATACGTAATGAATCGAAAGCAGCCCGAAACTTGTCTTCTCCCCAAGACCGTCGCTTGAGCTGACGAGTGTGGGAACGTCGGCAACTTCACAAACCGTGCTTCGGCAGCGTCTTAGCGGGGGCTCTGTGGCGTGAATGCCTTTGCCAAAACTCTTGGTCTTTCGAGAGATGCGAAGATCGAATGCGGTCTGTTACTCACTTCTTGGGAAATTGCACAGCAACCTACGGCCGGGGAGTTATATTCTCCCTACTTTCAGAAACGTCACGCACGGTGTGCAACGTTTCTTGCGAACACAGGGTGCGGTGATCCCCAAGCGGCTGAACCCAACTCTTTTTTTCATCGGTAGGGGCACATCCGTTTACATCGGCAGAAGTCTCGTTAACCTCCTTCCGGATTCGTTGGCAGGCGCTTTCGAAGACCGCGAATCGATCATGAACGAACAAAACAATTGACAAGCGAGCACACTATGGGTAGATTCGCGCAATCGAGCAGCTGGATTCGACGAGCGAGTGTGACGTGGTTTCTTGGTCGCGGAGCGGCGAGGGTTCAAATCGTGACTCGGGGGAGGCAGACAATGAAGAGAAAATTCTACCTAGTGCCAGCGCAATGGCTTATTTGCTTCTCCCTCGGACTCATTCTGGTCTTCGGATCGGCGACGACTGTGTGGGCCCAGTATACGACTGCGCGGCTCGGTGGGATCATCAGTGATCCATCGGGTGCAGTGGTGGCGGAAGCGACCATTGCCGTTCAAGACGTTGGGACGGGATATTCGCAGTCCACAAACAGCACATCTGCTGGGCAGTATCTCTTTCCCACCTTGCCGGTAGGCACTTATCAGATTACGGTTTCAGTGCCTGGCTATACCCGATATGTTCAGAAGGGTATTGTGCTGTCCGTGGGCCAGGCTGCTACCCAAGACGTTCAACTGCAAGTGGGCAAGGTTGCGGAACAAATGGTTGTGACCGCAAATCCTACGATGGTGACCACTGACTCGGCTACGGTCGGGCAGTTGATCGATCAACGGGAAATCAGCGAACTCCCGTTGAACGGCCGCGACGTACAGGAATTAGTGTTTCTAGCGCCGGGAACCACCAACGTGACTGCCAATTATTGCGCAGCCAACTGCGAGGGAGGTGTATTTCCGAGCGAGCAGTACGCCAAGGTGAACGGGGGCGGCGCGAACGGAGTCAATTACCTCTTGGATGGCGTCGATGCCAACGACACCTACATTAATGCCAACGTGCCTTTTCCCAATCCTGACGCGATCCAGGAGTTCAATCTCATCACAGGCAATATGAGCGCCAGCTTCGGGAACGCGATCGGTGGTGTGGTGAATGTTGTCACGAAATCGGGAACGGACCAGATTCACGGAGATCTATTTGAATTTCTGCAGAACTCCGCGCTGGACGCCAGCGATTACTTTTCCGGGGGGCAGGTCAATCCGCTGAAACAGAATCAATTTGGCGGGAGCGTCGGTGGGCCGATTCTTAAAAATCGTCTCTTTTTTTTTGGGAGCTACCAGGGAACACGGTTTCGTACCGCCAACAATGGCCAGATTGCCTCCGTGCCAAATGCGAATGAACGCACCGGGGACTTTTCGGATCTACTTCCCGGTACTCAGCTGGTGAATCCGAACACGGGGGCGAACTATAGCAACAATCAAATTCCGGTAAGCCCTGTAGCCACTTACATTCTGAATCATATCCCCGTTCCGAACCGACCCAACGATCAGCTTACGTTTAACGGTGGCCCGGATGCTCAGAACACCGACGAATACTTAGCCAAGGTGGACTTCAACTTCAGGAAGCACCATCTGAGCGTTCACTACTTCCAGATGAACTATACGGACCCAGTCTTTATCCCGCCTTCCTCGAACCTGCTGCAACTGCGAGGCGATGCCGAACATCTAGTTCTGAAAAATGTCAGCGTCGTCGATATGTATGGCATTTCCCCTACCTTCTTATTGAGCAGCTACTTCGGCTATAACAGCGAAAATGGCACAACCCTCTCCTCAGCTCCATTCAGCATCGCAGACGCCGGCGCGAACATGGCAGTGCCGCAAAATCTCGGAGGGGGTAATGCAGCTGTCCTCAATGTGACCGTAGGCGGCGAGTTCACTCTGCCGGGCACGCCCTACGGTATCTGGAACCGCGGCGACCAATCCCTGCGTGAAATCGCGACCTGGATGAAGGGAAAGCATGAAGTGCAGTTCGGCGGCGAATTTCTACGGGTTCGCCTGCCCATGGGAAATCAGTACCAGGAAAGCGGGGTTTTTGATTTTGAGAATATGACCGGCAGTCCTCTGGCAGACTTCGAGCTGGGTGCCGTGTCCTCGTTTACCCAAGGCGGGGGACTTTACCTGAATTTCACTGGATATAGAGAAAGCCTCTTCGTGCAGGACGACTGGAAAGCTAACCCCCGGCTGCTGTTGAGCGCCGGACTGCGCTGGGATCCTTTCTTCCCATATACTGATAGCGACGGAAGAGTAGCCTGCTTTGTTTCGGGAGCACAGTCCCAGCGCTTCCCGAATGCCCCCGTGGGTATGCTGTTCGGCGGAAAGAATCACGATCCAGGATGTCCTGCTTCTTCCATTTATAACAATCCCAAAAATTTTGGACCGCGGGTGGGTTTCGCCTATCGGATCACAGAAAACGGCAACACGAGTGTTCGCGGCGGAGCCGGTTATTACTACCAGGCTCCAAACACAGTCGCCTTTGAGGACGTAGTGGGTGTTCCTCCTTTTGCTCCTATTATTAACCTGGCCTCCAGTCCGGGTGCACCCTGGGTAGACGTGGCGGATCCGTATGGAAGCCAGCAAGCATCCAACCCCTTTCCCGCGCAATTTGGTCCTGTCAATCCAGGCCCGAACGCAACCTTCCCTTCTTCCGGTATCTCCTTCAGTCAGATATTCGACCGGCATTTCCGCTTACCGATGGTGCTGGCTTGGAACCTGACCGTGGAACACGGATTCAAACAGGACTGGATGTTGCGCGTCGCTTATGTGGGTAATAGCGGACACCATCTCAGCGGCACGGGAGATCAAGAAAGCGGTCTACTGCAATTGAACCCCTCTCATTGGGACGCGACTCTTCAGCAAGAAGTCCCCGTTTATCCCTTGTATGGATCGATCGCTTCCATCAATTCCGGAGTCGACAGCAACTACAACGCTGCCCAAATAACACTCGAAAAGCGCATGACGCATGGTTTCTCTTTTCTGACCAACTTTACATGGTCCAGGGAGCTGAATGATTTCGCCCCGGCAGGGGGATCGCCGTATTTAACCAATAGCTGTAGTTGCGGTCGCTATTTCGATTACGGCCCCTCGGATGACGATCTCTCTAAGACTTTCAAGATCAATGGCGAGTATATGGTTCCCCACGTCGGTCTGCCCAAAGCAATCGACAAAATTGTGAATGGCTGGGGACTTTCCGGAACCGTAAGCTGGCAGACTGGATTTCCGTTCTCGATTTTCAGCGGCGCCGACAATTCTTTGAGCGGCATGCTAGGAGATCGTGCCGATCTTGCCGTTTCCAGTGTTCAGCAGTCCATCCTGGGTGGTGGCCGTTCCCACGCGGCACAGGTTGCGGAGTGGTTTAATACGAGCGCATTTCAGCAGAACGCAACCGGGACCTTCGGCGATACGGGAAAGAACATTCTTCGTGGACCAAGGTTTTTCGATACCGATCTGGCTGCGCTCAAGAATGTAAAAATCAGTGAGCGGCTCTCCATGGAATTCCGAGCCGAGTTTTTCAATGCATTCAACAATGTCAATTTCGGCAGGCCAGATGGTAACCTCGCCGATATCGGCACCACCTACGGAGAGATTACGGGATTGGCGGGTGGATCATCCTCCAATACCTACGGAACGGCCCAGCCCAGGATCATCCAATTCGCTGTGAAGTTGTCTTTCTGAGTATGGAATGAAACGCTGAGCAATAGAGCCGGCTCAGCGCCTGGTTGCCAAGCAGACGGCCAAGATCAAGAGACTCATGACCTCGCCGGAAGGCGATATCGTGGATTATCTGTATGTCGTCCAAAGGCAGGAACGCCGAGTATGTCCACACGTTCTGCCCAGTATGAATCGTGATCGAACAATGCCGGCTTGCGCTGCAATATTCTCCTTCCGACCAGACCGCTAGTTATCATTTCATTGTTGCTATGCGGCCCTCCGGACAGAGTGGACAGCGCGACGAAATCCAGAGCATGGTGAATCGTCTCTCAGATTTACCGCAGGTTTCACGTTAGTAAGAAACCGACAAGCCGTCCACGTCGCCCTTCAGCTCGGCACTACGGCGGGGACAACAACGTTGTTCCGACCAGCCACCCGGACAAACCTTGGCCTATCTCACCCCGGGCCTGGTGATCGGCAGGTTCAAACTCTGGCACCGTCTCGCGGTCTCCGTCGGCGGCGGATTTGAGATCGCCGCAACTTCATTCCATCCCACAAACGACACACCCCCATCTTCTCGCTCCGCTTCCCGTTCTGACGGCACTGAGAGTGACGAACAAGGCGGAGAGTATACAGTGCTGCAAGAGCAGGCCTCAGGCGCATCGCTTGCATGCTCCTCCCGTGTACTACTGGCCATCCTCTAAATGAGCCGCCAGACGCCGGTTTGCTGCCCATACGAGAAAGCGAGTGTTGCACCTCTGGTTCTTGACGAAGTTCCACCCCCAATCTAAGTTCTCTGCAACAAGTTCCCGAATCTCCCAGCCTGCGGATTGAAAATGCGGAGGACTCCGGACTTGCTCCGATGAGTTCTGACCGAGCGAAAACACATCGACGACACCCTTCGTCTGGGTCTCCGGGAGGACCGAGCAAGCTGAGATCAGAGACCTGCGCCAGTGTCACAAACAGCCACTCCCCCAATGCCTGACGCGTGCATGCCCGGCTCTGTGCCGCGCCGCATTCGTAAAACGGAATTACCGGCACTCGTCCAATCCGATGAAAGGAGTCAGGCCCATGCGACGATGCAGAGCTTTAGCAGTCGCGGTTGCGTTGATTACGGTTAGCTTTGCCAGTCAGGGAGCAAAAGATTTAGGAGCGAGATCAGGCCCGGCAGGGGCCGGAGGAGTGAATGGATATTATCCAACTCTGAATACAGCCGAACAGGCGGCCTTCGCCAACGGTATCTCTCAGTTCATCGAAGATGAACCGGTGCCTGACGTTCCCCAAGGCAACGGAGGGCTGGGGCCGGGATTCAATAGCACCAGTTGCGGCTCATGCCATTCCCAGCCGGCCATTTTAGGCTCGAGTCCGAGTCCCTCGAGTCCTCAGGTTCCTCAGCCGAATCCGCAAATAGTCGCTGCTTCGGAAATGGGAGCTACGAATACGATTCCATCGTTTATTACGCCGATTGGTCCGGTAAGAGAAGCCAGATTCATCCAGCATCCCGATGGAACACTCGATGGTGGAGTGCACAACCTGTTTTCCATCGCGGGGAGGACCGATGCTCCGGGTTGTAACCTGAAGCAGCCTGATTTTGCGGCTCAGTTGGCTGCTAACAACGTGATCTTTCGGATTCCGACGCCACTGTTTGGGTTGGGGTTGGTAGAGAACACTCCCGATTTTGCATTGAAATCAAACCTGGCCAGCACCGCCGATAAGAGGCGCGATTTAGGAATCGGAGGAAGGTTTAACCTCAGTGGCAACGATGGAACGATCATGAAATTCGGCTGGAAGGCCCAAAACAAGTCTCTCACAATCTTTGCCGGGGAAGCCTATAACGTCGAGATGGGCATTAGCAATGACGTAATGCCGAACGAGAGGAACGTGGTTAAGGGATGCGTCTTCAATGCTACGCCGGAAGATACGCATTCCCAGGCTGGGGGATCGGATGTGGATGCGTTTGTGGATGCAATTCGGTTGTCTGCTCCGCCTATTCCAGCTCCATCCTCTGCTGATGTTGAGGCTGGACGCAAATCATTTGAAAGAGTTGGGTGCGTGTTATGTCACTCTCAAACCTTAAGCACCTCGCAATCACTCTTCACCGGTATGAGTTATGTCCAGTATCATCCCTTCTCCGATTTTGCATTGCATCACATGGGCACGAACCTGGCGGACGGGGTGAATCAAGGGATGGCTACGGGTGACGAATTTAGAACAGCTCCGCTGTGGGGTATCGGTCAGAGGTTGTTTTTCCTGCATGACGGAAGAGCGTCGGACTTGTTGGATGCAATTAACCAACACGCCTCTCCAGGATCAGAAGCAAATCAAGTAGTACGGAGCTTTCACCATCTTTCGAGTACGGAGCAGCAAAACATCCTTAACTTTTTGAGATCGTTATGACGGTGGCGGTTGCGAACGCGCAGTCGAAGGATCCCTCTCAGTTCATATCTCATTCCGGTCGAGTAACGGGCGACTCGGATGTTTTCCACCGCCCCACTGTGACATCCGACCTTGTCCCCCGCTTCCGAATCGCGATCACGGCCGAAGAGGACGTACTCCGGAAGGCTGCATCGGGCCGCTGCTAAGTCCTCTGACTCTCTGGATTTTGACCCCTAACTAAAACTATTTGCAATCTATATTTTGCAGGACACTTTTGCAAACCCCGCGCCCCGCAGGCCTTTCAAAGGGGAGGGGAGAGTGGGTATACCCGCGATCCGGCGTGATTTTTCCAAAACGATGGTGAATCGCTCCGATTTATTTTCGGCAGGGAATTCACAACTGCCGGGTTATCCGTCCCACGTGACGCAGCTCACAGACGGTCCAAGGCATCGCCCGTAAAGTTAGAGTGTAGTTAATCATTTTTCAACGAAGGGCCCACCGCATGGCTACTGTTGTCTTACCTACGACTACACGGGTATTGAATTCCGCTCTGGCGCAGAAGATCATGGGCGCCGAAGAAGCTGCCGCTCTCATCAAGTCCGGTGACCAGATCGGTATGAGCGGCTTTACCGGATCTGGCTATCCCAAGGTTGTCCCCATCGAACTGGCGCACCGCATCGCGGATGCTCACTTCCACGGCCAGAAGTTCCAAGTCAGCGTCTTCACCGGAGCTTCCACCGGACCCGAACTCGATGGCGCACTCGCTATGGCCGGAGGCATTCATCTGCGCCTCCCCTATCAATCCGATCCAGAAACTCGCAAGCGCATCAATGCTGGTGAAATGGATTACATGGATATCCATCTCAGCCATGTCGCGCAGTTTGTCGAATATGGGTTCCTGGGCAAACTCAATGTCGCCCTGATCGAAGTCACCGCCGTGCTCGAGGACGGACGCCTGGTTCCGAGTTCCTCGATCGGCAACAACAAAACCTGGATCGATCAAGCAGATCGCGTGATCCTTGAGGTAAACTCGTGGCAGCCGGCCGCGCTCGAAGGGATGCACGACATTTATTACGGCCTCCAGCCGCCACCAAATCGTGGACCAATTCCACTCGTGCGTCCCGGCCAGCGCATTGGCAGTCCTTACCTCGAAGTTCCCCAGGAGAAGGTCGTCGCCATCGTGCTCACCGACTCTCCCGACCGCAACAGCGCCTTCAAACCGCCCGACGCTGCTTCCAAACTCATCGCCGGACACATTCTCGAATTCTTGAATTGGGAGGTGCAGAAAGGCCGCATGCCCGCCAACTTGCTGCCGCTGCAATCCGGCGTCGGCAACATTGCTAACGCGGTTTTGTTTGGGCTTGAGGAAGGGCCCTTTGAAGGGCTCACGTCCTATACAGAAGTCATTCAAGATGGAATGATTCGTCTGCTGAAGTCGGGTAAGGTAACATCGGCCTCAGCCACGGCATTCTCGCTCAGTCCCGAAATGTTGACCGAGGTGAATGCCGACATGGCGAACTACCGCGAGCGCATCGTTCTGCGGCCTCAGGAGATTTCCAATCATCCCGAAATCATTCGCCGCCTCGGTGTGATCGCGATGAACGGCATGATCGAAGCCGATATTTACGGCAACGTGAATTCCACGCACGTGATGGGATCGCGCATTCAGAACGGCATCGGCGGTTCCGGCGACTTCGCTCGCAACGGATACCTCTCCATCTTCATGGCGCCATCGACCGCACAGAAGGGAACCATTTCGACCGTCGTTCCCATGGTCTCGCATGTCGACCACACCGAACACGACGTTCAGGTCATTGTCACAGAACACGGACTAGCCGATCTGCGCGGGCTCTCTCCGCGCCAGCGGGCGCAGCTCATCATCGGGAACTGCTCCAGCCCCGATTACAAACCCTTGCTCCTCGACTATTTCAATCGCTCCGAGAGGCTGTCGTACGGCAAACATACCCCGCATCTCCTCGGCGAATCGCTGGGGTGGCACAACCGCTATCTGCGATGCGGAAAGATGAAGCCTCAGGAAGAGAATTAAAAACCTGATTCAGGAACGCGTCTCCTGCATACCGCGAACCGATGCGTGTAGCGATCAAGCGCTTTTTGATTTTCACTACTGAGCGTATGATCCTCCCGCCGTAAATTCACCCAAAACAGGAGATGCTTATGAAGAAGGTGTGCGGTCTCGTCGTTTTTCTGTTGTTGCTCGCGCCTGCATTGTTCGCGCAGGAGCATTACACCGAAGGCCCCATCTGGCGCGTAACGTTGATCCGCGTTAAGCCAACGCACATGGACGACTACCTCACTATGCTGCGCCAGAGCACCAAATCGGTCTATGAGGAGAGTAAGAAGCAGGGTTCCATCATCGACTACAAGGTTTTTCTCAAAGAGACGAAGAACAATCCAGAAGATTGGGACATCTGTATCGCCGTCGAATATAAGAACCATGCTGCCTTAGACGGCCTGACGGCCAAAGGCGAAGCCATACGCGACAAAATCCTGGGCGGCAAGGCTCCGGCGCAGCAGCTGAATGAGAAGCGAGCGGAAATCCGGGAGATCATCAGCTCGGAGTTGCTGCAAGAAGTTTTTTTGAAATAGGAGTAAGAGAATTTAATCTTCTGGGCCGGACCATTCTGTCCGGCCCGTTCGTTTATTGGCTATTGATACGGTTCAATAGAGGCATGCCGTATGCTAGAATTCGCGGCCGAGGAAGATATGCCGACCATTCGTACTCTCTCCACGATCCTTTTCCTTCTGTCTGTGATCCTGAACGTTTCGAGGCCTGCGACAGCGCAATCTGTTCCGCCACCGGGGAAGCTCTCCGTCCATTGGGAAGAACTTACCGCCGCTGATTTCCGCGAGGGCATTCGCCGCTCGCGGGGAACGTGCCTTCTGCCCTTCGGCATTCTAGAGAAGCACGGCCCGCATCTGGCGCTGGGCACCGATCTGCTGGACGTTCGTTACGCCGCGTTGCATTCGGCTGAAAAGGAATATGCTGTCGTCTTTCCGGAATATTATTTCGGACAAATCGCTGAGGCCCGCCACGAGCCCGGAACCATGGCTTACAGCCGCGATCTGCAACTTGCGCTGTTGCAGGAAACCGCCGACGAGATGGCGCGTAATGGATGCAAGAAGGTAATCATCGTCAACGGACACGGCGGCAACGAGCACCTCCTCCCGTACTTCGCACAAACGCAACTCGACAAGCCGCACGACTATGTAGTCTACGTTTTCGATGAGCGCACGCCATCGTCGGGTGGACCAACGAAGAAGACCTCCATCGACATGCACGCCGGTGAAAGCGAAACTTCGAAGGTGATGATCGCGCGCCCGGACACAGTTCACATCGACCGGGCCTCTACCGAATCCGGCGCCGACCAGCATCGGCAGAATCTTCCCGAAGATGTCTTCACCGGCATCTGGTGGTACGCGCGATTTCCGAGCCATTATTCCGGCGACGGATCCGCCGCAACACAAGAGTTAGGCAAGTTTCAAATGGATTGGTGGATCGACACTTTGGCAAAGACAATCCGCGCCGTGAAAACCGATGAAGTGAGCCTCAAACTGCAGAATGAGTTCTACGAAAAGAGCAAGCATCCACTCGATACGCAGCCGTGATTTTCAGGTCATAGGCCCAGGTGTTAGGCCATGACCTAAGACCTAGGACCCAAAAACCACCCTGTAACGGCTACGAGTTTCCGATCAACGCGCCGGTTATGAAGACCAGTACTCCGCCCAGGCCGACCTGCAGTGCCGCTGAAATCCACGGGCTATCCATGTAACGGTGGCGGATCCATGTGATCATTGCGAGTTCAGCGAGCACTACCCCGCCCGCAGCCCACAGCGCGACACGGAAGTCCTTCAGCAGAAAGGGCAGCGTGTGTCCGATACCGCCCAGGGCGGTCATCGCACCACAGATCAAACCGCGCACCCACGGATGCCCGCGCCCAGTAAGGCTTCCGTCATCGGAGAGCGCCTCGGCGAATCCCATGCTGATGCCCGCGCCCGCCGAAGCGGCGAGGCCCACGAGAAATGCGTCATTCGAGTTGTGGGTGGCAAAGGCGGCCGCGAACACCGGGGCCAGCGTGGAAACCGAACCATCCATCAGCCCGGCGAGCCCGGGTTGCACAATTTGCAGCACGAACAGGCGGCGTTGAGCCCGTTCCTCGTCAGCCTTCACATTGGTGGGTAGTTTCTCCGCGTCGAGTTCCTGGGCACGATGTTCGTGCGATCGTTCTTCTGTCGCAAGGTCGTCGAGAAGTTGCCGTATGCTCGCATCCTGAGTCAGGGTCGATGCCTTTTCATAGAAGCGTCGCGTCTCCACTTCCATGGTGCTGGCTTCCTTGCGGACCGCGTCGATGCGCATCGGCCGGATCAGCCACAGCGCCGGGCGCTCCACGAATCCACGCACGTCCTGGCGGCGGATTAATGGAATGTGTTCGCCAAACTTCTGCCGGTAGAGTTCAATCAATCGTCTGCGATGTCCGGACTCTTCTTCGCGCATGCCTTCGAACATCGCTGCGGATGCGGGATAATCCTGCCGCAGTCCTTCGGCAAAATCGGAGTACACCCGTTCATCTTCTTCTTCTAAAGAAATGGCCAGAGCCAGCACTTCGCGTTCGGTAAGTTCTTGAAACTTCTTCATGGCGACCTAGTAGCTTACATTTCCGAAGGGGCTTAGACAAATCAGAAATGCGAGCGCCTCCCATGAATGCTGCCTTGGATGCTACTATCCAGTGCATGACACCGCGTAAATCGTCTACCTCCGCGAAACGCAAAAGCCCGGTGCACACGGGCAAGAAATCGGGGAAGGCGATCGGGCGCGATGCGCCGCATGCTCCGGAGCTGGTGATTATCACGGGGATGAGCGGTTCCGGCAAAGCTTCCGTGCTAAAGGCCTTCGAGGATTTGGGTTACTACTGCGTCGACAATCTTCCCGTGGAACTGATCCCGCGCTTCGCCGAGATGGCGCTGCAGTCGGCTGAGATCCGCCGCACCGCGCTGGTGGTCGACGTACGCGAGGGTTCCAAGCTGGAGCAGCTTCCCGGCATTCTGAAAGCGGTTCGTCGTACGATTCCGACCAAGGTCGCTTTTTTGGAAGCCTCCGACGCGGTGCTCTTGCGGCGCTTCAGCGAGACGCGTCGTCCCCACCCCTTGGGTACGGACTCGCCCGTCAATACTTCGATTAAGGCCGAGCGACGCCACCTGGCAGCTATTCGCGCTTTGGCAGATATCGTCATCGACACCTCTAAATTTAACGTGCACGAACTGCGCGCACACATCACGGAACGTTTCCGCGAGCAAGCGACGGGGGAAAGCATCCTGGTGTCGTGCGTGAGCTTTGGTTTTCGCCACGGCGTACCCGAAGAAGCCGATCTGGTGTTCGACGTTCGCTTTCTTCCCAATCCGCATTTCGTTCCAGAATTTCGACAACTTACCGGACGCCATCCCCGAGTGGCCGAGTACATCCGGTCATTTCCGCAGACCCAGGAGTTTATCCTCCGAATCTCCGATCTTCTGGTTTACCTTTTGCCGCACTACATTCGCGAAGGCAAGAGCTATTTAACGATCAGTTTTGGCTGCACTGGCGGCCAGCACCGTTCCGTGATGATTGCCGAGGAAGTGGGAAAGCGTCTGCGCAAGGCCGGCTACCGCATGAAAGTTGTGCATCGCGATATGCCGAAATAGGCTAGGCTAGGGCTCAATGCGACACTTGGGGATTCCAGACCCGAGCAGTAAAATAAGCCCTTGCATCCCATGCCTATGCCAACGCCCGTGAGCCACCGCGGCCTGTTCGGAGCTCCATGCGCCAACTGATACGCCTGGTCCGCTACGCGCTTCCTTACTGGTGGCAAATCGCGTGTTCGGTAATGCTCATGGCATTGGTGGGAGCGCTGGACGCCTTCAAGTTTCTGCTGATTCGTCCGATTTTTGACCGAGTGTTGAATCCGTCTACCGGATCGAAAGAGATTCAACTATTCGTCATTCCGGTTACGCACCACCCGGTTTTCTTGCAACAACTCGTGCCTTCCCGCTTTACGAATGCTTGGACGATGGTTGCGGTTGCTCTGGTTGGGTCCACGGTCCTGAAGGGAGTCTTCGATTACACCGGAACATATCTGGTGAACCATGCCGGCTTCGGCATGATTACCGATTTGCGCGACGACCTCTACAACGCGATCCTGCGGCGGTCGGCGGCATTTTTTTCCAAGCACACTACGGGAACACTGCTCTCCGCCATCATCAACGATATCGAGCGGGTACAGTATGCGATGTCCACGGTGCTGGCGGAATTCCTGCAGCAGTTTTTCACCTTTCTCTCTGTCGCCGCCGTGGTAGTGGTCCTGGGGGGAAAGCTGGCCTGGGTGCTCCTGCTGTTCGTTCCCGTGATTGTTTATTCTTCGCGCAAGATCGGCTCCCGTGTGCGCACCACGACACGTCAGGGTCAAGACAAGCTGGCGGAGATCCAGAACATCCTGCACGAAACCATTACCGGCAACCGCATCGTAAAGGCGTTCAACACTGAAAAATGGGAGATCTCGCGTTTCCGCGGAGCAGCACGCCGACTGTTCCGTGCCAACCTGCGTTCCGTCGCTGCGACTGCCATCAGTTCTCCCCTGATGGATATTTTTGGCGTGATCGGAATTGCGCTCTTGCTGAACTTAGGCCGCGAGCAGGTGAAGCATGGCGAGATGACACCCGGCATTTTTGTCGCCTTCATTACGGCGGTGTTCAGTCTCTATAATCCGGTCCGCAAGTTTGCCCAGTTCAATAACAATTTTCAGCAAGCTCTGGGCGCTTCCAGCGAAATCTTCAAGTTCATGGATATTGAGGATGATGTGCGCGAAAAGCCGCGCGCCGCGCGCTTGCCCGCTTTCTCGAAGACCGTACAATTCGATCACGTCAGCTTCGCCTATGGCGACGGGGCAGACGCTGGTGTCCTGCACGACATCAATCTCGAAGTTTGCCGTGGAGAAGTCATGGCTATCGTCGGATCCAGCGGTTCAGGGAAGAGTACGCTGGTTCATCTGATTCCTCGTTTTTTCGATGCTACGCAGGGGCATTTACTGATCGATGGGATCGATGTGCGCGACGTGACTCTTGCATCTCTGCGAGAGCAAGTAGGAATCGTGACGCAAGAAACGGTGCTATTCAACGATACCGTTCGCAACAATATTGCTTATGGCCAGCCGCATGTACCGCTGAAAGAAGTTGAGGCCGCGGCCCGTGCGGCTTTGGCGCACGACTTTATCCGGGCACTGCCTGCGGGATACGATGAAGTGATCGGCGAGCGGGGTGTTCGGCTTTCCGGCGGCGAGCGGCAGCGGATCGCCATCGCCCGCGCAATTTTGAAGAACGCGCCCATCCTTATTTTGGATGAAGCTACATCGGCGCTCGACAGCGAATCGGAGGCCTTAGTGCAGTCGGCGTTGCACAATCTGATGATTGGCCGCACCGTCTTTGTGATCGCTCACCGGCTATCGACGGTGCGCCGCGCCGATCGCATTGTCGTGATCGAGAACGGCGCCATCGCAGATATTGGTACGCATGAAGATTTGATGACGAAGCTGGGTACTTACCGGCGTCTTTACGAATTACAGTTTGCCGATCTCGAGCAGAAGCTGGAGCCGGCACGACCGAGCTGACGTTTGGCATCAGAACTGGAAAATCACTTATGCCGCTCCGTTCCATGACGGGTTTTGCGCAGGTGAAGGGCGAACTGGCGAGCCAGACGGAAGGCAATGGCCGCGTCGCCTTTGCCCTCTCCTTGAAATCCGTGAACCACCGCTTCCTCGACCTGCATTTTCGTTTGCCGTCGGGATCCGACTCGATCGAAATGCAACTTCGGCGCCTGCTGAAGGAAAAGATTGCTCGCGGTCACTTAGAAGTGACGCTGAGTGTGGACCGCGGTGGTGGCGAAACATTGGCGCTCAACCGTTCGCTGGTCAGCGCTTACATCGCAGCTTTTCGGGCGGCAGCCAGAGAGTTTTCTGTGCCCGCTGAACCCGACCTCAATGTCATCTTGCGCATACCTGGCGCGCTCGACTCCGCAGGTAGCGCTGTTGACGGAGCGCTAGAGTCGGCAGTGATGGCGACGATCGGGGAGGTGCTGGATCGATTGAATCAGATGCGTGAACAAGAGGGGCAAAGCATTGAGCGGGAACTTCGCGAGCGCATGGAACATCTACGGGAGGCAGTCAAAGTAGTACAGGAGCATCGGCAAACCATGCTGCACAGCTACTTGGAGCGGCTGCAATCTCGGATGCAGGAGTTGTTGGGTGCCAGTCCTGAGCGCGAACGTGTGCTGCAAGAAGCCGCGCTCCTGGTTGATCGAAGCGATGTGCAGGAAGAAATCGTCCGCCTGGAGAACCACATTCAGCATTTCTTGGGGTTTCTCGACGAGCATGGAGAAGTGGGAAAGAAGCTCGACTTCCTGCTGCAGGAAATGAACCGAGAGGCCAACACCCTGCTTTCGAAAACGTCTGGTTTAGCGGGAGAAGCCCTGAAGATTACGGAGGCAGGACTTAGCATGAAAGCGGAGATTGAAAAATCTCGTGAGCAGGTGCAGAACCTGGAATGAGTTTTCCTCACAAGCCACTGATCTATATCATCTCGGCACCTTCTGGTTCGGGCAAATCGACGCTAGTCAATGAACTGCTGAAGAAGGTGAGCGACCTGGAGTTTTCTATTTCCTACACCACGCGAGCTCCGCGTGGCAGCGAGACCAATGGGCGGCAATACTACTTTATTTCACGGGACGAGTTCGAGAAGATGATTCGCGAGGGGGCATTTCTCGAACATGCTGAGGTATTTGGTAACTATTACGGAACGGCGCGCCGCTTCCTGCAGCAAGCCGAAGACCATGGGCGCGACCTTTTGCTCGATATCGATGTGCAGGGCGCCAAGCAAATCCAGGACAAATTGCCGCAAGCCATCAGCATCTTCATTCTGCCTCCGAATCGCAAGATTCTGGAAGAACGCCTGCGCAAGCGGAGTGAGGATACCGACGAGGTGATCCAGCGGCGCTTGGATAAAGCTACTAGTGAAATTGAGAATTACCCGCGATACAACTACATTCTCATCAACGATCAACTCGAGGATTCAATCAGGCTATTGCGCGCGCTCGTGCGGGGCGAACGCTTGCTGCGCTCGCGCCGGGCGCTTTCCGAAGAAGAAGCGAAAATTGTCGCCTTGGCAGACTGCTGTCGGCTGGCCAATGTGCGCGACCGCCTGAAGCAAATTCTGGACTCCTTTAAGCCGCCCGACGATTCCGGGGGGATTAGTCGTCGGTGACGATATTGGACGCCCCGTTGCCCCCGCAATATCGAGTTTCATGGGAAAATAGGGAAGGGAGTTCTTGGCTTCGCAGGCGAAGAACACAGGGTGCAGACTTTCGCTAATCAAAACGTTGTGTCCCGTTAAAAAGGGAGAGAATCCATGAAATTGATCGACGGCTTCGACAGCAACTATCGCTACATTCTGGTAGCCGCGCGGCGGGCCCGCCAACTGCAATCTGGAGCGCCGCCTGTGGTCCAGACTAATTCCCGCAAACCGTGCCGCATCGCACAGGATGAAATTCGCGCGGGCAAGGTGAAGTGGGAAATTCCTGAAACCCGCAGCGCTGCCGAGCAAGCGGCAGAAGTTTTGGATCAGGCCTTCGGGCACGATGCTTAGCCTATTGCCGGGGAGCGCGATGTTCCCACCATTATGAAAATTGCTCTCGGAGTGACGGGTGGAATCGCGGCTTACAAGGCGGCTGAGATTGTGCGCCTTGTGCAAGACCGCGGGATTCGCGTGCAAGTCATCATGACGCACGCGGCTCAGGAGTTTGTTCGTCCGCTTACCTTCGCGGCACTGTCCGGCGAAAAAGTGATCACGGCAATGTTCTCGCCGGGTGAAGAGCACACTCCGAACATCGATTCTGCCATCGAGCACATCGCTGTCGCGCAGTCGATTGATGCTTTGCTGGTTGCTCCCGCGACTGCAGATGTTCTCGCACACTTCGCGCAAGGTATAGCCAGCGACTTCCTTACCACGCTTTATCTCGCGACCACCGCGCCAGTTGTGGTTGCTCCGGCGATGAACGTGAACATGTGGAATCATGCGGCGACGCAGGCGAATTTGGAAATCCTGCGCCAACGTGGGGTGAAGATCGTGGAACCGGGCTCGGGATATCTTGCCTGCGGCATGACGGGAGCTGGGCGGCTCGCCGAGAACGAGGCAATTGTGGCAGCGCTTCTCGAAGCGCTGGGCGCATCGCAGGACCTCGCTGGAGAAACCGTACTGATCACTGCCGGACCAACCCGCGAGAAGATTGATCCTGCCCGCTACCTGACCAACCGTTCCAGCGGACGCATGGGGTACGCCATGGCCGAAGCCGCCTTACGCCGTGGCGCGCGGGTGCTGCTGGTCAGCGGTCCGACCGCACTGACGCCGCCGGGAGCAGCCGAGATCAGGCGCGTGGAATCTGCGGAACAGATGCGTGATGCTGTGTTGAATCTGTTACCGCAGGCTACTATCGTCATCAAGACTGCCGCGGTTTCGGATTATCGCGCGAAGTCCGCCGCTCCGCAGAAGATCAAACGCAAAGGGCCGATCACATTAGAACTTGAACCCACCCCGGACATCCTCAAGGAAATTTCTCTTCGCAAGCAGGGGCAGATTATCGTGGGTTTCGCCGCAGAAACCGAGGACGTCCTCGAAAACGCACGTCAGAAGCTGGCTGCCAAACAACTCGATGCCATTGTAGTCAACGACGTCTCCCGCGAAGGCGTCGGCTTCGATTCCGATCGCAACGAAGTGACCATCATCACTCACGACGAGGTCGTCGACGTCTCCGAGACGACCAAGTGGGAAGTTGCGCAACGGGTACTCAACCAGATTGTGCGTTTGCGTGACCGTCGGAAGTCGATGGTGAGGGCGTAAGGGCGCGTTTCTGATAGCTGGCGTAAAATTCCGTCAAACGTCTTAAGGAGCTTGTGATGACGCAGAAAGTGATCGAAGTGATTGGAACGTCCAAGGACAGCTTTGCCAAAGCCGCCGAGGCTGCAGTAGCCGAGGCAGCAAAGACGGTCCGCGGTATCAAGTGGGCGCACGTGGATTCGCTCGACTTGCAACTCGAGGGCGCCAAGGTAGTGCTCTATCGGGCGACGACGAAAATCTATTTTGATGTCGAGCACTGAGTCGAGCTTCTTTCGCCTGACTGTTCAGTAGCAATAACAATGGCCCGAACATTGGATCCCCAATTGCGGCGCGCGCTTGCCGAGCGCGTTCGCTTCTGCCACGAGATGGGGATCTATGATTTCTACCAGCGCGAATCGCGGCCCTCTCAATTAACAGTGCTTGAATCTGCTGAACCCGATCTGGTTGCCGTATCCGAGTCCTTGTCCGAGTCAGAACTGCGAGAGGAAATGCCGGGAAGAAAATCCGCCGTTGTGCCAATCATTGGGGAAAATGTTTTCGAAATCATTTCCCCTAAGCCTGAGTCGGGAGTGGCTGATCCTTTGGCCGCGCTCAAACTGATTCGTGAAGATCTCGGCGATTGCACTCGCTGCAAACTTCATAAGCAGGGCCGCAAGCAGATCGTTTTCGGCGTGGGCAATCCGCGCGCGGAGTTGATGTTTGTGGGTGAGGGCCCGGGAGCTGACGAAGACGCGCAGGGTGAGCCGTTTGTCGGCCGCGCCGGCCAGTTGTTGAACAATATGATCAAGGCGATGGGCTTGAGGCGCGAGGATGTCTACATTGCCAACATCGTCAAATGCCGTCCGCCGGGCAACCGCCAGCCGGAGCGCGACGAATGTGACACGTGTTCGCCGTTCCTCATGCGCCAGATTGCGACCGTCAAGCCCAAGGCGCTTGTTGCGCTGGGTGCGACGGCTGCGAAAAACCTTCTGGCCCTCAACGCCCCGATGTCCGAGCTGCGCGGTCGCTGGTACGACTTCAAACCAGCGGGAAGCGATCCGTCATGGCCGGGCGCGCGCCTTGCCGTCACCTACCATCCGGCGTTTTTGCTCCGCGATCCACGACAAAAGGGGGAGGCGTGGAAGGATTTGCAGATGGTGATGAAGTACCTGGGCATCGTGCCCCCGAAAAAAGCGGCGGAATAGTGACTGCTTCGTGACGATGGGTTGTCTCCTGAGCAAAACGAAGGATCTCTACCCGCTTCACCAGTCTCAGCCGAGGCAGGATTCTCTAGGTTATCCTTACCAATCGATGCCCGAGTTCTGTGACGTTGCTCTGCCCGTACCGCTCGACATGGTCTTCACCTACCGTGTTCCCGCCGACGCCGCTCCGGTGGTGGGTGGCCGCGTGCTCGTGCCCTTCCGCCAGCAGCGCATGACCGGCATCGTCGTTGAATTGCACGACCGCAAGCCCACGGTCACCATCAAGAATGTTCTCAGCGTGCTCGAAGGTGCGGCGGTTCTCGACGACCAATTGCTGCGTCTAGGCCGCTGGATCGCCGACTATTATCTCGCCCCACTCGGCGAAGTCTTCCGCACCATGCTTCCGCTCAATGCGGAGTTCAAACGCGGCGTCGCTTACCGTATCAGCGCAGAAGGCCAGATGGTGCTTCATCTGGCGGGTATGTCGGGATCGTCGGCCCGCTCGCGACGCAATCCGGAGGAGCAGTCCGCTGAGTTCCGCGTGCTGGATTATCTTGCGACGCAAGAATCCGCACCCGGAGAAACGCCTCACGTCCGCGAAGAAATTCTGCATTCTGCCACCCGCGTCTCGAAATTAATCTTGAGCGGGATGGTGCGAAAGAAGTGGTTAGCGCGCGAAGATGTTTCCGCCGTGCGCGACGCGAGACGGACCGTCAAGATCGCTCAGTTGAAATCTGGGGACGGCAAACTGAACGACAATCAGCGAAAACTGATCGCAACCCTTGCCGCATCAGGCAGCCAGGTTCTAGTCGAAACACTCCAAGGGCTGGAAGTCCCGCGAACGACTCTAGGCACGCTGGTCAAACGCGGCCTGATTGAGATCATCGACGAGCCTGCGGCGTTTGCCGTTTCGCGCAGCAAGCCGCGGCCGTCGCGTCTGGAATTCGATTTCAATCCAGCGCAGCAAGCCGCCCTCAATCGCCTGCGCGCAGCGGTGGACGCACGAAAGTTTTCCGGCACCCTCCTGCACGGCGTCACGGGTTCCGGCAAAACCGCTGTCTACCTTGCGGGAATGCGAAGTGTGCTCGAATCCGGGCGCTCCGCCATTTTGCTCGTTCCAGAAATTGGCCTCACGCCGGCGGTCGCCGCCGATCTGCATCAGATTTTCGGCGATGAGGTCGCCATCCTGCACTCGGCACTGTCCGACAAAGAGCGCGCCCAGCAGTGGCATCGCATCAAGAGCGGCGAAGCGCGCATGGTCGTGGGCACGCGCTCCGCGGTCTTTGCGCCAGTTGCCGAACTCGCGCTCATCATCGTCGACGAAGAGCACGATTCCTCCTACAAGCAAGAAGAGACGCCGCGCTACCACGCTCGCGATATTGCCGTGATGCGCGCCAAGATGGCGAATGCAGTTGTAGTCCTGGGTTCGGCCACGCCCTCGCTGGAGTCCTATTTCAACGCGAAGAAAAGTAAATACGCCCTGGTCGAGCTACCCGATCGCGTGGAGCAGCGTCCTCTTCCGGAAGTCGAGATCATCGACATGCGACAGGAATTCCAGGAGACCGGCCAGGAGCAAGTCATCTCGCGCAGGCTCGCCGTGGAGATCAAAGAGCGCTTCGACCGTAGAGAGCAAGTGATGGTCTTGCTGAATCGCCGAGGATATGCACCGGTGGTGCTGTGTCGCACCTGCGGTAAGACGCTCGAATGCCAGAACTGCGCGATCGCCCTCACGCATCATAAGCGCGAGCATAAGATGATTTGTCACTACTGCGGCTACACCGCGCCCGTGCCCAAAGCCTGCGTCCATTGCGGCAGTGAGTATGTGTATTTTCTCGGTACGGGTTCTGAGAAGCTGGAAGAGCTCCTGCACGGCATGTTTCCGCAGGCGCGCATGGCTCGCCTCGATCGCGACACAGTCCGCCGACAAGAAGATTTCGAGCGTACTCTGAACGCGCTCGGCGAGGGCGAACTTGACTTAGTCGTCGGGACTCAGATGATTGCCAAGGGTCATGACATCCATGGCGTCACACTGGTAGGAGTAGTGGGAGCCGACAACGCGCTGGGAATGCCCGATTTTCGTGCTGCCGAGCGCACTTTTCAATTGCTTACCCAAGTTGCAGGACGAGCCGGTCGCGGCCAATCTCCTGGCAAAGTAGTCCTGCAAACTTATTTTCAGGATCACTATGCGGTGCAATACGCCGCGCACCATGACTTCGCCGGATTCTACCAAAAGGAATTGCGCTTCCGCAGTTGGATGCACTATCCGCCTTACTCCGCGCTCGCCAACGTGCTGGTCCGCAGCGACAAACTCGACGAAGCACTCCAGTGGTCGGGCACGCTGGGAAAATGGTTTGAGCAGACGCGTCATGAAGGCGTGCGCGTGCTTGGCCCGGCCACCGCGCCCATCATACGGCTGAAGCGCGATTACCGGTACCACTTCGTGCTGAAGTCGCCGAGCCGCGAAAAGCTCAACTCTGCGCTTCGTTCTATGTTGGTCTACGCTGCCCAGCAGAAAATTCCGCGCACCCAGGTGATTGTTGATGTAGACGCGCTCTGGCTGATGTAAAGCCTATTGTGCTCCGCTGACGTTTCCTCGAATCACGACCACCGACGCCGCCGGCAACTCATACGTCGCGTCTTTGGTTGCGTCTTGCGTAGTGTGTACGATTGGGCCGTCGGGATCCGCAAAACCCTTGCTGGTGGCCACGATCGTGCGTTCGCCGGAATTTTCCGCGTGCGCCATGAACCGCATCTGCGCCGGATGCCATTGATATTGTGCGCTGCCGAAAGTGGAAACCTCCACCGACCCGGAGAACGTGCTTGCCTTCTCCGCCGGTCCCGCGAACGCAATTCGTACCCGGTGTGAATGTTGCTGATCGCGGTTCACGGCCATCACTGCCCATTTTCCATCGGGACGCTTTACCGCATACGCGGTCACCAATTCATGGCCGGCGCCATCCTCTATATCGCTCCTCGCGGTAAACGCTTGATGTTCCGCTGTTCCGGGCTGAACCCACTTCAGGTTGATCAACTGCGCTACAAAAAACTGGGCCAGCGGCTGCTGAATCTGATAATTGGCATCGATCGTGAACATTCCAAACGTTCCCGGAGAGCTGTTGCATCCCGGCTCCATCTGCAGCGGGAGATAATGGAAGAAGTAAACGCCCTTCCCGCCGGAGTTCAGGAACGATCCAATGTAGTCGGCCAACCAGACTCCGGCGAAGATATCCTGATATGTTTCGCTCGCGCCCGATGAGAGATTACCCTCCGTGATGAACATTGGCATATCCGCGGGAATTCCGTCCTCATGCCAAACCTGCATGATATGGCTCACCAACTCGGGCTCGTCATACAGCACGCCCCACGGGGTTCTGCATGGCTCATACGGATAGTGCTCGAAGGAAAAAAACGCGAGATCGTTCATGCGGCCATGCTGCTTCATGTAATCGACAAAACGTGCGGTCCACGAGACTTTTCCGTTGGCATCCGGCCAGACCTCGATGTCTTTATTCACTCCCTGAAATGACGGCCCGCCCAGCTTCAGCTTGGGATCCACGAGATGAATCGCGGTCGCCCATTGCAAATAGAGCGCGGCATAATCTTCCGGCAACATGTCCTGCCCATCAGCTTCCTCGCCCATCTCGACATAGGAAATCGGATAGCCGCGTTTTTCCAGATATGCAATCTCCGCCACCGCATTGTCCGGAGTGTCATACAGCATCGCGACCGGCATCATGGCGGGAAGTCCGCGAGTAACGCCGCTAGTGAAGAACAGATCAAATCCCACCTGCGCCTGTTTGGTCGATCCCAAATCCGAGGGCCGATGCCACGGATCGACCGAAGAACAATAGGTGGCCGTCTGCTCCTGATCCGGGGTGTGGCGCAGAACGTCGTGGAATGCACCATCGTCTGTGGTTGTGCCCAGATAGAGTTCGCGAATCGAATAGCCCACACAATTCCGCGGATCACCCGGCCCATCGGCATCACAGGTGTTCGATGACTCGGTCATCCATATCCGCACGAACCGCACCGGAATGGGAGTGCCGCTCAAGCGAATTGTTGCGGTCCCGCCTTTTCCATCCGAAAGCGCACCTTGCGGAAATGTCTGCCAAACTCCGCGTGTCACTGCTTTGATGGGATCGTCGCCCGTCCAGTACTGCGCAATGTAGCGCCGGGCATAAGGCTCGCCCCAGGCGATGCGAATACTGTCGATTGCCTGTACTTGCGCCAAGTCCAGCAACACCCACTGGGGGTGAAGCGTGTCGCTTTCGCCAGTGAAGCGTTGCGTGAGATAGGGATTGCTTTTCCAAAAAGTATTTAGATCTCCATCGGTGAGCCGCGAGAAGCCCACGTTGTCGGTGCCGTCGTTGCGCGTGAATCCGCGACGCGGCAGCGCATAGCCATAGGAATAACGGATGATCTCCGTCGGAGTCGCCGAACCGATGAAGTATCCTTTGCCGCTGGCGTCGCTCCAGCTGCCTTGCGGATTCCAGTGCCAGGCCTCGACCGCAAGTTCTGTATTCTGACGATAGGTAACCGGCTGCCAGCCTGAAGCCATCGTTTTCTCCAGCGTCGGCTGCAGGAGGTCTTTGTCGATCGCCTCCACTGCGATGCGATCTACACCGGCACCTAGCGTTTGGTTCGGGACGAAATGGTTGGTGGGATGTGAGGCGTCAACCGTAATGGTCTGAGCTTGAGCAGAAAGTGCAAAAGCGAAACGCACAGAGACGAAGAGAAGAACAGCGGGCAGCCATTTCAAGGGAAACCACCTCCGTCGGCGTATTAAAACGATTGAATAATGGAGTATACGCGAGAGAGGCGGTTGCGAGGCGAATGACCTTAGATTTCCAGCTGAGGCCGAGTCGTGTTGCGAGGTCAGTGAACGAGCAAGTGGGAAATCCAGTCCACCGTGCGCTGCAGTATGTGACTCACAGCTTCTGGTGGAAGAATCTCTCGCAGGGAGGAGTGCGCCAGCGGCGCTGGTGTCAGCGAAACTACCAGCATCAAGAAAGCAAAGAGAGCCAGCCACATTCGTCCGCCCGAAACCCTGGGCCACTCGGCCACTTGGGGATGCCGCAAACTGCTCAGTTGCAGAAGAATGGCCCACACGAACCATCCCGTCCACAGGAAATACGCCATCGGAAGAAGAATCAGAATGGTCAGGCGCGACACGATCTTGTGCGCCCGCGGGGCGATCGAAAAAATAATATGTCCGCCATCAAGCTGGCCGCCGGGGAGCAAGTTGAGCGAGGTGGCCAGCATGCCCACCCAGGCCGCGATCGCGGTGGGATGTAGCAGCACACGATCGAGCGGTAGAGCGGCCGCTCCGTGGATCAGACCTGTCGCTGCCAGCAAGCGATGCACAAGGTGAAAAATCAGCGGAGCGCCCAATTCGTACTCTGCTCCACCAAGACCCGCGTGCATGGGCTTCGACCATGCCAGCGAAACGATGAGTACCGCGAACGCCACCACGAAGCCCGCGATCGGTCCAGCAATTCCGATATCGAATAGCGCAGTGCGAGAGCGAATCCGCGACCGGATCAAAATGACCGCTCCCATGGTTCCAATGGGGGTCGGAACGGGAATGAAGAACGGTAGCGTTGCATGAACGCCATAGCGGCGGCAGTACAAGTAGTGGCCCATTTCGTGGGCCAGAAAGAACAACATCAATGTGGCCATGAAGGGCACGCCGCCCAGGAGGCGGGCTGGATGGGAAAACATCCAACTTGCGGGAAAGAAGGGAAGTGAATCGTCGTTGACGGACAGAGCCGGCTGGCCGTGCTGGAAGTTGTACTCCATACGCGCGCCCATCACCAGCGTGGTGAAGCACGTCGCCAGCAGCAGCAGCATATGAAGCCAGTATCGGGGTGTGGGAGGAGGAGGCGACCACTGCGGCACCGGCCGGAAGTATTCGAGGGTAGAAGCAGATGTGGGAGGAGTAGGTTCCGACATGCGATTCTCGGCCCCGAGATTTTGTCGAGGCCGTTCTTTAGATGCTACTACGATTGGCGGCAACGCAGTTCGAATGGTTCGCCGACTAATCGCAACTGCGGAAAGGGCTTTTCGCCGCGACCAGGAACTGACGGCCCGCGGGCAGAAGCTGCCAGCCTAATCGATCGACTGCAGCTCTTTGCCTGGCTTAAAGCGCACGGCCTTACCGGGAGGAATGGAAACCTCGGCGCCGGTGCGCGGGTTGCGTCCGATGCCGGTCTTGCGTGGGCGCACGTTAAAGACGCCAAAGCCTCGCAGCTCAATACGGCTGCCCTGGGCTAGCGACTTCTTCATGCTCTCAAAGACGGTTTCCACCGCCAACTCGGCCTTGGTCTTGGTGATGCCGGTTCTGGCCACCACTTCGTTGATGATGTCGAGCTTAATCACGAACGGCTCCCCGATGCGCTGTGAGGATTATGCTTCAAGTGATTGATGCTATGGGAGATAAGGGAGATTGTCAACGGGAGCATCTGTACCGTAAACTGGCCGCACGCAATTGAGCAAATTTACAAGACCAATCGATGGAAGTCCCGAAAGTTCTGACCTCACTCACATACGAAATTGACCCATCATCAAATCTCCCAAGGAGCTCCATGCTGAAGAGTGACCGCTGGATTCGCAAGACCGCGCGCGAACATGACATGATCAATCCGTTCTCTGAAAAGCAGGTGAGGGAAGGTGTGATCTCTTACGGATTGTCGTCTTATGGATACGACCTGCGCGTGGCCGATGAGTTCAAGATTTTCACGAACGTGAACAGCACGATCGTCGATCCCAAGAATTTCGACGAAAAATCTTTTGTCACAGTGCGCACTGATATCTGTATCGTCCCACCGAACTCATTCGCCCTCGCTCGTTCTGTCGAATACTTTAAAATTCCTCGCGACATTCTGACCATCTGCGTAGGCAAGAGCACGTATGCCCGCTGCGGAATCATCGTCAACGTCACTCCGTTCGAACCCGAGTGGGAAGGCTTTGTCACCCTCGAAATTTCGAATACCACACCACTGCCGGCGCGCATCTACGCCAACGAAGGCCTCTGCCAGATTCTGTTCTTCCAGTCCGACGAAGTCTGCGAAACCAGCTATGCCGACCGCAAAGGGAAATACCAGTCACAGCAGGGAATTGTGCTGCCGAAGTTGTGAAGGAATCGCTGAGATGGGGCGAAGATCGAACCAGATCCCTAAGGGGCGGCGATCGGCAGTATATCCGGCAGATCTTGAACGCCGGGTCTACCGGCCGTTCTCTTCTTCCTTGAACATGTACTTGATGGCGGGTTTATAAATCATCAGGTTGGGGCCGCCGTCTTCGCGGACTAGCTTGATGCAGGTTTTGTCGTACCACTCGATGATGCCGCGCACTTCTTCGCCATCGCGGAGCACGATGACCATCGGAGTCCTCGACTGCATCTGCTTCTGATAATAGAAATTCTCAGCGTTGGTCTGCTCCGGCGGAGCCGTCTTTCGTCCGCCGCCCATGGGACGGTCGCCACGATCATATACACGCTCTGGTCCCCGCTCCGGACGTTCGTGCCGGTCGCGGCGCTCGGCCAACTGCATGTGGCCCGGGTTATGGTTGGAATTGTGATTACCGTGGTTGTGATCTACGCGCGGCAGAGCCGGACGGATCAACTTGCGATTGGCAAAATTATCCTGTTCGTCCGACGGTTTGGCCGGAGTCGGACCCATGGTTTCTTTCATAGTGGCGCTACTCCTGCACACGCACTCACGCAAACTGCAACGCCAAAGAGCCCTTGAAAGTATTTACGAAGGCGTGAAATTTAACCTACCGTACCACAGGAGCCCAGACATGACAATGATACTGTCGTGCCAGTACCGCGGGGTTAATAGCCGGGCGTGCCAACTCTTGCATCCTGAGGCGCCGAATCGGTATTCGACAGATCCGCGCCTCGGCGCTCGCGCCCGCTGCCGGTAACCAGCGCCACGAGAGTTGCAACGATCACAACTGTCCAGGCCAACACCGGAGCGAACATGCCACCGAAATTCCGTTCGGCGAGCCTGGCTTGCACTACCACATTTCGCGAGGAAAGCAGGTTTCCCAGTTGGTAGGCGAAACCGGGAAATGTTCCTCGCACGGCTGGCGGAGAAAGCTCGTTCAGATGGGCCGGGATCACGCCCCACGCCCCCTGCACCATGAATTGCATCAGAAATCCGCCCAGCGCCAGCATAGGTACAGTGTGCGAGTATGCCCATAGGGGAATGAGAGGAATCGTCAGCAGCGCGGCGATCATGATCGCCCGCCGTCGACCGATTTTTTCCGACCACGTACCGAAAAGAATGCCGCCCAGCAGAGCTCCGAGGTTGGCGACGATGGCAATCAGTCCAACCGTCTGTGGAGTAAAGCGGTGGTCCTTCTGCAGGAAGGTTGGATAAAGATCCTGCGTCCCGTGGCTGAATGAATTGAAACTGAACATCAGCATCACCAGGAAAATAAATGTGCCCACATAGGTGAAGATGTCTTTGCCTAGGCGGCGCTCTGCGGTTCTCGACACCTGGCCTTGCAGCCACGCCGGAGATTCATCCACTTTCGTGCGAATGTAAATCACCAGAAATGCGGGCAGGGCGCCGATCACAAACATCCCCCGCCAACCTGTAAGGCGGAATACTGTCCCGTAGACTAAAGCCGCCATCAGATAGCCCACGGCGTAGCCTTCCTGTAACAGTCCGGAAAAAAATCCCCGTCCCTCTGCCGGCAGCGTCTCGAATGCCAACGCCGCGCCTACGCCCCATTCGCCGCCCATGGCGATTCCGAATAATGCGCGCGTGATCAGAAATACTTTCAAAGAAGGAGCGAAGGCAGATGCCAACTCGAATAACGAGTAGGCGATGATATCCACCATGAGTGTGACGCGGCGCCCGTAGCGGTCGGCCATGATTCCAAAAAGAAATGCGCCGACCGGACGAAAAGCCAGCGTAATGAAAATGGCTTCGGTGACTGCTGAAATCTTGGCTTGGAACTGCGTGGCGATGGCGCTGACACAGAAGGTCAGAATGAAAAAATCAAACGCGTCCAGCGACCAGCCCAGAAAGCACGCGGTGAACGTGTTCCTCTGCACCGGCGAAAGCCGGCGAAAGTGACCTACAAACTCCATCTGGATTCCTCCACGTTAGTCAGTACGCGCCGAAAAGTTCTGCGAATGCTAGCATATTGGGTTCCATCGACAATCAGGAAATCAGCCATCAACAATCTCCCCATGCCCGAACTCGACTCTCCTCAACGCCAGGCGCCCGATTCGCTGATGCTTACCGGCTTCTGGTATCGTGCCCTGCCAGCCGACCGAGTCCACCGTAATCAACTTCACAAAGCCACGCTGCTGGAGATTCCACTCGTTGTGGGGCGCGATCGCGTCGGCCACCCCTTCGTGTTGCGTGACGCCTGTCCCCACCGCGGCATGCCACTTAACGGCGGTCAGTTCGATGGAGAGAATATTGAATGCCCTTACCACGGCTGGACGTTCGACGCGCACAACGGCCAGTGTCAGCTCGTCCCCTCACTCACCGCCGACCAGAATTTAAGGGTGGAGCGCATCTACGCGGGCAGCTATCCCTGCGAAGAGCAGGATGGTTTTATCTGGGCATTCGTGCCGGATCCGAGTCCACCAGGCGCGGGATTCAGCAAGCGGGTGGAAGCGCCTGAGCCGGCGCCGCAGATCACGAAGTTCAGCGACAAATACAAGATCGCCTACCTAACCGCCGACATGCCGGTGAGCATTGATCATGGAATTATCGGCCTGATGGATCCGGCGCATGGACCGTTCGTCCACCAGGCTTGGTGGTGGCGCAGCCGCCGCAGCATTCATGAAAAGAAGAAAAACTTTGAGCCCATTCCCAACGGCTTCCGCATGAGTGCCCATACGCCGAGCGCAAATTCGGCGCCCTACAAGCTGTTGCGCCTCTACGCCGCCGCCGATTCCATCACCACTACGATCGACTTCACTCTGCCCAATTTGCGCAGCGAAACCATCCGAGCAGGGAAGTACTGGTTTTCGTCGCTTACCACAGTGACGCCGATTACGGGCAATCAGTGCCGCATCGATGTGGTTGCCGCGTGGAACCTGTTCCGCTGGTTTCCGTTTGGTCCGGAGTTGCTGAAGTTCGTCTTCGCCAAATTCGTGGAGCAGGACCGCCGCACTATGGAACTGCAGGCCGAAGGATTGAAGCACAATCCACATCTCATGCTGATTGATGACGCCGACCGTCCCGCGAAATGGTACTTCCAACTAAAGGCAGCGCACCTCGAAGCCAAGCGCACCGGCGGCGAAATGAAGCATCCTATGTCTGGGCCGGTAACGCTGAAGTGGAGGAGCTGACTTCGACTGAGTCTCTTACCCGATGAACCACGGCCATGGGATTACTTGCGTGAGGATGGGGGGGGGCGCCGCTTAGGGAGGTCTCCCAGTATATGGTCCGATACCCGCAGCTCTTCGCCGCTCACCAGCCAGTCCATGGCTTTCTCACGGTTTTCAAAGGCGGGCAGGTCGCGCTGAGAGAAATTCTTGATGTGTTCGTAAAATACTTTGGGTAATCGCTCGATTCCCACCCACGCCGAACGCTTGAGGTACGGCCGGTCAAAGACTGCGCTCTCTTTCAGGCGCTCGATCGCAATCCGGTCAAACTCCGCTCCCGTGAAGTCGGCAAGCAACAGGACAGAGCCCCGAGGTTCGCTGGTCACATAAGAGGGAACCACCAGCGCAATCTTCGCGACCTCTGCTGGTGTGCAGTAAGAAAGGTCCGCGAGCAAGACTTGCTTGCCTTTGTGTTCGATGAAACGGATGCGGTCTTCCACGGGTACCTGCCTACTGCTGAAATGCTAGGGTCCCAAAAGCGAGTCCACGATGGTATACGCCTCGGCCAGCGCAGAGTCCAGCGCTGCGGGATCTTTGCCGCCAGCCTCGGCTAGGTCAGGACGGCCTCCGCCTTTGCCGCCGACCTTCTGCGCTACTGGCCCAATCACTTTTCCCGCTTGCACCCGGCTGGTGAGGTCCTTGGTCACGCCCACGATGAGCGAGACATTTCCGTTCGACGCCGAACCCAGCACCACCACGCCGGAACCGATCTTGTCGCGGAGTTGATCCACGAGCGTCCGCATCTGCGTGCGCTCCAGGTTATCCACGCGATGCGCAAGAACCTTGATGCCTTTCACATCTTTAACCTTGTCACCGATATTCGCTGTGCTGGACGAGGCCGATTTCATCCGCGCTTCATCCAGTTCGCGTGCCAGGCGCTTGATCTCGGCGTCTTTCTTTTCCATTTCCAGACGCAATGCTTCGGTGGGAGAGGCCGCGTCGGAATGTGCCGCAACGCTCGCGACAAAGTTTTCCAGTTGATGATCCTTGCGGAAGTGCGCGAGCGATCCCTCGCCAGTTACGGCTTCCACCCGCCGCACGCCCGACGAAACGCTGCCTTCCTTTAGAATCTTGATCAGGCCAATTTCACCGGTCGCCCCGGTGTGTGTGCCGCCGCAAAGCTCGGTCGAGAAATCGCCGATTCGGACCACGCGAACCTTGTCGCCATACTTTTCGCCAAACAGCGCCATGGCGTGATACTGGTTGATGGCCTCTTCGATGGGCACATCAGTGATGGTCTCAACAATCTGGTTGCGCAGCACTTCCTTGTTAATGATGTCCTCAATATCCTGCAATTCTTCATCTTCGACTGCGGTGAAGTGCGAAAAATCAAACCGCAGATGATTCGGCGCCACCAGCGATCCCGCCTGCTTCACATGTTTGCCCAGCACCTCTCTCAAACCGGCATGCAGCAGATGCGTAGCCGTGTGATTTCGCATGGCGGACTGACGAATCTCAGCATTCACCATCGCATCGACTTTGTCGCCGACTCGCAATACCTGTTTCGCTACAATCTGATGGGCACGCACACCTTGAATCGGCGAATAGCATCCCGTTACATCGGCCACGACAGTATTGTGATCGTCCGAATAAAACCATCCTTTATCGCCCACCTGCCCGCCCGAATCGGCATAGAAGGGCGTGTGGTCGAGGATCACGTCGCCGGAGTCGCCGGCCTTGAGTTCCCGTGTACCCTGGCCATTGTGGATGATGGCCAGTACTTCGCATCCGTCGGAGCGGGTCTGACGGTAGCCTTCGAAGACGGACTTCGGAAGCTGCTGGTAAGCGGGATTCGCGGTCTGCTTGGCTGCACCTTTCCAGGACGCACGAGCACGAGAACGCTGTTCTTCCATTGCCTGGTTGAACCCAGCATGGTCAAACGCAACCCCCTGATCGCGGGCCGCGTCCTGCATGAAGTCGAGCGGCATACCAAAAGTATCGTAGAGTTTGAATGCTTCCGCTCCGGCGAGTTCAGCTTTTGATGTCTTCAGAAGCTCCTCTAGCTTTTCAAGGCCAACGTCCAGAGTGTGCGCAAATCGGGTTTCTTCGGTCAGCACATTCTGGGAGATACGCTGGGATGTCTGCTTTAGCTCCGGATAAGCATCCTCCATCAAATCGCGCACGGCGAAGACCATCTGATGAAGAAAAGGTTTCGTTTGCCCCAGCAACCGCCCGTGCGTAATGGCGCGACGGATTATCTTGCGCAGCACATAGCCGCGTCCTTCGTTCGAAGGCACCACACCGTCGCAAATTAAGAATGTTGCGGCGCGCGAGTGGTCCGCAATTACTCGCAGGGAAGCTGCCGATTTCGCTTTCGCTTCTTTCTGCAGTTCTTTCGTAAGCGATGTTCCTGTAAGCTCTGAAGCGCGCTTGATCAGCGGTGTGAACAAATCTGTATCGTAGTTCGAAATCACGCCCTGCTGCACTGCTGCCACCCGTTCCAGCCCCATGCCCGTATCGATCGAAGGTTGGGGCAGCGGGTTCAACTTGCCGCTTGCATCGCGGTCGAACTGCATGAACACCAGATTCCAGATCTCGACATAGCGGCCGCAGTCGCAACCGAAGGCGCAATCCGTGTGTTCCTGATCGGACGCGATCGCTCCCATGTCGTAGTGAATCTCGCTGCAGGGGCCACAGGGGCCGGTGTCGCCCATCTGCCAGAAATTGTCTTTCAGCCCCATTTCGTAAATGCGGGATTTCTCCACGCCTTGCGCCAACCACAAGTCGTAGGCTTCGATATCGCGCTCCACGCCAGCTTCGCCTTTGAAAATGGTGACGTACAGCTTATCCTTGTCGATCCCGAACCACTCTTTCGAAGTGATCAGCTCCCAGGCGTAGGCGATGGCATCTCTCTTGAAATAATCGCCGAAGGAAAAATTGCCCAGCATCTCAAAAAACGTGTGATGGCGGTTGGTGAAGCCGACGTTCTCGAGATCATTATGCTTGCCACCGGCACGCACGCACTTCTGCGATGTCGTGGCGCGAGAGTAGTCGCGCTTCTCCAGTCCCAGAAAAACGTCTTTGAACTGGTTCATGCCCGCATTGGTGAACAGCAAAGTGGGATCATTCGCAGGCACCAGCGACGACGAGTGCACTTCCTTGTGGCCCTTCTGCACAAAGAAGTCGAGAAACTTGCGGCGGATTTCAGAGCCAGTCAGCATTTGGATGGAGACGATAGGCAATTCTAAATGAAAACCCAAATGAGACACAGCCGAGTAGAACCCATATGCCACCGCTTGACCACCGGAAAAAAGCCACACAGCGCTTGCTGCGTGGCCTGAATGCGAATTTCGCGCGCGCTCTACTTCATCGCGTCGCCGGCCTTCTTCATCTCATGCCCGGTATCCTCGGCGCCCTTCTTCACGGCGCTACCGGTCTTCTTGGCGGCTTTGTCGGTGTCTTTCGCCGCGTCCTTGGCTACTACCTTCGTCTCGTGACCAGTCTTGTCCGCCGCTTTCTCGCTATCCTTGCCGACGGTTGTGGCGACTTTCTTAGTCGCGTGCCCAGTGGCCTTCGCGGCCTTGTCGGTGTCTTTCGCTGTGTCCTTGGCCACGACTTTCGTCTCATGGCCTGTCTTGTCAGCCGCCTTCTTAGTGTCTGCGCCAGTATCCTTGGCGGTTTTCTTTACGTCCGAACTAACGTCCTGCGCCAGCGCGAAGGGCACGGCGCTGAGCAACACTGCTGCGAGAATTGCTTTCAAGCTAGCTTTCATAGCTCCTCCTGAGAAACGGTATCGGGGACGGCATAGGAGTATGCATCATCGCGGCGGTCCTTGCCAAGTCAGTTCTGTGATCATGTCAGTTCTGTGATCAGGAAGCTTCGCTCTCGAGAGCGCTCAAGGTCTCTTCATCCACGTCCCAGTTTTTGAGGATGGTGAAAATTGTCTTGGTACCGAATCCGGCGCGAGCCAGTTGACGGAAAATCCGCGCCGCCGCTTTTTGATCTTTCGGTTTCAGCATACGCTTCCGTCGAAGATATTCGCGCGCCTGCTGTTCTTCGCCGACGCCTTCGAAAGCTGCATCGACGGCTTTCTCGATTACGTCCCCATGCACACCCTTCACTTTCAGATCGGTGACCACTCGCAGCCGTCCGAATTTCTGGTTATCCCGGCGTAGGGACGAGAAGTTAGCGGCATACTGCGAATCGTTCAGATAGCCGCGATCCTTGAGGCGGCGGACGACGAGCTCGATCAGAGTCTGCCCGTATTCCGACTCAGCGTCCTCCACTCGCGCGCGAAACAGACGCTTTAGTTCGGCGACGGTTCGCATGCGCCGGGCCAGCGCGCCTACGGCATACTCGTAGAGTTCATCTTCGGAATACGGCCGCTTCTTGGGTCGCGAGAATGGCATGTATTTAAAGATAAACCTTTTGGTCGCGGGAGAAGATGGAATCTACGGTACCCAGCGCGCCATCTCATTGGAATCATCCTTGGCTTTCCCCAGCGCTCGGTCTCGCCGGCGAATGCTTTCCTCTGCGCTTACTTTGCCTGATCGCAGAAAGGAAACGAGGAGAAGCACGGCAAATGAGACGACCAGGGCGATGAGAATCGACGATCGCAACCAAATTACGAACGCAAGCACCGGAGCTACCGCGACGGCACACTAGGAACCCGGAAATACGCTGTGCTTTGCCTGTGCCGGGCGAACTCATGGAGTGCGCTTGCCTTAAGATGTGAGTTCCTACCGTCCGCCGAAGCCGGCCGATTGCATCGACTGCCTTGAGATGTCGGCCGTGGAGGCGATGCCCTGCATGCGCAGTTTGAAGTCGTCGGCGTTGGAAGCATTTTCCAGCGCGGTTTCGTAGTTGACCAGGCCCGCCTGAAAGAGGTCCCAGAGCGACTGGTCGAAGGTCTGCATGCCGTATTGTGATGTGCCGGCCGCGATGGCATCGCGCACGGAGCGCGTCTTCTCGGGCACGAGAATGCATTCTCGGATGAAGGCGGTATTGATCATCACTTCGACCGCAGGTACGCGGCCGTCGGCATCGCAACGCCGAACCAGGCGCTGGCTCACGATGGCGCGCAATACTGCCGCCAACTGCAAGCGAATCTGCTTCTGCTCCGGCGGCGGGAAAATGGAGATGACGCGGTTGATGGTTTCCACCGCATCCAGCGTATGCAGAGTAGAGAAAACCATGTGGCCAGTTTCGGCCGCGTGCAGCGCCGTTTGTATCGTTTCCAGGTCGCGCATTTCGCCCACCAGGATCACGTCCGGATCCTGACGAAGTGATGCGCGCAAGGCCGCGCTGAACGACGGAGTGTCAACGCCGATCTCGCGTTGATTAACGTAGCCTTTCTTATCGCGATGCAGAAATTCAATGGGATCTTCAATGGTGATGATGTGTTCGGCGCGGCTGGAATTGACGCGATCGACCATTGCGGCCAACGTCGTCGACTTACCGGAGCCCGTGACGCCCGTCACCAGAACCAGGCCGCGGGGCATTTCACAAATCTGTTCGACCACCTTGGGCAAAAACAGTTCGTCGAGTGCGCGAATCTTGGTGGGAATGACGCGCAGCACCAATCCCACGTTGCCGCGTTGCTGGAAGATGTTCACACGGAACCGTCCCAGACCGGCTACGCCGTAGGCCATATCGATTTCCGTGGTCTCTTTGAATTTTTGTTTCTGGCGAGCGGACATCATGCTGAACGCCATAGTGAGCATGTCTTCGGCGCTCACGCGCGGCTGGTCCGTCAATGGGACCAGGTCGCCGTCAATCCGCAGGTGCGGATAGTTGCCCACCTTCAAATGCAAGTCGGAGGCTTTGCGTTCCGTCGCGATCCGCAGCAGATCATCAATATTCATCAGAAGGATTTCCCGAGGAGGCGCACTGCCTCACGAGCTTTGCCTATGATGAACCGAATCATCACCTTCCCCAAGATGACCGAGGTAATGGCCTGCGCCCTGCGTCGGGACAGCGCCTTCGGTGCGTCCAAGCGCCAGCCTTAGATGTGCTGGGTAAGTTGGGGCAGTTTGGCGCCGGTCGCGTGGCCGGTGGGCAAGGTCGCGCTTTCGCGCTGCCATTTTCGCGACAGGTCCTCGAGTTGATGCAGCACCTTCTCGATATCTTTCATGCGGTCGGTGATGCCGTAGGTCACGGCGGGAGGAATGGTTGGGTCGTAATGGCGGAAGATAAAGTGTGAGTCCTCTAGCGTGCGCAGTCGTTCCGTCAGAACGCGGGAGGAGATTCCATCGATCTGCCGCCGCAACACGCCAAACCGCATCGGACCATGGGTGCTCAGCGCCCACAGAATATGCATCGTCCAGGGCCGCGTCAGCAGTTCCAGCAGTCCGCCAATCGCGCACGGGGACGGGGATTGAGTGGATCGACGGGAGGCCATATTACAACTAGGTTACTATAAGGTGCCTACTATGTAAAGCGCCAATAGTTATTTATTGTAACCAATGCCGGCGCTCCTTATCTAACCTTACTGAATGCCGGAGGGTCTCATGAAATTGCTTCGCATTGATTCCAGCGCTCGGCGGAACTCAGTTTCTCGACAGCTGACGGAAAGGTTTGTCGAAACTTGGAAAAGCCAGAACCCGGCCGGTGGAGTGATTGAGCGCGATCTGGCCGCCACCCACTTCCCGCCCATTACCGACGAATGGATGCTCGCTGCTCATTCCGACTTAGCCAAGCTCACTCCGGCGCAGCGGGAGACCCTTTCCATATCAGACGCGCTGGTGGACGAGCTGCTAGCCGCGGATACGATTGTGATCGGCGCTCCCATGTACAACCTTACCGTGTCCGCGCCATTGAAGGCCTGGATCGATCAAGTTGTGCGCGCTGGCCGCACCGTCCTGTGGGGACCAAACGGTGCAGAAGGCGTTCTGAAGGGAAAAAAAGTTGTTGTTCTGACTTCGCGCGGCGGTTCTTTCCGGCCGGGCACACCCACGGCTCAATACGACCATCAGGAGCCCTATCTCCGGCACATTCTCGGATTCATAGGATTGACCGACATCACGTTCATCCATGCTGAAAATCAGAAGCCAGGAGAGCTTGCGGAGGCCTCACGCAAAGCGGCTCTCGAACAACTGCAGCAGGTAGTTACGGGCACCACCAGACACATGGACGCGGCAGAGTTACAGGCATAAATTCGCTGCTGCAGTCAGCTGCTCCATTCGTCTTGAATCTCGGAGTCCTGTTGTTAGTCCATAAAGTTGTCAGTCGATACCAAGGAGAATCAAAATGTCAGCCAGCAACCCTGTGTATCCCAATCGATCGCTAACAGCCTCTGTTCGGTCCGTGGGAGTGGGTCCAATTGTGTTCTTGGGGCGACTGCTCTTCGCCCTGATCTTCGTGATGTCAGGACCGCGGCATTTCATGAGTCAAACCATTGCTTATGCTGCGTTGCAAGGCGTGCCCATGGCGTCCGTCGCGGTGCCCTTTTCGGGGGTGCTCGCGTTTATTGGAGGCCTTTCCATACTTCTTGGTTACCGCGCCAAACTTGGGGCTTGGCTGATTGTGCTGTTTCTTGTTGGCGTAACTCCGATGATGCACAAGTTCTGGGTGGTCACCGATCCGGTGATGTACGAAATGCAGTTCGTCATGTTCATGAAGAATGTTTCCATGCTGGGCGGTGCGCTTCTCATCACGCAGTTGGGTTCCGGGCCGTGGAGCCTGGATGCGCGTGGAAAGTAGTCGCTAGTCGGGGCCGGTGTCGCAGCAGTTCCAGGCACCGCGGCATAGGCTTCCTTTGCCGAAGTCCGCCCCGGATTGATGGTCAGATGTTGCGAGGTTTTGACTAAGAAAGCCGCCCAACAGGCGGCTTTTTGCACCTTGCGAAATTGTTATGCTGCGCTGGCCGCTGGTTCCGGCATGCGGAAGGGTTCGTCGAAGCTGCCTCCGTAGATAGCAGGCACTTTCGATCCCATGGGCCGCAGGAAAGTGGCCAACTCGCCACGATGGTGGATGGAATGATTGTTCACAAAGCCCAGATAGAAGACTGCGGGAAAATTGAACACTCCCATGAAATTGATCGGGGTGAGCAATTGATCCGCAGTGAGTTTACCTACGCGGTCCGCGGCGTTCTTGAATTGGGTGTCATACCAGACCACCAGTTCGGATGCGGTTTTGGGCTTGTCCTCGGGCTTCGGAGACTGCATGGTGAAGTTCAGGTCGGCGATTCCGTTCATGAATTGAATGTCTGTATTGGCCAGATGCCAGGCCAGTTCCCAGGCGCTGCGTGAATGGGGGTCATGACGATAATCCGACTTGGAGTCGGGAATCGCGGCGATGACTTTCTTGGTGATTTCCAATTCGCGGCCAAGGCCGTCGAGCATGAGCTGCCGGTAGCCCAAAGCGAATTCCGGAGTGGGAGCTTGTGGATTGGACACAGGGTCCTCCTTCTAAGGCAAGCGAATTATACGCCTACCGTTTGCTTGCTGTGCACGGGAACCGGCGTCAGCCAACCATGGCGATCGTTCTTTTCGCCGTGCACAATAGCGTAGAACTCTTTCTGAATCTCCTTGGTGACCGGGCCCATTACCCCTTTGCCCACTTTGATTTTGTCGACCGAGCGAATTGGCGTCACCTCCGCTGCGGTCCCGGTGAAAAAAGCTTCGTCGGCGATGTAGAGCATCTCGCGCGGGATCATCTGCTCGACGATTGGAATGTTCAGGTCGCGCGCGATCTGCAGAACCGAATCGCGAGTAATGCCGGGGAGCACCGAGTTACCCAGCGGTGCAGTGATCAGTTTGTCGCGATGCACCAGAAATACATTCTCGCCAGAGCCTTCACTGACGAATCCGCTAACGTCAAGCGCAACGCCCTCCGAGTAGCCATTGACGATGGCCTCCATCTTGATGAGTTGCGAGTTCATGTAGTTGGCGCCGGCCTTGGCCATTGCCGGGAGAGTGTTCGGAGCCAGGCGCGTCCACGAAGACACGCAGACGTCGCAACCGTCACTCTCGCCGCCCAGATACTTTCCCCAGGGATAATTAATGATGTAAACCTCGGTCGGGGAATTGAACGGATTTACTCCCGCTTCGCCATAGCCGCGGAGAACGATGGGGCGGACGTAGCATGGCCACGCACCGTTGCTGGCAACAGTTTCAAGCATCCCCTTCACCAGTTGGTCGCGGGTGAAATCCACGTCGATGCGGTAGACCTTGGCGGAATCGAGCAAACGCTGAATGTGTTCGTTTGCACGGAAAATGGCGGGCCCGGAGGGCGGCGCGTAGCACCGAATCCCCTCGAACACCGAGGAGCCGTAGTGAATCACGTGGGACATCACGTGAATCGTCGCGTCATCCCAGGGGATGAGCTTGCCGTTGTGCCAGATATTTTCCGTCTTCTCGATTGCCATGCGCACTCCTTCGGCTAGTTCTATAACGAGGGCTGAATCCTTCCTCTGGCACTGTATGGAGCGAGGCGGAAAAACAACCAGCGTTAAGAAACATTATAGCTGAGGCGATTGTCGACTAGCGGCTTTCCGCCGACGGGGTTGGAGAATAAAAGCGATCGGCAATTTTGTTGATCAGATTCTCGGCCGGCGGAGTAAACAGATTCTACTCGAACTCAAGCACTACGATTTCAGAATTCGAACCCAGTCGCAGCGGCGGTCCCCACGTACCTGCTCCGCTCGAGGTGAAAACCTGCATCTTTCCGATCCGGCTTAAGCCATAAACAAACTGCCGGTAAATCCCCCGCGCCATCCAACTCCAAGGTATGAACTGCCCAAGGTGGGTGTGCCCGGAGAGTTGCAGGGAAACGCCCGCAGCCTCGGCGATTTCCGGATGATCAGGCGCATGCGTCAGCAGGATGCTGGCGCGGTCGCGATCCAAGCGGATGTTATGCAGTATCGACGCAAAGGTCCCGTTTTGCGCATTGCGGTAGGGCACGCCGATAATCTGCAAGCCATCGACTTCCACCTTCTCATTGGTCAGCACCCGCACGCCGGTCGCCGCAATGGCACGCAGATATTTGCTGTCATCCCCGAATTGCTCGTGATTTCCCGCGACAAAATAGACACCGTGCGGGGCCGTGAGCTTGTTCAGGGGTTCGGCTGCCCGGCCCGCGTCGATGGCCGTACCGTCATACAAATCGCCGGCAATAAAAATCGCGTCTGGGTCTTCGCTTAGAATCTTGGCGACCATGCGCCGTAGAAAACTGCCGTTTCGTACGTGCCCGAGATGCAGATCGCTGATCAGAGCTGCTCTTCGTCCCCGCCACGCCGCCGGCAAGTTCGCGAGACGCACTGTGGCTCGCGTGATCCGCGTCCAGCCGGCGTTGAAAACCCCGTAGAATCCGGCAACTAGCGCCACCCCCAACAATAATTCCACGGTTCGATGGAAGTTCACGTCCAGCCGAGCCAGCTGGGCAATTCCGAAAACAATCCAGGAGAATACCGCCGCGAGGAACAGGAACGTCAGCAGGCCCAGCCAAACCGCAGCAGCCCGATAAAACGCGCGCAGAGCAGCATTTGTGTATCGAAAGGCAAGGACAGAGGCCGCGACAAAGCTCACGGACAGAAAGCCGAGGAGCAGTTTGATCCACAGCGAGCTTGAAGCAGCGGTCCCTGAGGGAGAAAATGTCCAGGTCTCATACAGGAAAAAATGCGTCAAGAAAAGAACGGACTGAATAATTGCGATGAAACTGACGAACCGGCTTCGCATGGTGGATTAGATTCCCTAACCCACCATTCGGATTGTTCTTCATTACGTTGCCCAGCTGCAGCCCTCCCCAATATGTGACTTTGTGCAGGAGAAGGCTGCAGCTCTGGCAATAAATGCATGGAGACGGTCTTGGCTGGTCGGGTTCCGCTCGGTCGCGAAAACGTTATTGAATCGGCCCGCTATTGCTGAGGCGGTGGTCCCTGCTGGCCCGAATTAGCGTCAGGCGGACCCGCATGATGGTTGTGCATCCATTGGTCCCGCTTGGCTTGCATCTCGTCCCACTTTTTCTGTTGGTTAGAGTCGAGGAGTTCGCGGATCTGAGAATCCGTTGTCTTGTGGATGTCCATCATTTTGGCGTGCCGATCTTGTTGAGATAGCGAAGTGTCCTGGTGCAGGCTCTCCATTTGAGAATGTTCAGACTGAAGAGCGGCCAGTACTTTCGATTGCTGATCGGACGTGAGGTTCAGTTGTTTGGTCAGTTCCGCTGTGCGCTGCGCGGGATCGGGCGAGCCGTGGTGCCGGCCACCCATTTCGTGCGAAGGCGGGGCCGATTGGTCGTTGGATTGGCTATCCTGAGCGGCGGCGAACGGCGCAGTGAGCGAGAGGGCGCTGGCCGCTACCAGAACAAACAGATACCTGTTGAACATAAAAAGCTCCTTTGCAAAGCGATCGGTCTGAGTCTATGAACGGAATTATGCGCTATTAGTTGCGCGAAAACACCAGATCTGCCAATCTTTGCATAACTTTACAAAACGCAGAGGACTACAGAAGACGGAACAAAATTTTACAGTCTGGCGCCGAGGGGAGCGATATGATCCCAACAAGACCGCGCCAAAATCCAGCGCCATGCAAATCAGGATTTACAGTTTCCAATTTCCAGGGATGAAGTGCCCGCTCCGGGCGGAAGTTTTCTTTCAGTTGGCCTTCTTGTTTCATCTTGTGGTGTTTCATCCACATGTTGTGTGGGGGCAGGCTGCTGGACAAACTGCTACTTCAGCCACGGCAGCACGAACCATTCATGGCGTGGTGAAGTCCGGGAATATGCCGATCCCCGGCTCGACTATTTCCGCGTCGAATGCAAGCACAAAGGAACAGATCAATACGTGGACAGATGTGGATGGTAGCTATCGGTTGCAGATTCCAGCGGATGGGCGATACACCGTGCGAGTGCAGATGGCGGCATTTGCCGTGGGCACGCAGGAGGCGGTGCTGAATGCAGGGCACGCAGACATACAGATGAATTTTGAGCTGGTTCTTCTTTCTCGGGCACGCGAGGCCGCCAACGAGCAACGGCAGGCGAATGCGGGTAGACGTGCTTTTCAGAATCTTTCGGTGTTGCAGAGTGGCGGAGGGCAAGACTCTGCCGTTGGTTCCATGAGCGAGATTGTGCCCTCCGGCATGCCGGTCCCGGGAATTGCTCCAGATAGTGCGACGGAATCGGTCGCGGTCTCAGGGAACACTTCCAATTCATTTAATGCGATGAGCGCTGACGAAATGCAGGAGCGTTTCAACGATGCCCGCCAACAGGGAGGAGGGTTCGGTGGCGGAGGCGGATTTGGTGGTCCCGGAGGCGGCGGTTTCGGCGGTGGTAGGGGCGGAGGCGGGGCGATGATTTTTGGAAGGCGGGGCTTTGACAGCAATCGCCCGCACGGATCGTTATATTACGGCGTCGGCGATGCCGCTCTGAACGCTTCGCCGTATTCGCTCACCGGACAGCCCACGGAAAAACCGGCATACCTGCAGAATAGTTTTGGCGGGTCTGTGGGCGGGCCGCTGAACATTCCGCATATCTATCATGGCGGGAGCAAGACTTTCTATTTCGTTAACTACAACGGCAAGCGCGGAGAAAATCCTTTCGATCAGTTTTCGACCGTGCCAACGCTTGTGGAACGGCAGGGGAATTTTTCACAGACCGCAGACAGTCCCGGGGCTGAAGCGGGACCAGTAAAGATTTTCATTCCCGGGACGAGCACCCAATACCCCAACAACACGATTCCGCAAGTCAACCCGGTGGCGCAAGGATTGCTGCAATATATTCCGCTGCCGAACTTGCCGGGCAGCTATCAGAACTTCCATTACGTCACATCCGCCAACAGCAACAGCGACGACCTGAACATACGGTTAAATCATACCTTTGGCGCAGCCCCCGTGCGCGGCCGCCGCGGCGGAGGCCGCAACGCTCCGCGCAACAATTTAACGTTCGGCTTCCACTACCACGGATCAGGCGCGACTCTGACCAATCCGTTCCCCAGCGTGGGCGGCAGCACTTCGGTACGCAGCTTTGACATTCCGGTCTCGTACACGCGCGGCATCGGAAAGCTGACCAACATTGTCCGCGCGGATTTCAACCGCAGCCGGACGCGCACGCAGAACCTGTACGCTTTCAGCCAAGACATCACAGGCGCTTCGGGAATTACGGGAGTTTCGCAGAACCCGTTCGACTGGGGCTTACCGAATCTTTCCTTCACAAATTTTGCCAGCCTTCAGGACACGACTCCCCTACTAAGCCGGCCTCAGACTTACACCTTCTCCGACAACGTCATCTGGAATCACGGCAAGCATACCGCGCGCTGGGGCGGCGACTTCCGGCGCGTAGGGGTGAATACGGCGACCGACGCGAATCCGCGAGGTTCATTCATTTTCACGGGTCTGAATACCTCTGCAGTCGTGAGCGGCAACCCGGTGACCGGCACTGGATATGACTTTGCTGATTTCCTGCTCGGTCTGCCACAGCAGACTTCCGAGCAGTTCGGGCAGAGCGACCACTTTCACGGCAATTACTGGGATCTGTATGCGCAAGATGAGTGGAAGATGCGCGGGAACCTGACGCTCAATCTCGGAGTGCGCTATGAATATGTTTCACCACTTACGGAAGAAAACAATCGTATTGCGAATCTCGACTTGTCGCCCGGCGTGTTGAATTCTGCGCTCCCGCTGGGTTCGACGCCGGTGACGGTGATTCAACCGGGCAGCGGCAGCCTGCCGGCCAGCCTGGTAAGGCCGGATCGTAACAACTTTGCACCGCGCATCGGCTTAGCGTGGAAACCGTTTTCTAAAACCGTTGTTCGCGGCGGATATGGCATCAACTACAACACGGGCGCATATCAGGGCATCGCGCAGCAACTTGCTTTGCAGCCGCCGTTCGCGACGACGGCGACCAACATTCAGTCGGCGACTGGAGAGTTGACCCTGCAAAGCGGATTTCCGACGGCCACTGGTGTTACCAACAATTATGCGGTGAATCCGAATTACAGGCTGGGCTATGTACAGGTTCGTAATCTCGACGTCCAACAGCAGATTCGGCCCACCATCTTGTTGAATGTTGATTACACCGGGACCAAGGGAGCGAACCTCGACATTCTGGAAGCGCCGAATCGAACCCCGACCGGGCTTCGTATTCCACCAAGTGTTGAGCAGGTTGACGCCTTCACCTACGAGAGTTCCTTGGCCGATTCCGAGGCCAATGCGGGATCAGTACGACTGCGCAAGCGGTTGTCGAAAGGTTTCTCGATCGGTGGCATCTACACTTTTTCCAAGTCTCTGGATGACGCGTCCTCGATCGGCGCGGGAGCAACTTCGGGAGCGAACACTCCTGGATTGGGGGCGGGGGGAACGGGGGCGAGCGGCGGAGGCGGGAGTTCGGCCAGCGCAACCGGCGGCTCGTCGGCGGGTGCGTCCAACGTGGCGCAGAACCCTTTCAACCTGTCGGCGGAGCGCGGGCTCTCCAGTTTCAATCAGACGCATAAATTCACCGCCGACTATTTGCTCGAGCTACCCTTCGGTCAGGACAAGCGCTGGCTCACCGGGAATACTCCGTGGCGAGCCATTTTTGGCGACTGGCAGTGGAGCGGTGACTGGACGATCGCTTCCGGCCTGCCGTTTACGCCGCGGCTGCTGGGCGATATTAACGATGTGAACGCGGGAACGAATGGCACGCTGCGGCCGGATGTGGTTCCAGGGCAATCGGTGAGCCTGGCAGATCCTTCGATTCGAGAGTGGTTCAATACCGCCGCATTCGTTGCCCCTCCCTCCGGACAGTATGGCAATGCGCGGCGCAACAGCATCATCGGCCCGGGGACAAAAGCATTTGATATGGCATTTACAAAAATCATTCCCCTGAAGGAGTCGCGAATGCTGGAGTTCCGCGCGCAGTCCACCAACATCTTCAACATACCGACCTATTCTTCGATCGACACGAGCGTGACCTCGCCTACTTTTGGCCGGGTTACGGCAGTCGGTGCCATGCGACAGTTCACGATGACCGCGCGCTTTCGCTTCTGAGGAAAACGGTTGGCTGAGAACAATTACTAAAGAGAGTTTCCATGATTTGCACTCCAAACCGATTCGCCGATAAGACTGCAGCCTTGTCACTGACGCTAGCGCTCCTCTGTGCGACATCGCCGTCACAGCAGCAATCGGACTATCTCATCCACGTGCAGTCCGAACTCGTGCTGGTCAATGTGACAATGAAGGACAAGAGCGGAAAATTTGTGGCGGGGTTGAAGCCGGAAAACTTCACGATTCTCGAGGACAACAAACCGCAGAAGGTCGTTTCTTTCGATGTGGAGAATGTTGACGCCGTTCCGCTGTTGGATGTTACGCAGGCGAAGCCGCTGTCCGCGCCGCCAACTGTTCCTCCGGTTGCGGCGGCCTCGGCGGCCCAATCGGCGGCAGCACAATTTAAAGATCGCCGTCTGATTGTCTTGTTCTTTGATCTTTCCGCGATGGAACCCGACGAAATTGACCATGCGGTTACGTCGGCAGAGCACTACGTTGATGCACAAATGGCGCCTGCGGATCTGGTCTCGATCGTTTCTTTGGGAAGTTCGCTCCAGGTTAATCAGGACTTCACCACGGATCGCGAGCTGTTGAAAAAGCAGTTAGAGCAGTTCAGTTCGGGCGCCGGTCAAGGCTTTGAGGAAGGTACGACAGGCACGACGGAGGGAACGCCCGATAGCGGGCAGCCATTCACCGCCGACGATACCGAATACAACATCTTCAATACCGACAGGCGCCTGGAGGCGTTGCGCTCGGTGGCGGAGAAACTTTCGTACGTGCAGCAGAAGAAATCGCTGGTTTACTTTTCCAGCGGCATGGACCGCACAGGCATCGAGAATGAATCAGAGTTGCGCGCAGCCGTTAACGCCGCAGTCCGCTCCAACATGGCGATCTACACCATGGACATGCGCGGTCTGCAGGCGCTGGTCGCGGGCGGAGAGGCGCAGAACGCCAGCCTGCGCGGTGTTTCGGCTTATTCCGGGCAGGCTACACTCAATGCCTTGAACTCGAATTTCACGACTCAGGAAACGCTGGTCACCTTGGCCAGCGACACCGGCGGGCGCGCGTTTCTTGACTCCAATGACTTCACCAAGATCTTCAAGGGCGTGCAACAGGACACGTCGACTTACTACCTGCTCGGCTATCACAGCACGAATCCCGCGCGCGACGGGCATTACCGGCGCATCGTGGTAAAGAGCAACGTGCCTGGAGTGAAGATCGAGTATCGCCGAGGCTATTACGCGCCGGCGGACTTCAAACATTCCACGCAAGACGACAAAGAGCGGCAGCTTGAGGAAGAACTTGCTTCTGAACTGCCCGCCACGGACTTGCCACTGTATTTGGGCGTCGCCTATTTCCGCTTAGAGGGCAACAAGTTTTTCGTTCCTGTTTCACTGGTCGTGCCGGGATCGCAGATTCCGTTTGTCCACAGCAGCGATCGTGACAAGGCGACCCTGGACGTGATTGGAATGGTGCTCGATAACGAACATCACCCCTTGAATAGAATTCGTGACACGGTGAAACTCGCAGTGAACTCATCGACCGAGGTCCAGAAAAAGAATGTGCAGTATGACACCGGGATGAGCCTGCTGAGCGGCAAGTATCACCTGAAATTTGTTGTGCGTGAGAATCAGACCGGCCGAATGGGATCGTTCGAAGCCGACATCGACGTGCCGGATTTGAAAGCGCAGCCGCTGAAGATGAGTTCAGTCGTCCTCGCCAGCCAGACTCAAGCGGCAAAGAAGGGGACGAATCTGAACCCGCTGATCCACGATGGTTCCGAGATCATCCCCAACATCACACACGTTTTCTCAGCCTCGCAACATCTGCTTCTTTATTATGAGGTTTATGATCCGGCGCGGCCCTCCGCATCAAGTTCCGCAGGCAGCGGAGAGAACAAGTCTGGCATCCGGCTCCTGACCAACGTCGCATTTTTCCAGGGTAAAGCGAAAGCCTACGAGAGTTCGCTGGTGGAAATGACGGAACTGAACGCTCGGGAGCGGAAGGCTGCCGTCTTCCAGTTGGACGTACCGCTTGCTTCCCTGAAACCCGGCTTTTATACCTGTCAGGTCAATGTTGTCGATGATGCTGGCGGCCACTTCTTATTTCCTCGGCTGGCGCTGCTCATCCGGACGGAGCGAAAGGGCTAGGCGCAAGCTCTCGTCGCACGCAGCACGGTGACCTGCGTCACTGCGGTCCGAGTTCGTTCGTTTCATGTTGAATATGGATGATTCCGCACTGGACAGAGCCTCGTGCTTTCATGGATGTGCCGGCCAGCCTGTTTTCCATCGGGGGAACCCCGGTAAACAGCCTCGACTATTCCATGGTCCGCTACGCGCTTCCGATCACATTTGTCGCACTTGTGGTGATGATCATCGTGTGGCGGCTGCAGCGACTGGAATGGGAACAAGTTTGCGATGCTCTAAAGCAGGCGACCGAACTGAGGCGGCGGTTGGAGTTTGAACGCAACCAGGCCCAGGAAGAGGTTTATCGCCGCCTCTATGAAGACAGCGAACTGGATAAGGAGAAGTTCCAATTCCAGGCGCAGCTTGCGGAGTATGAAAAGTACTCGACACTGGCACAACTGGCGTTGGGTGCGGCCCACGGGATCAACAATCCGCTGCTCGGCATCCTCTCGCATCTGGAATTGGAACTGAAGAGCACGAGCGATCACGAGCAACGCTGGGAAATAGAACAGTGCATCGCCGGCACAAAGCGGATTTCCGCCACTTTGCGCGGACTGGTAAATTATGCGCGTCCCGGTCCACTGGTACTGAGCAATCTCAGCCTGCATCGCCTAGTTACCGATACGCTGGGGTTTCTCGAAGGCCAGCCTGCTTTGCGTGGCAAGGTAGCGGAAAACCAGGTTCCGGAAGATCTGCCGCACATCCTGGTGGATTCCAATCAGCTTTCGCAAGTGCTGATGAATCTGCTGATCAATGCGGCCGAGGCAACGCCCGACGGCGGACACATTACCGTTTCCGCCAAGAAACTCACCTTCGTGGACAGTATCGAAATTTGCGTATCCGACACCGGTTGCGGAATTCCTCCCGATGTGCTGCCGCACGTCTTTGAACCCTTTTTTACGACCAAACCCGGCAAAGGCACGGGTCTGGGGCTCAGTATTAGCGCAACTTATGTCCGGAGAAACAAGGGCGAGATTCGAATCGACAGCGTACCAAAACGTGGGACGACCGTAACCATTACGCTGCCCATCCGGCAGGAGGAGACACATCAGGCTCGGGAGCAGTCGGAGATCGTGGTTTGAGAGCCTCAAAGCCGGCGGAAATTTGCTAGATCAGATCGAGGTCTGGCTGCTGAGTTGATATGCCATATTGCGCTTTGATCATCGACGACGAAGAGCTTACGCTCCATACCATCTCGCGCGGCCTGCGGCAGGACGGATTCGAGGTCTTCACCGCGCTTTCGGGCGAGGAAGGCTTGAAAATCTTTCAGGACGAGAACCCCGATCTCATCCTACTGGATATCGTTCTTCCCGGCATCGATGGAGTTGAAGTTCTGCGCCAGATCAAGCAAGCGAACCCGACCGCGATCGTGATCACGATGAGCGCGTACCACTTAGTGGAGCGTGCCGTCGAAGCCATGAAGCTGGGAGCTTTTGACTATCTGGTGAAACCTTTTCATCTCGAGGACATGACGAACATTCTGCATCGTGCCGCGGAGGTACTGGCTTTGCGGGTGCGAGTGCGTGATTCGGTGGAGTCGGAAAAAGGGCGCTATGATTTTGGACATATCGTTACTCACAATCCTGCCACGATCAAGATGCTGGAAGTGGCCCGCAAAGCTGCCGATGCGGACCACACCACGATTTTGATTCTGGGTGAGAGTGGGACCGGAAAAGGAGTGCTCGCCAAAGCCATTCACTACGCCAGCCCGCGCACTTCTATGCCATTGCTGGAACTCAACTGCGCCGCTCTCCCCGATGCTTTGTTGGAGAGCGAACTTTTCGGCTACGAACCGGGGGCTTTCACCGATGCTCGCCGCCGCAAGGAAGGCCTGCTGGAGCGGGCCAGCGGAGGCACCGTTTTTCTCGACGAAATCGGCAACATGTCCGCCAGCGTACAAGCTAAGATCCTGCGCGTGCTTGAGGAAGGGACGTTTATGCGGCTCGGCGGCACAAGCACGATCAAGGTCAACATTCGTTTGATTGCGGCGACCAACGATCAGTTAAAAAATGCCGTAAGCCAAGGGCGATTTCGCGAGGACCTCTATTACCGCATCAATGTGGTTCAGCTGGAAATTCCACCCCTGCGGGAGCGCAAAGAGGATATTGTGCCGCTGGCGTTGGAAATTCTGCTGCAGTTTAATCGTGAACTGAGAAAGAACTTCACCGGATTCAGTCTGGCTGCGGCTGATCTGTTGGCGCAATATCCCTGGCCGGGCAACATCCGCGAACTGCGGAACGTGATTGAGCGGACCATGATTCTCAACGCGGAAGGCGAGATTGATTCTTGCCATCTCCCAGAAGAGATTCGCGACCAACGAGCTGAGAGAAAAGCCAGTGAAGCCTTTTCCTCGGTCGACATTTCTCCTACCGGGGACCAGTTCCTCAGCCTGCGCGCTCTGGAAGACAACTACATTGAGCAGGTGCTGGCTGCGACCGGCAATAATAAAACGCAGGCTGCCAGGATTCTTGGCATTCACCCCACGTCGTTACAGCGGCGGCTGAAAGTGAAGGCATTGGAATAGCTTTCGCCCGTGGCCAGCCCAGCCTGGTGGTGTGGCGGGCTGGCGCCCTAGGGGTCAACTTCCATCTGGAAATCCGCCGCGGTGCGTGAGCATAGGATAGTGCGGCAGCGTATCGGGTGGGGAGAGCGACGCTCGCCAACCCTCTGGGTAGGGATCCAGTCCGCGAAACAATGGGGACCGCTGAGATGTGCCGTCGCCAACTATACATTCGAGTGACTTCCGGAGTTTGCGGATGGTGCCTTCGCCGAGGCGCTCCTGCCAGCGCTCTTCGATGACGCCGAGCCGCTGGCGATAAGCTTCCTGAGCCTGCCGGCCCTTTGTGGTAAGCCGGACCAACTTGCTCCCTTTGGCGGTTGGGTCCGGCGCCATCGCTACGTAGCGGTGCTTGTTGAGGAAGCCAACCGAGACCTTGATCAGTTCCTTCGACACGCCGGACAGGCGCGGCAGCTCCCGGGCGCGCACTCCTTCTTCATTGAGGAGCCGAACGACATTGGCGCTTATTGCGAGCGATAAGTCGGACTCGCGCTCAAATTCGATCGCGAACGCAAGCAGTGTGCGGGAAAGCAGCGCCGAGAGATGAGGACGCGACGCAGTGTCATCCTCGCGCACCGCCGGCGCCCGCTGCTTTTGATCCGGACCTTTGCTGAACAGTCCATACTCCAGGATCGGGAGGCAGTCCGGTAACTCGAGTTCAATTTGGCGGATCACCTCGCACAGTGATTCCCAAAGTTGGCCAACTTTGTCCTTGCCGAAGCGCGCCTCCCAGCGTTTCTCGATTGTGCTGAAGAGCGGGCGCCATATCTCCTGAGCCTTCCGGCCCGCAGCGGTGGCGCGGATCAGCCAGTCGCGGCGGGGCGGCTTTGGCCGGCTGTCGGCCGAGTCGGGCTCGACCACGACGTACCGCCACCTCACCATACCATTCAGATTCGTTTTTGTGCGGGCGAGAGCCTCAAGCTCACCAACGGGCACACCGTGCTCCCCGACAAACCGCATGCAGTTGTCCCACATTGCCAGCGAAACCAACCACGGAGCGTGGGGTGATCCGGGCGTCGAGCCCTGATTTGTCGTCCGATGTGGTAGTTGATGTTCAGCTTCGTTGTCGAATTCGATGGTAAAAGCAACCAGCGTGTGCGACAGCAGAGTCGGCAGGGGGAGTCTATCCTTCATGGCCGCAATGATAATGACAACGACAAGGTGAGATTCGACCTCAACACTTCTTCGTCTCTGGATTCGGTTGGCTCTGTTATTTCACGAACAGCAAACCGTGGGGTACGGCGGATCGGAAAACGTAAGCGTAGAGCAACACAATGATTCCGACGATGGAGCAAAGAGCAACTGAGTGCCACGCCACAAAGCGAAAAATAATTCCTTCGTTGCCGACTTGCTCGGTGGCGGCGGTGGCGATCGTGATGGATTGCGCGTCCACCATTTTTCCCATCACTCCTCCGGCGCTGTTGGCCGCGCACATAAGGACCGGGTCAATGCCGAGCTGTTGAGAAGTAATTCTCTGCAGACTGCCAAAGAGCGCATTAGCGGAGGTGTCACTGCCGGTCAGCGCAACTCCCAGCCATCCCAGGAAGGTGCCGAAGAATGGATACAACCATCCGGTCCGCGTGAAAGCGAGGCCCAGCACGGCGTCCAGACCCGAATAACGCGTCACGTATCCGAGCCCCAACATGAATGAGATCGCAATCATCGCCAATCGCATTCGCACCAGGGTTCTCCAGAAGATTTTCATCAGCTGCAGCGGACTCTGTCCGAGCAACAGACCGGATACTATGGCAGCAAAGAAACAGCCGGTGCCAGTGGCGGAGAGCCAGTTGAAGTCATAACGTGCGGCTTCGGGAGTCGGTTTTGTAACCACAGGGGCGGCACGGAAGACGGCGTTGTGAAGGTAAGGCACATCCCATCCTGCCGGACCGGGCCGCACCTTGCCATTCGGAAGTACCACGCGAAAGGCCGGGGTGGTGGCTCGGTTCATGGCCAGCTTGATCGAAGGCAGTCCCCATAGAAGCACAAAGAGTGACAGGATCGCGAACGGCATCCAGGCCTTCAAAACTTGCCCTGCGGTGTAACTGCGGACCTGAACGAGTCCATCGAACTCCTCGGCCGCCCAATCAGCGCCCATGTCGTCCATGATCGCGGCTGTGGCCTTATGAGGCACCGAAGGATGGTCATCGTAGTCGAATCGCCATATTTTTTTCGGCTTCCAGAATCGCAGAAAAATGAGGGTGGCCATAATCGAAACCACGCCTCCCATAATGTCCACGAGATTGCTGTCCACGTAATTCGACCAGAAGAATTGGGTAAGGGCGAATGAAACCCCAACCACCGCGATGGCGGGAAACACTCCAAAGGTCTCCTTCCAAGTGACCATAGTTCTCACTAGCCAGAAGGGAACGATGACTGCGGTGAACGGCAGGATGCGGCCAATCATTGCGTTCAGATCGGATTCCGGCAACGAAGTTACCGCCGCGAGGGTATGAACCGGTGTACCGATGGCGCCCCACGCCACCGGTGCGGTGTTGGCGATCAGATTCAATGCCGCCGCATGGAATGGTTTGAAACCAAGCCCGATCATGAATGCGCCTGCGATCGCGACCGGCGCCCCGAATCCCGCCGCTCCCTCGATGAATGCGCCAAAACAAAAGGCGACAAGCAGAACTTGCAGGCGGCGATCGGAGGTGATTCCAGCGACCGACTCTTTCATGATTTCGAATTGCCCGGTCTCGACAGAGATGTCGTAGAGGTAGACCGCAGCCAGAACGATCCAGGCGATTTTCAATACTCCGAACGCAACACCGTAGCCAAAGCTAAGGGCGGCGAGAGCGGGAGGCATTTTGAAGAAGAGGATTGCAACCGCTACGGCCGTCGACGCACCAGCGATGGCGCACCAGTGAGGTTTGACCTTCAGACCGGCCAGCAGCCCGAAAAGAATAATGATAGGTAGGGCCGCAACCAGCGTGGAGATCCACCAATGACCGAAAGGGTCGTAGATCTGGGTCCACTGCATCACAACCTCCTGGCGAACTGTGTCCACCTCACAATAGAGATGACCACACTAAGGAATGCAGGTGCTTCTATTCTTCACGATTCCCAACTTTTCGGAACATTCACGTAGGAACCATCCAGCTCGGTCACCGACGGGCATCCCAGCAGCCGAAGTGTGCGGTCCAGATCGGCCCGCAGAATTTCGATCGCGCGGTCGACGCCAGCCTCACCCGCAGCTGCCAAACCGTACGCGTAAGCGCGGCCGCACAGCACAGCACGCGCTCCCATGCAGATTGCCTTGGCGATATCAGTACCACGACGAATGCCGCCGTCCATCAGCACTTCGATGCGGCCGTTCACGGCCTCTACCACTTCTGGTAGTGCCCGCAAAGAAGGTGGAACTCCGTCCAATTGCCGACCGCCATGGTTCGAAACTGAAATCGCCGCCGCACCCTCGTCGATCGATCGCCGCGCATCGTTCCCGGTGAGTACTCCTTTAACGACGATCGGTCCCTTCCAAAGTTCCCTGATCCATTTCAGATCTGCCCAGGTCACGGCGGATTCTGCCAGCGCAGCGGCGACATCGATCAGCGGCATCGGTCGTTTGCCCGGGACAACGACATTCGGAAGCGCAGGTACGCCACCGTCCATCAGGAAACTGACCAGCCATCCTGGACGGGAGAATATTTGCGGAAGGTAAGGGAGTTTTTCCAGCGGCCCGCCACTGATCAGTTCCTTCATCCCGTTGCGATAGTCACGCTCGCGGATGCCAGACACCGGAGTATCAATGGTGACGACCAGCGCGGCGAACCCTGCCACGCGGGCTCTCTCGATCGCGGCTTCTGCAGCCCCACGGCCACCCATCAGGTAAAGCTGATAAAAAACTGGACCAGTGGAACCTGCCTTTACATCCTCCAGCTTGTGTCCGGAAATTGTCGACAGAATATAGGCAGTGCCCGCTCGGCCAGCGGCGCGCGCGGCTGCTACTTCACCTCCCGGATGCATAAGGCGGCTGTACCCGACCGGTGCGAGCAGAAATGGAAGAGCAAGATCGAAACCCAACACGCGTGTGCACAAACTGCACTTCGCGACGTCGACGGCATGCCGGGGCCGGAAGGTGACGTCGTTAAATATCCGACAATTCTCGCGCAGCGTAACTTCGCCTTCAGCACCTCCATCAAGGTAATCAAATACCGGTTTCGGTATTCTTTCACGCGCGATAGGACGGAAGTCCTCGATGCATACAACCTTGGGCGACGCTACAGTTCGGGAGGATCTCGTCATGCGGAGGGCCAATATATTCAGGAATTTAAAACAGGCCGATATCGTACCACTAGGCTAAGGAATTGAGGAATGGGCGTTTCCAGGTTACGGCGAAGCCGCGATCCTGTTGCTCGAGATGCTGGGGGACCGCACCTTTTTAACCTCGCTCTGAACCTCGCGCAGTCGCGCTACAACCTAGAACTGGGCTCGATCGTGGAGCTCAGTTAAGCGCAACTGCAGCAAACCCAATCGGCTGACCCTGGCCGGCTTGCAGTACCAGACCACTGGAACCTGAGAAGGCTGACACGCAAAGGAAGTTGAATTGCAGTAGTCGCTTTCATTGAGCCGCCCATGAGATCAACGCGGATTTGCGACGAAATAGACGGCGGCATTCATGGAAAGAAGGAGAAAGAAACAGTCGTCCGTTACAACTTTTCACGGAATCAATCTTTCGCTTGCCATCGCAGCGTCTTTGTATTAATAGCCCTCTTCTGGCGCCCACCTGAGTAAGGACTTGCCCACGGATAAGCCCTCCGAACCGGAATTGAGGGAGGGTAATGAGACTAGGCATTGTCCATCCGCCTGTGCCGAATGAACCAGAAACATGGACGAGAGAGCGGAGTCTTGAGTTACGCTGGGATCACCTTATCTATTCAGGGGACCAGAGGAGCATGACTCCACTATTTTTAACGCGACTCTTGCAGCTGTTTTGCCGTCATCAATTTTCGTGGCCTCATACCGGGGCCCAAGGCCAGGACTACCAGGTCTGTCTGCTCTGTGGGGCAACCTACGGATTCGATTGCGCGACCATGTGCCGAACCGGTAGGCTGTCGGGCACGGCTGGTGTGCGTCCGCCGCATGTTTAAACGCATTATGCGCCAGCAGGTACACCGGATTTCTTCAGTGACCTCTGAGGCCCGAAATGCCGCCGATGAGATGGACCGATGGCTAGCCCGCCGGGTTGCTGAGCATGAGGCCGACGGCATCAGCAAGGTGGAGGCGATTGCCATGGCGATGAAGGAAATTCTCTGCGACGATGAGATCGAAGAAGTGCAGGACTGGTTCCAGTCACAAATCAAGAACTGATCAACGTTCACCGCAATCATTCTCCAGCTCAAATCAAACTCACGGTAACCTTGACGTGCGACGTATGATGGGGGCAAGGTGGATCCGAATTAGGATCGAGTTATGCACCGCTGAAGCTTCTGGTCGTGGCAGACGATCCTGCTAGTCTGGAATTGATGACTGAGGTGTTTGCGTCTCTTAAGGCCGAGGTGCGTCCGGTCAGCGACAGCGAAAAGCCGCCCGCCCGGTAAAGGAAGAAAGATTTGATGGGATTTTCCTTGATCTGGGAATGGCCCACCTCCACGGGTTTGATTCGTGATCCCGGGACGATTCCAAGGGAAGGGAACTGCGGCAACCGTGGACTAGGGGCACGCTGGCTATCGCAAATCGAGGAAAGCCACTGGTCACACGTTTTGCGGAGAAGCTAGAGTCACGACATCTCGGCCTCGCGCTTTAGATTCATAGAGGCATTCGTCCGCCATCTTGAGCAACTCGTCGGATGTTGAACCATGCTCCGGAAACGCGGCTACACCTACCGAGATCGTAAGCGGCCCAACCGGCTCCTTCTTATAGCGTAACCGCAGGCGCTTCACCTCGGAGCGTAATGCGTCCGCTCGAATAGCCGCATCCTTCGAGGTTGATTCGGGCAGGATAATCGCGAACTCCTCGCCGCCATAGCGGCAACAAATATCGGTAGAGCGAAAGAAACTGCGAAACAGATCAGCAAGAGATTGGAGCACCATGTCTCCTGCGTCATGGCCGAAAGTATCGTTGAACCTCTTGAAGTGATCAAGGTCGAGGAACAGGATGGCGATCGATTGCTTCTTGCGGCTGGCCAGTTGTAGTTCTCTGTCCATCGATTCCTGCAGGAATCGCCGATTGAACAGCCGAGTGAGCGGGTCACGAATCGATAGCTCTCGCAGGCTGTCACGCAATTGCAAGCCGGATAGCGAAAGGGCGATCTGCGACGCGAGGCTGATGGCCAACTGCTGATGAGATTCCCGAAAACTTTCCATGCCCGAACCGTACTGAAGCCGCGTGGCACTGTCGAATTCGAGATGCAGGACTCCCACCGTGTTCCCCTGCGCTACCATGGGTACGCACAGACACTCCGTGGTTGAATCCTTCATCAAATGTTGGCAAGCGATGCTGCTGCCGGGAGTTTCACTCCAGTGCGGCCGCCCTCGACGCAGCGACCAGCACGCGTCGGGAGGAAATGTTGGCGCTAACGCGTCCCTTTTTCCCCAACGCGCTCCTGCCTCCACCAGATCTCGCGACGATCTGAACAAATAGAGAGCTCCAGAAGGAGCTTCGGGAAAAAGCCTCTGCGCGAAACTGCCCACGACCGCGGAGGCTTCCTGAACTGTCCCGCTGGACTGCAATAGAGACCCCATCTCGTTCAGCAGGGTAATCTGATTTGTGCGAAGCTCCAACTCTTTCACCAGACGATCCAGTGAATCGGCATGTTGCCGCTGCGCTTCAATCGCCCTGGTCTGCTCCGAAACATCCTCATAGATCAGGTAGGCGCCCCGTATGTCGCCATCTACCTGCAACGGGACCCCATGGAGTGCTAAATCGAGAATCTTTCCATCCTTGCGTCTATGTCGGACGGTCCGGTGCAATGCGTTTCCTGCGAAGATCTGCGCAATCATCTGCGCAGAATCCAATGCTTCACCGTCGGGTGTCTCGATATTTCTACTATCAATCTCGGCGAGATGGTTGCGGTCATACTGGAAGAGCTTCTCGAAGGCGGAATTCACCAACTCGACTGAGCCTTGCCGGTCAAGTACGACCATCGCTAGCGGACTATTTTGGATCAGCGAGTCCAAATAAGTGGTTTGTTCATGCAGATGGATTCCCATCCGGTGCCGCTCGCTGACTTCTGATCCCACAATCAGTCCCACCGCTGATACCACGAGCATGAACACAGCTACCGTGGTGAACATGGTTGAGGTTGGAGGAAACAAATGCAAGGCGACGACAATTCCAAAATTTAGCGCCAGCAGGCCAGTAACAATCCGCCGCACTCCTTGACGCATGGCAATCCAAATGACAGGGACGAAGCATGTATAAAAATGACCGTAGCGGCCAGCGCCGATTCCGAACAGTCCCCAACATACGGCTGCGATTGCCGAAGCTTGGCCACAGATTTCTGCAACTGCGCCGAAGCTGAATTTCCTTCCTCTGGAATGCGCTCTTGTCGCTCGGACCTCTGACGGCACCTGCGACAGCCACGTACGAATGCGGGGAAATACATGGACGAGAAGGAATGGTGCGATCGCCACCAGGCCGATCGCATCGCCCAGAAACCATCCCAGCACGGACGACTTACACTCAGGCCAGGTAATGCTATGATCCGCAAGCAGGGTTGCGACACCAAAGACAGCTGCGGCTGTCGCTGCGGTGGCACTCACCAAAAGGTAGCGGACCACATCCCAGCGACGTCGCAGTCCAAGATCAATTTTCAGAGGCCCGCGTAACCAGTATGCCGCCGTGCCATAACTGGATGCGATTCCCGCTGCACCAATCGTATTGGTGAACGACAGCACTGGCTGTGCGTAAAGAACAGTGTTGGTGAAAGCATTGGTGAAAAAGGCCAGAACTGCATACCACGGACTGATGCCCAACATCAGCGCCATGACCAGCCCGATCGCCGGATACCAGGCAACAAATCCAATATTTGAAAAGAGGACGACCTCGGGTCGGTTCAGCAGCAGGTACAGCAGCACGAACGAAAGAGACAACAGAGAGTGGCGAGTGATCGTGCCGCGCGAATACATAAACAGAATCCTCGGCCTGAGCCGCTCTTCGTGGTGATGCAGTCGGGTCGGGCGGACAACGACTTGTTGTTCGCTCCGATGTGCTGCGCTGACACTCTGTTATAGGTGAACATAAACAAAGCGATTTTGCAGTACTTTCGAAACCTCTCGTAATTACTTAAGTACAGCACTGTCCGGAAGACGACGATGGGAGTCTTCCCAATCGATTGAAGGGGAATGGATTAGCGGTGATTTAAGTTTTTTGTCGATTTGAACTCAGATAGGCCAAAAAGGGCCTGCCTGAGGGAGAGGACCGGAGGTGTGAGAATGGTGAATGAACGACTTTCTCTTGCTGGGATCAGTATTTGTCGATGGCTTTCGCGCAGCTGACTTATCGCGACAGTCTGCGCGATATCGAAGTCTGCCTCCGTTCGATGCAGGGCAAGCTGTACCACATGGGATCTCGCGGCAAGGTGGCGCGCTCCACTCCGATGGCAACGAGTCGCGCGACTGGCGAATCTACGCAGATTTTGCTCAGGTGTTGATCGGGATTGCGCGACCATTGTATGCCCACGATCAGATGGGCATGGATCTGGAGCACAGTCTATACGCGTTGGACTCGACTACCATCGATCTCTGTCTATCGCTTTTTCCCTATCCAACAAGAAAGCCTGCCGCAACTTCGCAGCAGGCTCCCAAACTACTAATCCGCTATTTCTTCCTGCCCGTATCTTCGCCCACCGTGCTTTTTGAGCGGCTGCGATCCGCCTGCGAGCCGAAGCCGACATGGTGCGCTTCACCTGAGAAGAGCCGGTTGTTTTCGCCACCGCGGTTGTAGGCTTAAGTCCCTTGCGAACCTTTGCCCACCTCGCCTTTTGCGCGCGCGCCATTTTCCGCCGCGAGGCTGCGGAGATAATTCGGGTTGATTGGTTTGCGTTGCGGGATGATCCCCTACCGTTTAATGACTCGATCACCAAAATTGCTTGATCCAACTTCTCCACGTGCAAGTACGCTTCTCGCCGCTCCGCACGAAGCTGCTGAAGCGCATTCTCTAAATTCGCCATAATCCCCCTCAAGATTGACTGTGGGCTTCATTGTATAGGATGGGGACGGACTAGCCGTCGAGTCCGGCAGGTTTGGTTGAGGAGATCAGGAGCCACAGGGATGAGTCCTGACGTTTGGCGCAATTCTTGCAGCCGGGGGCTTTACCCGAGACGGTGGCCTGAACGCTCAGTTGTAGGGATCTCCCCGACCTATGCTGAAAGCGTGAGATCAGTGATGAAGACAAAACGCGGTTATGCGCATAAAGAAGTGAAAGTTTGCATTCACGTCCAAGGGTAAAAAGTCTCCGTCGCTTAGGTTAACTATTTTTCTGCCGGAAGAAGTTGTACGGAAATTTCTTCCACACATGGAAGGATCCTAAAGGCATCGAAGAAACGCCGGGCAAAAGCTAAGAACTAGCGACTTTTCGGGCAGAAAATGGCCTTGTTGGGCAAAAGCGAGTTGCCTGGCCAGTACGAAGACGGAAAGAGGGTTCCTGCAACCATGAGTGCCACCGCAGATTCGATCAGGTGAGCCGAGGAAATAATGCCTGAGACTGATCGGCGGTGGCCGACCACGAGCACAGGATACTGCCCTGTGGATCGACCTTATCAACCAAAACAGATTCGAGAATGGCCCAGCACAGAACGGCGCATGCAATGTCTAATCCGTTCGGTGGCGCCGGTGTGCCTGATCACAGTAGTGCTGAACTTTTACGCTGAGTTGGCGGACGAGCATGTCGTCGTAGGCATTGATCACTTCTCCAAGCAGTAACTGTTCCAGTTCCTCGATCTCCGCCGGCACATCGACGAATTCATACTGGATGCCTTTCACCCACGCGGAACCTGACCAGTCAGGAACGTGTACTCCGAAGCGTTCAGCGAATGCTTTTCTGGTGATTTTCATGTAAATATGCATCCCTCAAGAACAGCGAAGTAGAGTGGTCGTGAGGGTCTGAAAGATATTTCCGCCACTAACCCATGATCGCGTTCCGGATCGGAATGAGAACACAATACCTATCGACGCTTTCCATAGCTGTTCAATTTTGTACATCCTCCAAACACGGAGCTTAGCCGAGTTGCTCTTAGCGACCAAGAGCGCACGAGATATCTTCCCAAGCTGATTGACGACTTGGTTCTGTGCCTGAGATCGCCCCACATCACCGTGCACGAAGGCGATACCATCGGTTCCACTGCTGCGCGATGGAGGGCTACATGGATGTCGCGGGATCAGCAACGGCGGTGTAGCCGAATGTGCAAGGATGATTGGAATGAATGGAAGAGAGTTGGTCGAATTAGTTCTGCACTGTACACGACGGACCCCGCCATGTCTCCGCGCTTTCCTGAACTAACCTATTCCCACATTCTTGACATAAGCAAATAACTGGCTCACCGCAAATGCAACCCATGCCATCCGGCAGTACTCCCTCCAACAGATGTCTAGCTTGAGGCCCCGGTCTGCCTTGATTTCCTGATCGCCAACAAGTTGATAGTACAGACCCAGCCGTTGTCGTTCGGGGGCTTACGGAGATTCCGGAAATGACCGAGACCTTGTCTCGCCGTCGCTGGCGATGATAGTGAACCGGAGTACATAGGGAATCAAAAGGAAGCCCGACTCGTCGGCAAAAACTAGATGGGCACCCAGCCGCGTAGCGTTTTTTTTATCCGCGGCCAATCTTTCTGTTGCCAGCGCGCAAGGGCATTCTCATCCCTCTCCAGGGCGCGTCGTTCTGGTTTCTGCGGGCTCCAGTTCAGACTGTGCATCAAGCGTCCGACGTGATCGCGGTGGTACTGGATTCCGAACTGGTTCCGGATCAATT
>JBEKRE010000023.1:0-74436 GCA_049519055.1 Candidatus Sulfotelmatobacter sp. | reverse complement strand
GTTCGATTCCGACCCGCGCCTCCAGAATTTCCCCGCCAGAGTTTCGCTGGTTTGATTCCAGGGCTATGCGCGACAAGAATCTCGATTGCCCCCCATGTTTCGGACAACGTTCATGCTGAGTGAACGCTACATCAGCATGACGCTTAGGTCTTTCTATTTCGCTGATCCCACAATCAGACTGCTGGGCCCCGGCAGATTGATCCGGCATACCTCCGTGAAGCCGGCAGCCTTCATCCAGTTGGTGTATTCGAGCTCGCTGTAGCTGGCGCCCGCGTCGGTCGAGACCAACATGTTCAGTGAGAACAATGCCGCGTGTAGCGGCCTCGCCTTGTCAGGATTGAGGATGAAATCCTGCACGACAAGACGACCGTTCGGCGCGAGTGCCGAGTGTGCGCGGCGGAAGATGTACTGGTTCTGCTCCTCGGAAAACATGTGGCAGATTGCATTCAGCATGACCGTGTCGTAGCCGGAGCCGAAATCGTCCTGAAGCATGTCTCCGGCGCGAAGGCTGACTTGCGCTGAGACGCCGGCCTCGCCGACATAATCAGCGGTGAGTGGCACTACTTCCGGGATGTCAAGAATCTCACATCGTATATCGGTAGAGGCTTTCGCGAATGCGATGGAGTATGCGCCGGAGCCGCCGCCCAGATCGAGGATGCGGTGAATACCGGTCGTGCCGAGGGCCTTCACAACCAGCGGGGCGCGATCTTTGGCGTTGCGTTGCATGCCGGCAATAAAGTTACTTGTCCATTCGGGAGAATCATCGCGACTGATGGGGATGCGGGTACCCGTGCGCACAGCGTCGGTCAGAGTGCTCCATCGATGCCAGATGTTGGCGGTGTGCAGCAGGCCATTGCGATGGTTGTCTTTTGAGCCCTGACCAAAGAAGCGTGCGGACTCGGGCGTGTTCTTGTAAACTTCGCCGGCCTTCGACAGAAGTCCGAGGGCGACGAGCACGTTAAGCAGCATACCTAGGGCGCGCGCGTTCGCGTGGATCTTTGTACCGATCTGCTCGGCATTGGCCCCGTCGGCGACGGCAGTAAAGATGTCGAGTTCAAGAGCCGTCAGAAGGCAACGACTCGGCATGTATCCGCGGATCATCTGATCGAGGCGATCGGGCAAGATCCCCGCCCTGTCGCGGGCGGCGATTGCGGAGCGAAACTTCTCCCCGTGATCGAGCGACATGACTTTCATCGCAGGGGCATCGTCCCATACGAGACGAGGAACGGGCTTGCCGCCGGAGAGATGAGTATCCACGATTTCGGATACATCAGCTGGTTGCACCCGACGGTACCACACGCCCGCCGGATACACGACCATCACGGGACCTTCATCACAGAGTCCCATGCAGCCGCAGGTAGTAAGCTGCACCTCGAGGTTTAGGCGGCGGGTCTGTATTTCGCGATCGAGAGCATCGAGCACAACAGACGACCCGCTGGCCGGGCAGGAAGGAACGCCCTCTGGTTTTTGCTGGGTGCAGACGAAGAGATGCAGGCGAAACGGTTCCATTGCGCTCTCCAGACTTAGTTTGATGTTAGGCCTTTATTGTCCCCCCTTTTGCGCCGCACCATGCGAGCATCTGGAGAAACACTTGCTCCATAGCGTCACCCACTTTGGTGATCCGGGTCACGGCAGGGTTGTGGCCGTCTGTTTAGTATCGAAAACTGAAAGCGTGTGTTCTCGTTACATGTGGCAATGACTTTCGAGTCGTGGCCAGAGTGCTGGTTCTGCGAAAGGAGCGACCATGCACACACCGTCTCAGGAGCGTCTCAGCGCAGGAGAGCGGGCCTTCATCGATCAGGTCATCACCAGCCGAACAGGACGCCCGGGAGCTTTGCTCGGCATTCTGGAGTCGGTGCAGGAACACCACCCTAATAAATATCTTCCTGAGCAAACGCTAGAGTACATTGCGGCGCAGACCAAGATTGCACTCTCGCGTATCTACAGCGTGGTGACCTTTTATGCTCTGTTCAACCTGCAGCCGCAAGGAGACAACACCATCTGCATCTGCCGTGGCACGGCGTGCCACACGCGAGGTTCGCGCAATCTGCTGCAGAGCGTTCGTCTGACACTTGGACTGGGCCTTGAGGACGAGAGCGGAGTCAGCGAAGCGGACAAGACTCTGCTGACCACATCGGATCATAAATACACGGTTCGTACCGTGGCCTGCTTCGGGCAATGCGCTTTGGCGCCGGTGGTGGAGGTGAACCACCGCATTTGCGGCCATGTGAACGAACGCACTCTCCAACGGGAAATCAGCACGCTGGAACGGGAGAGTTACTGATGCCTCGAATACAGGACATTGGCGCTTTCAGTGCTGTGCGGGAAGCTGGGCTGGCGAAATTAGTGCCGGCGGTGCCTCGAATCGCGATCGGAATGGGCACTTGCGGCAGAGGCAACGGTGCCGAAGGCTTGTATCACGCGTTCGCCGAAGCCATTGAACGCAGTGGCATCAATGCGGTCCTGGCGGGTGTGGGTTGCTTTGGCGCCTGCTTTCAGGAACCGCTGGCGAACGTCCGGCTGCCCGGCTTTCCGCTCGTGATATTGCATCGGGTGCAGGCGAATGATGTTCAACGGATGTTGAACGACGTAGCCAACGGTAATCTTCCGCCCGATCTCATTTATTGCAAGGTCGAAGAGTGGGATCACATTACAGCCTCGATCAAGTACGGGCGCGGCTATCCGGAGATTCCGCTGTGGAACGATGTGCCCTTCTTTAAAGGCCAGAAAAAGATCGTCCTGCGAAATTGCGGCTTCATTAATCCCGACGATATTGAGGAGTACATCGCGATCGGGGGATATCAGGCACTCTACAAAGTACTGATCGACGGCAGGCCGGAGAATGTGATCGAGCAGATCAAGGCGTCCAAGCTGCGCGGACGGGGTGGGGCGGGCTACCTGACCGGCAACAAATGGGAGTTCATGACCAAAGCCAAGGCGGATCGCAAATACATCATCTGCAACGCAGATGAAGGCGATCCCGGCGCGTACATGAACCGCAACGAGATTGAGAGTGATCCGCACTCGTTACTGGAAGGCATGATCATCGGCGGATACGTGATGGGTGCGAGCGAGGGGATCATCTATATACGCGCCGAATATCCACTGGCCGTGCACCGCCTGCATCGCGCCATCGAGCAAGCGCGGGAGTATGGGCTGCTGGGCGAGAACATTCTGGGCCGTGGGTTCAAGTTTGATATTGAAGTGGTGGAAGGCGCTGGAGCGTTTGTCTGCGGTGAAGAAACCGCGCTGATCGCTTCGCTGGAAGGCCAGGCGGGACGGCCGCGCCCGCGGCCTCCTTTCCCCGCGCAAAAAGGGTTGTGGGGATATCCGACCAATATCAACAACGTCGAGACCTGGTATAACGTCGCGCCCATCGTGACCAAGGGTCCTGCGTGGTTCAGCGAGACCGGGAGCCCAAAGAGTTCGGGCACCAAAGTGTTCTCGCTGGTGGGCAAAGTTTCCAGCACCGGCTTGGTCGAGATGCCGCTGGGCACACCACTTAAGACGTTCATCTACGACATAGGCGAAGGTGGCATTGGAGGGCGGCAGATCAAGGCAGTACAAACGGGAGGCCCCTCAGGCGGGTGTATTCCGCCGGAAATGTTTGACACGCCGGTGGACTACGAAAGCCTGACGCAGTTGGGCTCGATCATGGGATCGGGCGGCATGGTGGTGATGGACGAAGACAACTGCATGGTGGACGTAGCACGGTACTTCGTCGAGTTCACGCATTCCGAGTCGTGCGGCAAATGCATTCCGTGCCGGGTGGGACTGAATAAGTCTTTGAGAATTCTGAATCGCGTGACTGAAGGCGCGGGCACGATGCACCACCTGGAGTTGCTGGATGAGTTGAGCCGCTACATCCGCGAGTGTTCGTTGTGCGGCTTGGGGCAGACCGCGCCCAATCCAGTTCTGACCACGTTGCGCCACTTCCGCGCCGAGTTCGAAGACCACATTGTTTCGCGACGATGCCAAGCCGGAGTATGCGAAGAGTTGGCGCTCTCTCCCTGCGAAAACAGCTGCCCGCTGCACATGAACATTCCCCGCTTCCTGCAGTTATACAAAGAGGATCGATTGGAAGATGCATTTGAAGCGGTGATCATGGATAACCCGTTGCCCTCATCGACGGGGCGAGTGTGCCAGCATCCATGCGACAGCCGGTGCCGTCGCCAGACCGTTGACGAAGCGGTGAATATGCGAGAGGTGCATCGCTTCATCGCAGATTCGATCCTGCTCTCCAATCGTTACGAACACATGGTCAAACGCATTCTGGTCCGCAAACTGGAACCCACGGGGCGGAAGATTGCGATCGCCGGCGCGGGACCGGCGGGCTTGACAGCAGCTTTCTATTTGGCCCTGCTCGGCCACGACATCACGGTGTATGACGCCAAGCCCGCAGCCGGTGGCATGCTGCGGTTTGCATTACCGGAATACCGCCTGCCGAAGAATGCGCTGGAACGCGAAATCGATTTGATCGAACAGCTCGGAGTGAAGTTTGTCTTCAACACGCGCATCGGCTTCGATATCCCGCTCAACGACCTCGACGATCGTTTCGATGCGGTCTTCATCTCCATCGGGACATGGAAGGAATCCTGGGTCTATCAGCCGGGAACGGAACTGAAGGGAGTGTATCCGGCGCTGATGTTCCTGGAGGCAACGGCGCGTGGCGCAGAGACACCGCTGGGCCGCAAGGTGGCCATTATCGGCGGTGGGAATGCTGCCATCGATTCGGCTCGCACGGCGTTGCGCAAAGGCGCTGAAGTCACCGTATTTTATCGCCGCGAGCGCAAGGATATGCCCGCCATCGAAGAAGAAACCCAGGCCGCCAAGGACGAGGGCGCAAAATTCGTTTTTCTGGCCGCCCCTCACCGCGTGATTGGCGATGCAGCGGGGCAAGTGAAGTCGATTGAAATCGTAAAGACACGCCTGGGTGAATACGATGCGTCGGGACGAAGAAAACCAATTTCGACCGATGAGATCCGGCGCTACGAGTGTGACTCTGTCATCTTCGCAGTAGGCGAGAGCGTGGACCTTGATTTCGCCAGAGCCTCCGGACTCAGCTTGAAAGAAAGCGGAACCATTGAAGTGAACCGGTTCACGCTGGAAACCAGCCGCCCACGGTTCTACGGCGGTGGGGATGTGGTTACCGGCGCATCGAACGTGTCGAACGCGATGGCCTACGGCAAACAAGCGGCTCGCAGTATTGATCTGCAACTGATGGAAGCCAACCGCTGGGCCAAGATTCTTCCGGAGATCGAATACGGGAAGGCAGTGCCCGAGGAACCGAGCCCGAACCACCGGCATCACGGCCACGCCCTATCGGCGAATGCGCGGGTACGATCGAACGCCGAGGTCGTCGCCGGATTCACCCACGAGGAAACGCTGGACGAATCTTGCCGCTGTCTGCGCTGCGATGTGAAAGTGGCCAACGTGAGCTAGGAAGGAGCGAGGCCTTGCCGAGAAAACTGTCAATCCGAATCGATGGCGAACTGATCAGCGCCATGGAGGGCCAGACTATTCTTCAGGCCGCGAAAGCGAATGGAAAGTACATCCCCACGCTTTGCGACCTGGAAGGGCTGACACCGGTCGGGGCATGCCGCATTTGCATTGTGGAGGTCTCGGGCATCGACCGGCTCATCCCTGCGTGCACCACCCCCATTCAAGACGGCATGTCGGTCATCACCAGTTCCCCCCGGCTCACCCACAACCGCCGCATTTCTCTCGAATTGTTGTTTGTGGAGCGCAACCATGTGTGTGCCGTTTGCGTGTCAAACGGCCATTGCGAACTGCAGTCGCTGGCCAGTGCGATGGGAATCAGCACGGTGCGCTTTGCGTACAACTATCCCAAGCTGGGACTTGACCTCTCCCATCCCCGCTTCGTGCTCGACCACAACCGGTGCATCCTCTGTACCCGGTGCGTTCGGGTGTGCGCAGACCTGGAGGGGGCCCACGTGTGGGAGATGACGTCGCGAGGTATCCATGCCAGGATTGTGAGTGACCTGAATCAGAACTGGGGCGACTCCCGGAGTTGCACGAACTGCGGAAAGTGCGTGCAGGCTTGCCCAACCGGAGCGCTCGCCGAGAAGGGCTGCGCCGTCGAGGAAATGGTGAAGCGGACCGACAATATCAGTTCCCTGATCCAGCGCAGAGAGGTGCAGGCATGAAGAAGGTGAAGGTGGCGACGGTTTGGCTGGACGGTTGCTCCGGTTGCCACATGTCGCTGCTCGATATGGACGCGGCCATCATCTCCCTGGCGCAGAAGATCGACCTGGTTTACGGACCCCTGGTGGACGCGCAGGAGTTCCCCGAGGATGTGGATGTGACGCTGGTGGAGGGCGCGGTCAGTTCGCAGGACGACGTGAACAAACTGCAGAAGGTCCGGCAGCGGACGCATCTGCTCATCTCGCTTGGAGATTGCGCGGTCACGGGAAATGTGCCCGCCATGCGAAATTCCATCCCGGTAAATAAGCTGCTGCAGCGCATTTATGTGGAAGGGGCACAGGAAGGCAAAGTGGTTCCCACGGACGGAGTACCGGCACTGTTGAAGCAGGCGCGGCCGCTGCGGGAGTTTGTGAAAGTGGATGTCTGCCTGCCGGGATGTCCGCCTCCGGCCAAAACTATCGCTGCCGTGATTTCCGATCTGGTGGACGGGAAAAAGCGCGAGGCCGGCCTCGCGGTGAAATTCGGATGAGGAGCGTCGGATGAAACGCATCACAATCGATCCGGTGACGCGTATCGAAGGACACGCGAAGATCGTCATTCAGTTGGATGGCAATGGTCGAGTCACGGGCACCGAGTTCCATGTGACCCAGGTGCGAGGATTCGAGAAATTCACCGAGGGACGCCCGTTCTATGAGATGCCGGGCATCACTTCGCGTATCTGCGGGATCTGTCCGATCAGTCATCTGCTGGCTTCCGCCAAGGCTTGCGACGCGATCATGGGAGTGCGCATTCCGCCAGTGGCAAGGACGCTGCGCGAATTGGTGCACTTTGCGCAACTTGTGCAGTCGCATGCCTTGAGCTTCTTTTATCTGTCATCGCCGGATTTGCTTCTGGGCATGGACTCCGATGTGGCTAGCCGGAACGTGCTCGGCGTGATCGCGGCTCATCCGGAGATGGCGCGCGATGGGATCGAGTTGCGCAAATTCGGACTGCAGATCATTGAGGGCATGGCGCAAGAAAGAGTCCATCCGGCATGGATCGTACCCGGAGGGGTGGCGGCTCCGCTGTCCAGTACGGTACGCGACCGCATACTTTCCGACCTGCCTGCTGCCAAGGCGATTGCGGACCGGACGCTGCGCTTCTTCAAGAACGCGCTGGACAACTATAAGAGTGAGATCGAATGCTTCGGTTCTGCACCGACGATGCATGCCGGGCTGGTCGACGGAAAAGGAAACTTGCAGCTGTACGATGGCATGCTGCGCTTCCGCGGCCGGAGCGGAGAAATTGTAGAAGATGAAATTGCGGCAGAAGATTACGCGGATTGGATTGCCGAAGCCAGCCTGCGCGACTCTTACTTGAAGGCCCCTTATTTCAAACCCGAGGGATTTCCCGAGGGTGCTTATCGGGTTGGTCCGTTGGCAAGAATTAATGTGGCCGATCAGTGCGGCACTCCCCTGGCGGACGCTGAATTGGTGGAATTTCATCAGCGTTTCGGTTCGCCTGCACATAGCGCGTTCCTCTATCACTATGCGCGGCTGATTGAGATCGTTCACGCGCTGGAGAAGATCGCACAGTTACTGGCGGATCCGCGGATTCTTGAAAAGCACGTGCGAGCCACGGGAGGCGTAAATTCCCTGGAAGGGGTGGGAATGATCGAGGCGCCGCGAGGCACGTTGATTCATCACTACAAAGTGAATGAACAAGGCGGCATTATATGGGCGAACCTGATGGTCGCGACGGGACATAACAATCTCGCCATCGGCCGCAGCGTGCAGCAGGTCAGCGAGCGTTACATCGATGGCAACAAGCTACAGGAAGGCATGCTCAACCGGGTTTCGGCAGTGGTGAGAGCTTACGATCCTTGTTTGAGTTGCTCCACCCACGCCCTGGGACAGATCGCGTTACGCATTCAATTGCGCGATGCCCACGGTCGGCTGCAGGACGAAGTGGCAACTTCGTGACGGCCTCCACAGGCACGACGGATCTCACCTTTCCTCGATCGACCTCACGAGCGGCCCTCACTTGGTCGCTGTGGCGGCAGGTTTGATGTCATCGGCCGCTTTCTGCAGATCGTCAACAGAGCTGGAATTCAGCTGGTAGACAGCGGGTTCATTTTCGCGTTTGGCGAGGTAGACGTTCCCCGACTTTGCGATCAAGACTCGCTCGACGCGCTTGCCGTCGTCGGAAGTGACCGTGACGTCAATGGTGGGATTGGCAAAACCGGAATCGGGAAACCTATCCGCGGAAAGATCACGAAGATCCGAAATGAGGGATTGCACACTTCCTGCATCCATCTTCTTGCCATCCCACCACCAATCGTCTCCACTCCGGACTAGAAAATAGGCTTTGGAACCGACATGCAGTTCGATCTTGTTGGGGTCGACGAAACCGAAGTCGAAGAGCTTCTTGTTGCGGAAATCATCCAGGTCTTTGTCGAGTGCCGGACCGATATCAGAGTTTATTCGGTAGAGGCCGTCGACTGCGCTTGATTTTGCGTAGTACGCATCGCTGCTGGTGCCAACCGGTTTCTTCCTCACCTGGAGTTCCTGGGTGCCGGATTCATCGGTAAGCTTCACGGTCGCGATTGGCATGGCATTCGCAAATGCCGAAGCGGCCTGCTTGGGGTCGGAACTGCTTAGATCCATCTTGGCATCGGTGAGCTTGCGGACCAGTTCGCTCACCTGATTGCTGTCAGCGCGAAGCGCTTTGGGCTTCAGGATTTGCCAGTCATCTTTATTACGGCCAAACTCGATGTCCTGATTTTTTCTGACCAGTTCAATGCGGCTGATCTTCTCGGGGGGCACGGTCAGCAGGCGCTTGTCGCGCAGGTCCTTCAGACTCTTATCCACGCTGACTTTGGCGTAGGCGGCCACGGTGAACACGCGAGGATCGCCAGCAACCATGGCATAAGCGGCGCTTCCGGTCGGGGTGTCGTCGCCAATGAGAAGCGCTCGCGTCTGGTTATTTTTTTCGGTGATGTCCAATTGGAGAACCGGGGGATTTAGACCGTATCGGTTAACATCTGTCGCTTTGTCTTCGATCACGCGCTGTGAGCTTAAGGACGAGAGAGTGGAGAGCATCCCCGAAACTAGAGACTGGTCAGCGCCGAACGGCTGCGGCTGAGTGATTTCCCACTTTCCCGAACCAGATTTCGTGAGGACGATCGGCTCCGCGCCCCTCTTCTTCAGATCCAGCTTTGTAATCGGGGATGCATCGAGTTTGAGGATAGCTGGCGCGGCATCCGCCGACTCCTTGGAGTCGTCGGATGGCTTCTGGTGTTCCGACCAGTAAAGGATTCCGCCGAGAATAAAGAATATGAGAGCCGCGACAATCAGACCACGGATTTTCATAATGCTTCTCGAAACATGATGCAGATGCGTCGAGAGGTTCTACCTCCTCTTCCACCAAACCCCAATCCCGACAATCACCACGACTAACGGAAGCGCGAATTGGCTGGTGAGCAGCACAAGGTTCTGCTGCGCGCGGGTCATGGTGATGCGACGGTCCACCTGCTGCTTGGGGCGGATGGAAATCAGGTCTTCGTCGGACGCCAGCCAGTTGATAGCGTTCAAAGCCAGATCATCGTTGCCATTGAAATTGATGAAGCTGTTGGCGGCCCAGGATGAGCTGCCGATGACGACGAAGCGTCCCTGCGAATTCTCTTTCCCGGTGTTGTAGGTTCCGGCAGCAGCGATGGTAAACGGGCCCTTCTTATTTTTGGGATCGTTGACGTTGACCGCCGCGGAGCTCAGGTTGTTCGTTGCCAGACTGCTGCTGGAGGAATCAAAAAGCTTGTCCACGCTGGTTTTGTCTGTGTTCTTGATCTCCATGGAGCGGGCCAGTGGAAAACCGGTAGCGGTTCCCTTCATTTGGTTCACGATGGGTTGGGAACTGTAGTTGGTCACCAGAGCCACTTCAGGACCGAGACCGGCAAGCTGTCCCAGAGGGTTAAGATCCAGGATCAGATCTTTCTGCAAAATTACGCCCCAGCTCTGCAACAAATTCGTGAGCGCATCGTTGTCGGCGATATCCGAATGGCCGAGCTTTAATGGAGGATCGAGCATCAGTAACGCGCGACCGCCATCCTCGACATATCTCCTGATGGTCTCGACCTCGGATTGCTCATAGTTTCGCGTTGGCCCGGCGACAACCAAGGCGGTGCAATCGCCTGGAACTTCGGCTTTCTGCAGCAGGTCGATCGTCCGGTTTTCGTAATTGTCCTTGGCCAGAAGATCTTTGAAACCAGAAAGTCCCTCGCGGTCACTATCGTCTGGCCGGTGTTCTCCGCTGCCGGTCACAAAGCACACGGTTCTCGTGATGGTCTTCAGGTCGCGAATGAAGGCACCGGTGACGCCCTCTTCGGTCATGCTCTTGGCTTCTTCCTTCTTCGCGCCAATCTGGACCACCGCGGTCCCGAGGTTCCTGATTCCCTCTTGCCGCGCCAATTGCGGATTCTTGTCTGGGTCGACATACTCCACATGCACTTTGTGGGAGAGGCTGGCATATTGATCGAGCAGATCCTTGCCTTCACGGAACCGGGTACTCTGGTCGAAGTATGTGATCGTCGCGTCCTGCTTCAGGTCTTTGACGATCTTGGCGGTCTGCTCGGAAAGGCTGTAACGCTTATTCGATGTGGCGTCGTACGACTTGTTGTAGCGGTCGGCGAGCAGATTGGCGACGACAACCGCGGCGATCACGACCAGAATGTAGATCGTTGCGTAAACTGCGTACTTGGTTTGTCTCGCCTTAAGCCACTGGCTTGCCATCATGACCTCCAGCGCAGGGATTCCATAGAACGTGCGGTGAAAAACAGTCCCAGGAAAATTACGGTGAGATAGAAAATTGTGTCCTTGGAATCGAGCACGCCTCGGGCAAAGGACTCGAAGTGCGTGATGATCGACAGGTACGCCAGCACGCGCGCCCAAGTTGTGGTTTCGTATCCGCTCGCCCACTCGAGTACCCACAACAACAGGCAGACGCCAAAAGTCGCGGCACCAGCGATGATCTGGTTCTTGGTGAGTGTAGAAATGAATGTACCTATGGCCAGTAGCGCACCCGCTTGCAGCAACAAGCCCAGATAACCGATTGCAACTGGCTTCCAGTCCGGATGGCCATAGACAAAGAGAAAGCCAAAGTTCAGAGCGCTAAACAGCAGCATGCAGGAATACAGCAACAGGGCCGCCAGCCACTTTCCAACGATGATTTCGAGATCACGAACGGGTGAGGTGGCCAGCAACTCTATGGTTCCGTTCCGTTTCTCTTCCGCGAACAGGCGCATCGTAATCATCGGGATAAAAAAGAGTCCCATCACACTGACGTTCGACAGCAACGGGCGGATGATTTGTTCGTTTAGGTTCATGGGGAACGATTGCCCACGCATCTGCATCTGCATGCCCTCGATTACGAAAAAGTTGAGCGCATTCCAGAAGAAGAAGCCGAAAATCAGACCGAACATGGTCAGCAATAAGTACGCGACCGGCGAAACGAAGTAGCTGCGCAGTTCTTTTTGGCAGATGATCCAGGCATTTCTCATTGTCGCCCCTCTTTCGCAGCCGCTTGCTCCGCTCCCGCTGAGACCTCTGTGCCTGTGAGCTGAAGGAAGACTTCCTCCAGGCTCATGGCAGCGGGTCTAAGCTCATTGAGGTCCCAGCCCGATTCAACCACCGCCCGTGCCAGATCGCCTCGAACGAAGCGGCCTTTTTGACTTTCCACTTCGAAGACGACGCGGCCGTTGTTCTGCTGCTTGCTCAACACGCGGCTGACGCCTGAGACCTGTTCCAGCTTGTGCTGCACAATTCCGGCTTCCAGGTCTCCATTGCGCCCGGCAATCTCGAGCACAACGGATTCGGCTCCGCGGGCCCTTGCCTGCAGGTTGCTCACCGAGTCGGTTGCCACCAGTTTTCCCCGGTTGATGATGATGACCTGTTCGCAGGTTTGCTCGACTTCGGGGAGGATATGGGTGCTGAGAATAACCGTGTGGTCGCCGGCAAGGCTCTTGATCAGGTCCCGTGTTTCATTGATTTGTTTGGGATCGAGGCCAGCGGTCGGTTCATCAAGAATCAGGACATCGGGATTGTGAACGATCGCCTGCGCGAGTCCTACCCGTTGGCGATAGCCTTTCGACAGTTTGCCGAGAAGCTTCTTCTTGACGTCGGCCACGGCGCACCGATCGCACGCGTAATCGACCCGCTTTTGGAGGTCGCCCCCCGACAGTCCTTTCAGCTTGCCGACGAATTTCAGGTATTCCCCCGTTTCCATCTCCGGGTAAATGGGAGGCGTTTCCGGCAAGTAGCCGATTCGCTTCTTGACCTCTAGCGGCTGCTCGAGGATGTCAAAGCCAGCCACCGTGGCCGTGCCCCCGGAAGGCGAAAGGAAACAGGTCAGCATGCGCATCGTCGTGGTTTTGCCGGCGCCATTCGGGCCAAGGAAGCCAACAATCTGGCCCTTCGCCACCTCGAATGAGATTTGATCAACGGCGGTGGTGTGCGCATACTTCTTGGTGAGCGCTTGAACATTAATCATAAGTAAGTATTTGCAACAATGGGCAGACCCTGTTGGTCCGAGCCGTACCTGAACAGTGCGGGGCTAGAAAATATTTTAGAAAGGGCGCGCTCGGCATGTCAATCCGCAAGACCCGCGAAGGCGAGAGCCGAGTTTCAAGCCACATAAGTATGTATTGCACACCTTTACTGTTGTCAAACTTGAGCATTCCACAGTTTTTCCACCAAACAAAAAGTTACGCCGCGAGAAAGTCGTAATACACTAGCGCCCAATAAGCTGCTGAATGAATATGCAAACACTAATCTTCCGGCCCGCGCCGCGGCTCGGAGGACGAGTATGCGCCACAAAGATCTCGTAAGGACGGGTTTGAAGCGTCAGGGGCTCTTGCGGTCGAGCAGCCGAGGAGGTCGTTCATGACCAGCAAGCGTACCCTCAGGACCCGTATTCTTAGGGCATTCGTTCTGTTCCTTACAGTCTCTGCTTTCCTGCTCGCTTCCGCTTTAGCACAGCAACCTAACGCCGGCCAAGTCGTTGCGCTGACCAAATCGCAGGCCAAGGAACTGGATTCGATCGAGTTAAACTCGGCCAATCCCCTTTTCTTGCCGGCTGTGGCTTACGACTCGGGCGGGACCGATGTACTTCAAACCAATGGGGGTATCTTTCAGGGCTTAGCGATCGCAGATTTAACTGGCAACGGCAAGCTTGACGTGGTGGTGTCGAACCTGGCCGGTCCCGACCGGAGTGGCAACGGCGTCCTGGGAGTGCTGCTGGGCAAAGGCGACGGGACTTTCAAACCGGTACTGACCTTCGGATCGGGAGGATACGGTGCCAGTTCGGTGGTGATCGCGGATGTAAATGGCGACGGGGTGCCGGATGTGCTGGTGGCAAACACCTGCGCCAGCAGCAGCAATTGTGCTCACGGCACAGTATCGGTCCTATTGGGCAAGGGCAACGGTACCTTCCAATCGCCGGTGACCTACAGCTCAGGCGGGCAGGCGGCTGTTTCAATAGCGGTTGCGGATGTGAACGGCGATGGCAAAGTCGACCTACTGGTGGCGAACCAAACCGGCGAAAGTAACGGTGACGGCTCGGTGGGAGTGTTGTTAGGAAATGGCAATGGAACTTTCCAGCCGGTTAAGACCTATGACGCCGGAGACTCGGTGACGAGTTCGCTCGCGGTTGGGGATGTGAACGGCGATGGCAAACCGGACTTGGTGCTCGCCAACTCGGGTCGCGGCACCGTGACCGTGCTGCTGGGCAATGGCGGCGGAACTTTCCAGACAGCCATGGTCTACAGCAGCGGCGGGGAGATCCCGGTGTCGGTAGCGGTCGCGGATGTGAATGGGGACGGTAACCCCGACATTATTGTGGCGAACTGGTATTCCGGGACGCTGGGGGTGCTACTCGGCAATGGCCTTGGAGCCTTCCAGGCAGCGGTGACCTATTGGTCGGGAGGTTCCAGTCCTGATTCCGTGGTGGTTGCCGACGTGAACGGGGATGGGAAGCCTGACTTGGTGGCAGCCAATTGTGGTAGCAGTCAAAATGGGTACGGCTGCGGAGAGACAAACGGGGTTGTGACTGTCTTGCCAGGCTATGGGGACGGTACTTTCCAACCCGCGGTGAGCTTCTCCTCGGGCGCATTCAATGACATCTCGGTAGCCGTTGCCGATGTGAACGGGGATGGCAAGCCCGACATATTGGTGGGGAACCAGGGCGGAGGAAGCAACGCAAATGGCTCTGTGGGCGTGCTGCTGAATAACAGCCCATTCACCCTGGCCGTGATCATGCTGGTCTCGTCGCCCAATCCTTCGTTCGTGGGTCAAGCTGTTACCTTCCGGGCTAGCGTGAGCTCGATGGCCGGAACTCCTCCCGACGGGGAGAGCATCACTTTTCGTAACGGAACGACTGTTCTTGGTACCGGTGTCTTGAGCGGAGGAGTTGCGTCTCTGATGATCTCTTCGCTGCTGAGTGGTGCGTATAGTGTCACAGCAAGCTATGGCGGCGACGGTAACTTTGGGGCAAGCGTCTCACCTGCGCTGCGGCAGGTGGTTAATACCACCAACAAATCGCCCACCTTGATCACTCTCGTCTCCAACCTCAATCCGTCCATTTACGGGCAAGCCATAACCTGGACGGCGACGGTAACCACCTCGGGTTCGGTTGCGCCGAACGGAACGGTGAACTTCACCTGGGGCAACACGATCGGCAGCGCCACCCTCAACCGCAGCGGGGTAGCCAAGCTGACCAGATCCGACCTCAACGCCGACTTCTACCCACTCACCGCCGTCTACTCGGGTGACGCGAACAACGCACGCAACACTTCCGGAGTTGTGAGCCAAGTCATAGAGCAAGCGGCTAGCACGGCGACCCTGAGTTCATCGCTGAGCTCGTCCACTCAAGGCGAGGCGGTGACCTTTACCGCGACGGTCACATCGCCGACCGTGGTGCCCATGGGGCCGGTCACCTTCGCGGCGGGGAAAACGGTGCTCGGAACAGGGCAACTCAGCAATGGGAAGGCAAAATTCACCACCTCGTCGCTCACCCCGGGATCGAACACCGTCACAGCGACCTATTACGGAGACTCGAACATCGCCGGGAGTACGGCGACGGTTACGGAGACGGTGCGGCCGTAAAGTTGGTGCCAGCTTCAGGCCCACGGCTCCAAGGCCGATTCGGCTTTGAATTAGGAACGTGCGGCGAGATTATTACCTGCGCACAGAATCAAGCCCGGCAAGAACGGGCTTTGCGAGTGCGGATGCTTCGGCAATGCTCGTATGGCGTAGCCATACATCCCACTTCTGGCTGCGGGCTGAATGACGGAGCGAAATTTGTAACTGCCGGCAGAATCCTGTTCGCAAGGTTGCATGGCAGTTGTAACGAAGTCCGTTATTTCCCCATCCGCACTTAGTCGTCCAAAGACACTCTCGACCGTGACGTCGTCGGGCGTCAGGCTATCGAGAAAGACCTTGGCCGACACTAATTGGCGGTACGAAGGGATGTGCCCGATCCGAATTAGGACTATGGCGTAAGAGGTCCAGCGGACAAGGGATCAGGAACGGCGCTAAACTAGCTCATAGTTGTGACCTGGAAGCATGTTGGTAGAGGTCGCCAAGCCGGTCACCTTGGTTTTCTGCATCCTCTCTTTGTATGCCTTGTTCCATACTGCATTCCTGGTTCCGGCCAGCGATATGCATCAGAGGATTTGTGATTCTCTCGGTCTGTTGGCGCTGGCTGCGACGATCTCTCTGATCGGTGGATTTATTTTTCGCGATGCCGCGCATGGGGCGCCCGCCGGCAGGACGCGGATCACAGCCACACTTCCTGTCCAGCTATTCTGCTGGGTTTCAGGCGCGCTGCTCGTTCTCTTCATCCTTTCCTGGTACTTGGAAAGCCACTGCATTTTCTATCGGGACGTGCGGTTCTGACGCTTCAGGAGCAGAAGAAATTGTGACTTGGGTAGCGCTCAGGCTGAGAGCTTGCCCGAATATAAGGCCATCCCGACGACGGAGTCCATGCCCAACGCGTGGAGGTCGTCGATCTCTCGCTGCGAAGCAATGCCGCCTGCAACCACCAAGCGGCGCGAAGTGGCTTGCCGGATCGCGCTTATCGTCTCCATCGGAATTCCGCTCATCAGCCCTTCGGTGTCGATGTGGGTGTAGAGAAAAGTGTCGCAGAAAGGTTCGAGCGCATAAATCATATCGAACGCGGTGACGGCTGTTTCTTTGCGCCAGCCGTCGATTGCAACCCGTCCGCCTCGGGAATCGAGGGCAAATACCAACGGCGAGGTGCCCAGATCCCCAGCGAGGATGGCAGCATATGACGTGTCGATTTCGCCATCTTTCAATAAGGAAGAACCAATGACAACTCTGCGTGCGCCGGCTTGTAACAGCTCACGTGCGGTTTCGAGGCTGCGAATCCCGCCGCCTACCTGGCAGTTCAGCCGTTGCACGATATGATTCACGATTTGCCGGTTATCCCCGGCGCCGCGAGCTGCATCGAGGTCGATCACCTGCACCAACGGATAGTCGGAGAACCGCTCGATCCAATAGTCGAAGTTGTCGAACTCCAGCACTTTCTTCTCACCTTGGACTAACTGCACGATCTTGCCGCCCATCAGGTCGATCGACGGAATCAGCATGGCCACCTCACCGACAGGTTGGCGTCGTGCAGTTCGCGTTTCAGTTCTGCAATGTTCTCGAGGCCGAAGTGAAAAATAGACGCAGCCAGAGCTGCATCAGCGCAGCCATCGCGAAATACTTCGATGAAGTCGCGGGCTGAGCCTGCGCCTCCCGAGGCAATGACCGGAATCGAAACCGCTTCTGCCACAGCGCGCACGAGTTGACAGTCGAAGCCGGACTTGGTTCCGTCGCGGTCCATCGAAGTTAGGAGTATCTCTCCCGCACCGCAAGCAGCCGCTTCCCGCGCCCATTGAATCGCGTCTCGACCCGTGGGCATCCTTCCTCCGGCGACGAACACTTCAAAATTTCCGTCGGTCTTTCTGGCATCGATCGCCACCACAACAGCCTGTGAGCCAAAACGGCCTGCGATCTTGCCGATCAATGTGGGGTCTTTCACAGCGGCCGAGTTGATGGCGATTTTATCCGCGCCCGCATCGAAGACCGCCGCTGCATCATCGAGCTGCCGAATTCCCCCGCCCACGGTGAATGGAACAAACAGCGAGAGCGCCGTGCTGCGGACGGCGTGCAGCAGGGTGCCGCGGTTTCCGCTCGTCGCCGTAATATCGAGCAGCACAATTTCGTCCGCACCACTGCGAGCATGGGCCGTGGCGCATTCTGCCGGATCGCCGGCATCGCGCAGATTCTTGAACTTCACGCCTTTCACGACACGGCCACCATCCATGTCGAGGCAGGCGATGATGCGCTTGGTCAACACCTCAAACCTCACAGAAATTCTTCAGGATGGAGAGCCCCACATCTCCTGATTTTTCCGGGTGGAACTGCACTCCAAAGATGCTGCCCTGCTCGACAGCTCCGGCAAACCGGAGTCCGTAGTCGGTAGCTGCCGACATGGAAGCCACCACCGGCGCATGGAAGGAGTGCGTGTAATAGACGAATGAATCCTGCTTGATGCCCCGCAGCAGCCGTGAACCTCCCTGAATAGCCAACGAATTCCAGCCGACATGCGGCGACTTCACGCTCGATGGGAACGGCCGGCATTTGCCGGGAAAAATTCCTGCCCCCGCAACCTCGGAAGATTCGTCGCTGCCTTCGAAGAGCCATTGCATCCCCACACAGATTCCGAGAAACGGCTTTCCTGAGGACGTGCCTCGCAGCAAGGCTTCGCGTAAACCCGTTCGGTCCAAAACCTGCAGAGAAGAAAAGTGTCCCACACCAGGGAATACAATCTTGTCCGCGGCTGCAATGGTCGCAGGCTGGTCCGTTACCACCACTTCAGCCCCGAGATAGTCGAACGCCTTCCTCACTGAATTTAGATTGCCCGCGCCGTAATCGACGATGGCGATCATAGAAGTCCTTTCGTGCTCGGAAGCATCCGGCCCAAGCGCCGATCGCGGGAGCACGCCACGCGCAGGGCGCGCGCGAAAGCTTTGAAGAGCGCTTCGATTTTGTGGTGGCTGGAGCGTCCGTAGAGCACGCGCACGTGGACATTGGCGCGTGCGCCACGGGCAAAGCCCTCGAAAAAATCGGGTACGAGTTCCACCTGGAGATCTCCTACCCGCGCGGCGCGGACCTTGGTATCGACCACGGCAGCCGCGCGTCCACCGAAATCGACAGCCGCTAGACCGAGGGTTTCGTCCATGGGCATGACAAAATAACCGGCGCGCAGAATGCCGCGGCGATCTCCTAAAGCCTGACCGAATACCTCACCCAAAGCGATCCCGACGTCTTCCACGGTGTGGTGCTGATCTACGTCCAGGTCGCCCATTGCTGCCAGCTTAAGATCGAACCCGCCGTGACGCGTGAAGAGCTCCAGCATGTGATCCAGAAATCGAATTCCAGTGGAAATCTCGTACTGGCCGCGACCTTCGATGATGAGTGCAACCCGAATCTCAGTTTCCGCTGTCTTGCGATGCAGTTTCGCTTTTCTCACGCTCTCACCTCGCGGGGTCCGCTGAGTTTCCCCGCCACATCGCGCAGCGCGCCAATCAGGGTCTGCGTATGTTCGAGCGATCCCACGGTCAGGCGCACACAGCCTTCGCATCCCGGATCGGAATTCCTATCGCGCACGAGAATACCGCGCGAACGCAAATCCTGAATAAATTCTGTGCCAGCAGGACCGACGCGCACCAGCACAAAGTTGGCGCGGCTGGGCCAGTAATGCAGGCCGAGAGCCCCGAGTTCCTGCTCGAGAAGCTGGCGGCCACTCCGCACCTCGCCCACATAGCGTTCCACGTAGTCCTGATCTCGAAGCGCCTCCGGCAAGGCGGCGAGCGCCACCGCATTCACGTTGTAGGGCGAAGCGACACGGCGCACCATTGCTATCTGTTCCGCAGCTCCGGCGAGGATGCCGATGCGCAGACCAGCCAATCCATAGGCCTTCGAGAATGTTCGCGCGATGAAAAGATTCGCGGGACGCTCGGAATATTTGAGAATCGTCTCGCCGTGAAATTCGAAATAAGCTTCATCCACTAGCACCGCGGCTTGAGGCGCCGCGTGAGCCACCTGAAGCAGAACCTCGCAGGCCACCGCCACGCCCGTCGGATTGTTCGGATTCGCGAGGGCAATGAGCCGTGTTCGTGGGCTGATCCGAGCCAGGAGCTTTTCAAGGGGGAAAACGAAGTTCTCTCCGGCAAGAACCTGGACCACGCGAGCGCCTTCGGTTTGCGCGAAGATGGCGTACATGGCAAATGTAGGCACGACGATGACGGCTTCGTCGCCGGACTCGAGATAAGTCGAGCAGAGCAGATGAATTGCCTCGTCGACTCCGTTCGTGAGCAGAAGCTGCGCCGCATCGAGTCCGAGAAAATCGGCTCCCTCGCGTTCCACTGGTTCGCGCTCGGGATAGCGCGCCAGCGCTTCGGCGCTCAGGGAGCGCACCCGCGCCAAGACCCTCGGCGAACAGCCAATGGTGCTCTCGTTGAAATCAAGACGAAGTCCCTGCCGGCCGGCCAGAGGCGGCCGGTAGGCATGCAGACTCTTCACGGCGGCGCGGGCCTCAAGCATTCGCACACCTCACCCGCAGCGATTCAGCATGTCCGAGCAAGCCCTCAGCTTCGGCCAGCACAATTGCCGGTCGAGCGATGCCGCGAATTCCCTCCCGAGAAACTTCCTGGCAAGAGATGATGCGGACGAAATCCAGCACACTGAGGCCGCCTCGCACGCGCGCCATCGCCCCGGTAGGCAGCACGTGATTTGGACCCGAGATGTAGTCTCCCGCCGACTGGGGCGTGAACTCGCCCAGAAAAATTGAGCCCGCATTCCGGACCTGCGACACCAGGGCTGCCGGCAACGTGAGATGCTCGGGCGCAATGCGGTTTGCGATCTCCACCGCCTCATCGAGTGAATCAACCAGGAGAATGGCCCCGCGAGCAGAAAGTGATTTCGCTGCAATTGGATTTGTCCGTGTACGCCGTTGCACTTCCGTCTGCACCGCTTTCGTCAGTTCGCGCGAATTCGTGACAAAGATGCAGAGCGCGTCGGGATCATGCTCCGCCTGCGCCACCAGATCACACGCGATGAGGTCTGGATTCCCCTTCTCGCTGATAAGCAAGGCCTCTGTAGGACCAGCGAGAAACTCAATGGCGCAATCGAAAGCTACCAATTTCTTTGCTGCAGTGACATACCGGTTGCCGGGACCCACGATTTTTTCCACGCGCGGAATGGTCTTTGTTCCGTAGGCCAGGGCAGCGACCGCCTGTGCCCCGCCAACGCGGTAAAACTCGTGCACACCGACAAATGCGGCGGCCGCTAGAGTCGCCTGGGCTGGGTGCGGCGAAACCACGCGAATCTGCGGCACGCCCGCAATCTGCGCCGGAATCACCGTCATCAGCAACGTCGAAGGCAAGGGATATCGGCCTCCGGGCACATAGCATCCTACCGATTCCAGCGGCCGCACCAATTGCCCCAGGCAAACTCCGGGCTGAATTTCGCGCCGCCACTCTTCCGGTTTTTGCCATTCACAGAAGCGACGAATATTCGCTGCAGCATGACGGATCGCATCCTGCAGTTCAGGAGGAGTTTTCTGCCATGCCTCATGTAGGTCGGACTCGGGTGCGCGGACCAATTCGTTCTTGCCCAAGCCGTCCCAGCGCACCGCGTAGCGGCGTAGCGCTCGATCCCCGTGGCTCCGTACGTCCTTAACGATACGGCGAGCAGCCGGCTCAATCGCGGCGAGATCGTTTGCGCCGCGTTGCTCCAGCGCACACACAAACCGGTCTCTCCTCAGCCCGTCAAGAATACGCATGCGCATCACATCACCACCTTGTTCAGAGGATACTCGACGATGCCCTGGGCATTCGCTTGCTTGAGCTTCGGAATGAGCGACCAGGCGGCCTGTTCCTCGATGATGGTATTGACCGCAACCCAGTCGCCGTCAGCCAAGGGTGCGACGGTGGGATTCTTCAGTGCGGGGAGCAAGCCAAGAACGGCGGCCAAATCGGGTTTGCGCACGTTGAGCATCAGGCCAACCCGGCCCTGCGCGGCCATGGCTCCGCGGAGCATCACAGACAGGTTTTCAATCTTACGCCGCCGCTCCGGATCGGCCCAGGCCGCTTTATTCGCGACCAGTTGGGTGTTGGACTCCAGCACGGTCTCGATAATCCTCAGATGGTTGGCACGCAGCGAACTCCCGGTCTCCGTCACTTCGACGATGGCATCGGCCAGCAGCGGCGGTTTGACTTCCGTCGCGCCCCAGGAGAACTCAACCTTCACCGGCACGTTTCGGCTGACAAAATAGTTCCGCGTGAAACTCACCAGTTCGGTGGCAACGATGCGGCCTGCGAGGTCCGCAGGTTTTTGGAAATTAGAAGCCTCCGGAACGGCCAGCACCCACTGCACTTTTCCCATACTCTGCTTCGCGTAGATCAGGTCGGTAACGGTGACCACTTCGAGGCCGCTTTCCAGAACCCAATCGAGACCGGTCAGGCCGGCATCCAGCGCGCCGTGTTCGACATAGCGCGCCATTTCCTGTGCGCGAATCAGCAGGCATTCGACTTCAGGATCATCGGTTGCGGCAAAATAAGAGCGTGCGCTGGTGTAGACGCGCAGCCCGGCGCGCGTGAACAGGCTGAGCGTCGCCTCCTGCAAACTTCCCTTGGGAATCCCCAGCCGAAGTTTCATCGCCGCGCCTCCTGGTTCACGTTCTGCTGCCCCGCCACGCCCACTGTGAGTTCCTGCGTGAAGCACGATCTCGAACCCGTGTGGCAGACGTTGCCCGAGCCCAACACCTGGACGCGCAGCAGCACGGTGTCGCGATCGCAGTCCGTCCACGCTGCCACCACTTGCAGGCGATTCCCGGAAGTTTCACCTTTGGTCCAGAGAGTTTGTCGAGTGCGGCTGTAGAAGGTGACGAAGCCGGTTCGCAAGGTCATCTCCAGCGCCTCGCGGTTCATGAAGCCCACCATCAGTAAGTCGCCAGTGGCCGCATCCTGAATTACTGCAGGCGCCAGCCCTTGCATTTTGTCGAAATCGATCTCCATTGCAACCTCCACGATTTGTCCTCCCGGAGTTCTTAGCGCCTGCGGCCAAAGCAAAAAGCCCGCTGCGCTTTCGCGTCGGCGGGCTTGGATTTCCTATAAGTGCTCTTAGGCTGTTATCCGTTACGCTCCGCCGACACGCTCATCGCATGGTGATGGTGGTGACGATGAGGGTGCAGCGAAGTCATTACTGAGTGATAGTAGGGCAATTAGCGTTCTCCAGTCAATTGCTTTCTATATGGGCGCAGCGGCAGATCGAAGCTCTCAAAGGAGCGCTATGAGGGCCGCACTGAACTAACGGCACATTGACGTTATTCTGCTTCGAAGATAATTTCTATCCAATCATCGCAGTACCGCTAGCAGTCGTTTCCATCCTGTGGTCCCTCAGACTCAGGGTCAAAAGGCTGTTAGCAGCACGAGCAGAAGGATCGTTTTTTTCTCGTGCTCACTACAGTCAGGCACGCGCCAATCGTCTCCTTAATTAAGTTAGACCGACGCGAGTCGGAGTACTTACCAAACTAAGGAGATGCCAATGAAAAGCTTGAACGGAACAAGAGCGGTAGTGTGTCCGGTACCGATAGTTTCGACCGCAGCGCAAGGTCGCACCTCGAACCGCTGGCGTCTCCCGACTTTCGACGCCAAGGTACACGTTTTCTGAACTGAACGTCCACTCGCTTCCAAGAACAAGGCTGCAGGCGTCGCGACGATCGCCTGGAAGTCTGCGGGAAAGTTCTGCCCAGGCAGTTGCGCCGGGGCCGGGCCGGGATGTTGCGTTCCCTTCAACCCAGGCTGAAGTAAGGTTCACGTTACAAGGAGGAGTTGTGATCAAAGCAACTAGGCTCGCGTCAGTTGTGATTTTGTTAGGGTTGTTCCTCGCAGAAATGGTATCTGCGCAGACCGACCCTGGAGTTCAGAGCGGCAGCCGGGGGACAGGAGCGGCATTGCCTTCGGTTCAGGCGAACGACAATCCCGGGATCTTGGCTTTTTTCAATGACGGGTTCGCCCGTTTCCAAGCCGTGGAGTCGGTTTCGAGCAGCCCGAGCGCCAACAACGGTCTTGGACCGCGCTTTAACTCAAATCAGTGTGGCTCCTGTCATGCTCAACCCGCGGCAGGCGGGACAAGTGCGGCCGTTAATCCGCAATTTCAGTTCGTCGGCAACGGGGTCGCGCCCGGCAATACCACTCCTTACTTCGTTACCGCCAATGGGCCAACCCTTGAAGCGAGGTTCCCGTTCTTTTTCGATAGTAACGGCAGGGCCGACACGAACGCTCCCAATGGCGGAGTAGAAGACTTGTTCACCGTGACGGGCCGTCCTGATGCCGGCACTTGCAATCTGCCCCAGCCCAATTTCAGTGCGGCGCGAGCGGCCAACAACATCATCTTCCGCATCCCCACCCCGGTGTTTGGCGCAGGGTTGATCGAGAACCTGGATGAGTCGACCCTGATGAAGAATCTGCTGGTCAATAACAACAACCGGCTCGGAATCTCCGGGGCATTCAACTACAACGGCAACGATGGAACTATTTCGCGCTTCGGGTGGAAGGCGCAAAACAAGTCGCTGCACATTTTTTCCGGCGAGGCCTATAACGTGGAGATGGGGGTGAGCAACGAACTGTTTCCCCAAGATCGGCCGTCGCCCGGGGAAGATCAGCATGGTACGGGGTTGCCGGCGAATTGCCTGAACCTCTCCGGAACCGGCTATCCGGAGGACACTTCCAACCCGGGAGCGACATCGAACCCGGCGGTTTTGGATGACGTTTCCGCGTTTGCCAACTTCATGCGCTTCCTGGCACCGGCGCCGACCGGTGCCGTGGTGGTGAATGGACAGCCGGTTTCGCCAACTATGATTGCTGCAGGCAGAGCTCTATTTAGCTCGATCGGCTGCGCGGCCTGCCACAATCCCACGCTGGGCCCAACCCAGGTGTCGAGCCTTACGGGATCGTTGAGTAACGCTCCCGTCAATGCCTACACCGATCTTGAGATCCACCACATGGGCGTTGGTCTGGCAGACAATGTCTCGCAAGGCGCGCCGCCGGCGGCGACCAGTTCCGTACCGCTCCCTTGTGGGGGTTGGGGCAACGCATCTTCCTGCTGCACGATGGCCGTACGACAAACCTGTTGACTGCAATCAAGGCTCATGCCAGCCATGGCAGCGAAGCCAGCTTTGTGGAGGGGCAGTTCTTGAACCTCACGCCCAACCAGCAGCAAGAGATATTAGATTTCTTGCGCTCGTTGTGATTGCTACTTAGTGGACTTCCTGGCGAGACACGAAACTGTCTCGCCAGCTTTTTTCAGTTGAGAGAACCAATTTCGGCAAATCCGTTGCAGTTGCTTGGCCCATTTGGGAGGAATGTGCACAATCGATTTCTCTTTTCCTTGATCGTTCTGGCCATGTGTTCGCCCCTGCAGAGCCAGGATGACAAGCCGCAATTTGTGCCCAACGGGAGCTGCGGCTCTTGCAACATTCAGCCAGCGACGAAGGGTCCGTCCGGAGTCATTCTGGTGAAAGGTGCATGGTCAAGCGCGGGCGATTCCGTCACTCCCGTGCCCGAAGGCGGAAATGTGACCAAGGATGTCTTCACTAACAAGTATTTTGGAATGACCTACCCTTTGCCTCAAGATTGGATCGAGACATACGACGGTCCGCCGCCGTCGGAAACCGGACGCTACGTGCTCGCACAATTCAGTCCTGCAGATACTTTCAAAGGAACCGCGCCGGGCAGTATATTGATCACCGCCGAGGACATATTCTTCACGCCGCTGCCCCTAACCAATGCGTTGGAGCTCGCGAGGTATGCGAAGGACGATTTGCGAGCCGACTACAAAGTTGAAATGCCTCCCAGGGAGATCAGGATCGCCGGCCACTCCTTTGTCGTCTTTTCGTACCGGTCCCCGGCGGCAGGGGTGCATTGGTATGATCTGGCGACTCAAATCCGCTGTCACACCATCGAAGTAATGCTCACCAGCCGCGACGAGAATCTGCTGAAGAGTTTGATGGCTGGCCTGGATAAGATGCAATTGCCTGCGGAAGCCAGTCCGAACCGCGGGACGGGCGGAGGCGAGGCCCCGTTGTGTATTAAGGATTACGCCAGCGAGGAAAATGTGATTGCGCGAGTTGACCCAATCTTCACCGAGCATAGGTTCAACTCAGTTCCAGTGCGCGTCATCATCGACAGAGAAGGCAGGGTGAAACACATTCACTTTCTGAGCGCGTTCCCCGATCAGACAAAAGCCATCAGCGATGCCTTGGGGCAATGGAAGTTCAAGCCCTACCTCCGCGAGGGAAAACCGGTTGAGGTGGAAACCGGTCTCGTGTTTGGACGCAGGCCTTATTCGATGACGCCCCCAGCAAAGAAATCCACGAGTGAATGATCATGCTTCCCCTGAGCACGGTCATGCGAAGGCGTCGGCGTCTCCTTCCGAACGGTCGAGTGGGATACACTGATCAGCGTTCTTGGAGTGAAATGAGACGATTCGGAGTTTAAGTCTACGCTCAGAATAAAATGCTCGCGGATAGAGCGCTGGACCGCTCTGCTAATTTTGCTTGGCGGCTTCGCCGCGAATTTCCTGCCGGCGCAGACGAGCTCCCTTTCACGCCCGCAGTCAACTTCTTCGGTTCTCCCATCACGGGTTGCGCGGCTGCGACGCGGCATCAACGCCAGTGAATGGTTCGCACAGGTTTACGACAAGCGCGGATACACGAAGGAGCACTTCCAAAACTGGACCAACACCGAAGACATCGCGCTGATCAAGTCGATGGGATTTGATCACGTGCGGCTCAGCGTGAATCCGCAACCGATGATGGCGGATCACAGGCCTGAGGAAATTTCGGCGGAGTATCTCGGTTATCTGGACTCCGCGGTGAAGATGATTTTGGATCACGGACTGGCTGTGGTGATCGATCTACATCCGGAAAGTGATTTCAAGGCAAGGTTAGCCAAGGACGACACCTTCGTCCAGGAATTCTCTGACTTCTGGCGGGCGCTGGCGCGACATTATTCCAGTTGGGATGCGGACCGTGTGTTCTTTGAGATCCTGAACGAGCCGGAGTTGTCCGACCGCTTCCGATGGTATGGAGTGCAGGCTAAGTTGGCGGCGGCAATTCGTGAAGGCGCTCCGCAGCAAACCATTATCGCGACTGGAGCCCGGTGGTCGGATGATGATGAATTGGTTTTCATCGAGCCCTTGCGCGACCCCGACGTGATTTACAATTTTCACTTTTACGAGCCGCATATCTTCACGCATCAGGGCGCGACGTGGGGAACATACTTCTGGCATTGGGTAAAAGGACTGCATTATCCATCGTCGCCGGAATCGGCGGCCAAGACTGCGGCGGGCGTGGCAGATGCGGTAGACCGTCTGGCGGTAACCCGCTATGGACAGGACCACTGGGATGCGGCGCGAATTGACGCCGAGGTTTCGCAAGTGGCGGACTGGGCTGGGAAGCGCGGAGTTTCCGTGGTGTGCAACGAATTTGGCGTCTATCGCGCGTATGCCGAACCTCATGATCGTGAGGCGTGGATTCACGACGTCCGCGCGGCGCTGGAGCAGCATGGCATGGGATGGGCGATGTGGGATTATTCCGGCAGCTTCGGACTTGTTTCGAAGAGAGACGGGCAGACTGCAGTGGATGATATGACTGTGCTGGCTCTGGGCTTGAATCCGCCATCGGGAAGATGACTCGACAGACACTGCGGAGTCAACCAGCCGGAACGCGACACGAACCCGGCAAAGCCGAGTTGTAGATTAGACTCTTACCATGTCTCTAGTTTCTGGTCCGCTTCCCTGACATTCAGAAGGACTCATGCAATTCAGGATTCTTCTTGGTTTGCACCCTGGCGCTGGTCGGCTTGCTTGCATTGTGATTCTGGCCATTTCGGCGGTCTGCGGGTGGGGCCAACAATCCAACGTGGACTCGGCGGTCAAGCCGATCGCCAACTTCACGGACGTGGCCGAAAAGGCCGGGCTTACCATGCAGGAGATCTTCGGCGGCGTCTCGACCAAGAAGTACATCATTGAGACCACCGGTACCGGAGTCGCCATCTTCGACTATGACAATGACGGGTGGCCTGATATTTTTCTGGTCAACGGCACCCGGCTAGAGCAGTCAGCAAAGGGTGCCGCACCCAGCAATCACCTCTACCGTAACAATCACGACGGAACTTTCACCGATGTGACCGCGAAAGCTGGGCTCGTCGCCACGGGCTGGGGGCAAGGCGTCTGCGTTGGAGATTACGACAACGACGGGTGGGAAGATCTCTACGTCACCTACTATGGCAAGAATCGCCTGTATCACAACCAGGCAGGCGTTTTCACTGAAGTGGGGGAGAAAGCCGGAGTCGCCGGGTCCGGAAAAGCGTGGGGCACGGGCTGCGCGTTTGTCGACTTCGATCGCGACGGGCAGCTCGACCTAATCGTGGCCAACTATGTGGATTTTGATCTGGCGACGGCGCCCGCGCCGGGTGAGCGACCCACCTGCACCTGGAAAGGAGTCCCCGTGATGTGCGGCCCGCGCGGCTTGCCAGGCGCGAAGAATATTCTTTATCACAACCGGGGTGACGGCACGTTCGAAGACGTTACAACAAAAGCACACATCGATCGAACGGATGGGCACTACGCCTTCAGTGTCTCCACTCTGGATTTTGACCAAGACGGATGGCCTGATATCTTCATTGCCTGCGACAGCACTCCCAGCATTCTTTACCGCAATAACCATGACGGTACGTTCACCGATGTTGCGGTGACTGCCGGCTCGGCGTTCAACGAAGATGGCCGCGAACAGGCCGGCATGGGTTCCACCATCGCGGACTTCAACGGTGACGGGCATCTGGACATTTTCAAAACTAATTTCTCCGACGACACTTCCACTTTGTATCGCAACAACGGAGACGGTACCTTCACCGATGCGACCTCGGCAGCAGGGCTTGGCTTGTACACACAATACCTGGGCTGGGGAACCATGTTCTTCGACTTCGATAATGACGGCTGGCCGGACTTGATTCTGGTGAACGGACACGTTTACCCAGAAGTCGACAGCCAGCATCTGGGCAGTAATTACAAGGAACCGCGCATTCTTTATCACAATAATGGAGACAGCACGTTCACGGACGTTTCAGCTTCGTCCGGATCGGCCATTACGACTGCGGCTTCGTCGCGGGGTCTGGCGGTGGGTGATTTGTGGAATGACGGCCGGATGTCGGTGGTGATCAGCAACATGAACGCCACGCCCAGCCTGCTGGTGAACCAGATTCGTACTCCGAATCATTGGATCGCAGTTCGCACGGTGGGGACGAAGTCGAATCGTGACGGTATTGGCGCGCGCGTTTCGGTCAAGACCGCGAACCGCCTCTTGGTGGACGAGGTACGCAGCGGCTCCAGCTATATCTCCAACAGCGACATGCGAGTTCACTTCGGACTAGGCGTTGCAACCAAAATCGACTGGATAGAGATTCGCTGGCCGAGCCGGCTGGTTGAGAAGTTTGCTGACCTCGGTGTGGATGCGATTCATACCCTAAAAGAAGGAACCGGTGCAGCAATCACGCCCGAAACCAAGAAGCCGTAAATCGAGCCTTACCTTTTCGCCATGTCACTAGAAAATCTCCCGGCGGAGTTCCGTAAGCGATTTCGTGGCGAGTGCAATATCTTCCGAGCCCCAGGACGCGTCAACCTGATTGGCGAACATACCGATTATAACGACGGATATGTGATGCCTGCAGCGATCGGCTTCGACACTTTCGCGGCTTGCGCGGAAACGGACAGCGGAAAGTTGGTGGTTCATTCCTTGCAGCATCCAGAGTCGGCGTCTTTTGCAGTTCGTGAAGCAGAGCCTCACCCTTTGCACAACTGGACTGATTACGTTCGCGGCGTGCTGATTCAACTAGAGCGCGAGGGTTGCGTTCTCCGCGGAGCCAGCCTGTTAATTGATGGACACGTCCCTATTGGGTCAGGTCTGAGTTCCTCCGCGGCGCTGGAGGTCGCGACAGCCTTGGCGTTGCTCAATGCCTCGAACCATCGAATGGACGACACCCAAATCGCAAAGCTCTGCCAGCGTGCTGAGAATGAGTTCGTGGGTTCCCGCTGCGGCATCATGGATCAATTTGCATCGTTGCATGGTCGGACTGGCCAAGCAATGCAACTGGACTGCCGGTCGCTGGATGTTCGCTTCATCCGACTACCAGAGAACGTGAGCCTGGTGATCTGCAATACGATGGTTAAACACGCCATCGCGGCTGGCGAATACAATGCCCGGCGCGCACAATGTGAAGCGGGGGTTCGCTATTTCGCCCAGTTTCGCGAAGGAATCGGGGCATTACGGGACGTCACTAAGGCTGATTTACAACGTCACGGCGGAGGGCTGTCCGATGTTTTGCTCCGTCGCTGCAAGCACATCGTCACAGAGAATGCGCGAGTGTTACAAGCCGCCGAGGCTCTCGAATCGGGGGATCTTGAAGGAGTCGGCCAACTGATGTACGCGTCGCATCGCAGCCTGAAGAGTGATTTTGAAGTCAGTTCCCCCGAATTGGACATCATGGTCGAACTGGCCAGCAAGATTTCCGGAACGTATGGCGCGCGCATGACGGGCGGCGGATTTGGCGGGTGTACGATCAATCTGGTCGAACGAAGTGAGGCTTGCGGATTCAGCGAACGAATGGCTGAGGATTATCAGGATGCGACTCAGATTCGTCCTGAAATCTATGTCACTGGAGCTGCGAACGGAGCGGGAGCAGCGGTTTGACAAGACCAAGCGATCGCCGTGGATGTGGCTATAGATTCTGAGTTGTGTACGGAACCATGCTGCCAGCTCGCGACTCTTCCCATCGCCGCCTGAATGTGCTGACCGACGAGTGGGTTCTCGTCTCGCCGCACCGTGTCCAGCGGCCGTGGCAGGGCCAGGTCGAACCGGCGCCGCATGAGCGCCAACCGGCTTACGATCCTTCTTGCTATCTTTGTCCAGGCAACGCGCGCGCGCGCGGGGAGCGTAATCCTTCCTACTCCTCGACTTTCGTTTTCGACAACGACTATCCGGCGCTTCGCCCTGAGCCGCTCGATGCAGCTAGAGCCGACAGTCCATTGATTGTGGCTGAGGGGGAACGAGGAATCTGCCGCGTGGGATGTTTTTCGCCGCGCCATGATCTCACGCTAGGCGGCATGGAGCAGGCCGAGATTGTTGCCGTGATCGAGATGTGGCGGCAACAATTTGCCGATCTTGGAGCGCGCGATTTTATCAACTACGTGCAGGTTTTCGAAAATCGCGGCGCCATGATGGGTGCGAGCAATCCCCATCCGCACTGCCAAATGTGGGGAACCTCTTCCCTTCCCAACGAACCCGCTAAAGAGCAAAAAGCGCAGCGAGATTATCTGCAATCGCACCAGCGATGTCTGCTTTGTGAATATATGTACCTCGAGCAATCCTGCGGCCACCGCGTGATCTTCAAGAACGAGGGTTTTCTTGTGGTTGTGCCTTTCTGGGCGGTCTGGCCTTTCGAAACTCTGATTCTTCCTTGGCAACACATGGCGGATCTTTCTGGAATTAGCGGCGGCCAAAGCCGACAGCTGGCTGATGTATTGCAAAAGCTGACCGCCGGCTACGACCGTTTATTCAACATTCCGTTTCCTTATTCGATGGGTTTTCATCAGCAGCCCACGGATGGACAAGCACATCCAGAGTGGCATTTGCACGCCCATTTTCTTCCGCCTCTGTTGCGCTCCGCAAACATCCGAAAATTCATGGTGGGCTTCGAATTGTTGGGCACTCCGCAACGTGATATCACGCCGGAGGCAGCTGCTGACCGCCTGCGGGAGCTGTGCAGGTGAGCGCTGGGGTGCGAGCTATCGCAGCTTCCAGGATCCGGCAATCATAATTCGACGCGGCTAATCGGGATTGATTTCAATCTGCCGCGGAGGCAACGCGAGCACATCCGGATGTTGTGCGTCCCGCCAAATCACGCCAAAACACTCGCCCTCGCTTTGCGGGATCCAAGTGCTTCCATCTTCATACTTCACAAAGCTGGGGACGAAGACCCAACCCATCACCCCTTGGGCGCTCGCGGGCGGAACACCAGGCTTTTCGAGAGTCTGTTCCTGCCTGGGCGAAACGGGCTTGGTTGAAGACCATTCGGCGTTGAAGGGGCGTCGCAAATCCTGGGGCGCGAGGAACATTTCCGGCATGACCCGCAAGCTGCTAATCGTTTTGCTGCTAGTGTTCCTTACAGCCAGCGTAAAGTTCTCCGGATCCTTCCAGAAGTCTCCGCCAGCAAACGCGATCGGACAGGGACGCGAGGGAGGAGCGTAGATGGTGTAAACCGCCATCATCCCATTCTCCATGTGGTCTTCCACATGGCAATGAGACATCCAGGTGCCGAGATTGTCAGCGATCATGTCCACGGTCTTCATGCTAGCGGGAAGAAGTTCGACTACATCGGTGTTTCTGCCTTCATAGGTGACGGTTTCACCATGCCGCTGGGAGCGTAATCCCAAGTCACATCTCCAGCGGCGATGTAGTGATGCCGCGTTACGGCAAAGCAGGTCGAAACGGAAAACAAGAAGGAGCAAAGCCCAAGGACACGCAGGATCCTCACGAGACCATTATCCCACTGCAGGCGCCATTCTGGAATAATGCACGTCTGTTAGGCAAGAGAGCGTGGGGCAGCCTCAGCAGTAAGCGCGACTCATGGGAACGTCGCCTGCACGTATTCGGACGAAATCATTGTGATCGAACAGGTAGCACTACTGCCGCTGCAATTGCCTCCAGACCATCCCGAAAAGCTGCCTCCGCTGTTTGGAGGTCGTTCAGCCAGCTGGCGCAAGGGTTTTCTAACTGATGCGCAATGATTTTCCCCAGTGCATGTAGGCGTGGGCCGACAAATATGACCAACAAGGCGGACAACGACGTCAACCGCAACGAACTTTCAGACTTCATGGCGCCACTCCCAACAAACCGCGACATTGGATGACATTCCGTGCAGTCCGGTTGTTGATGCTAGGACTGGTATTCGGAAGAAACGAGAGTCACGCGACCAGCGGAATGTTTGTAACTCCGGCCGTGCCGAACACGCGCCGATAGCGTTCAATTTCGTCCGCCGGACCGAGCGCCTTTGCGTAATTGTCGGAGAGCTTGACCGCGGGCCTGCCTTCAACTTCTGAGACTTTGCAGATCAGGCTAATGGGATCAAAACCGGTGCCACCAGTGGGATCGCATCCCCGGAAGTCGTTGGTGAGAAGAGTTCCCCAGCCAGCACTGAATCGAATCCGGCGGCCAGGAGTCCATTTTTGCCGATCCAGAAAGTCGGCCGCGCTATGGAAATCTGCGGGAGTTGTCCCCGCCTGAAGTGCGCCACCAAAATAGGAGTGCAAGCCGATTATGTCGTCGACGTCGAGTGCGTCGGATGCGATGATGAGTTTGTCCTTTGAGTCTCGGCCGCGCGTTGTGAGCCATGCGATATATTCGTCGCCGGCCACATAGGGATTCTTGCTGTCGATGCGCTGGCCAGTCCAATCGGCGGCCCAGGCGGGGGCACCTTCCAGGAATTGCGTTGTGCCGAAAGTGTCAGGCAGCATGATGCGGAGTGCGCCCTCGTAAGTTTCCTGCCACAGTTTGAGCACCTGGTATTGGGAAAATCTCCGAGCATTGTCATCCGGTGCAAGGGCAGCGAGAACCATGGGGATTTCATGAGCATTGGTACCAATCGCCTCAAGATCGTGTTTGTGGGCCAGAAAGGCATTCGAGGTTCCGATGAAGCCACGGCCAAGATTGGAAGCCATGGCTTTGACAACATATTCCTGCCACAGAAAGCTGTGCCGCCGACGAGTTCCGAAATCCCCAACGCTGAGACCCGGGACGCCGCGCAAGCGTTCGATCTTGCTCCATAGCTTGGTCTTCGCCTGGGCATAGAGGACGTCGAGATGAAACTCGCTCAGTCTCTTCAAGTTGGCCCGGGTTCTCAGCTCATCCAGAATGGAAAGCGCATAGAGCTCCCACATCGTCGTGTCGGTCCACAGGCCATCGAAAGAAAGTTGGAACTGACCGTCTTTGACCGATAGCGCATATTCCGACAGGCTGAAGTCCCGTTCTAGCCATTCCAGGAATGCAGGTTCGAAAATCCCGCGGCGGCCGTAGAAGGTGTTCCCTGCGAGCCACACCAGTTCGGATTTTCGAAATTGCAGTTTCCTGACGTGCTCCATTTGCTGGGCGATGTCGTGGATTGGAAAAAGGTCTGCCAGGCGCACCGTGGAGCTGCGATTGAGAAGGGAAAAAGACGCGTGAGTTTGGGGGAAATGCTTCCACACAAACTGCAGCATCAGCAGCTTGTAAAAATCGGTATCAAGCAATGACCGGATTACCGGGTCCAGTTCCCAGTTGTGGTTGTGCGCCCGCTCAGCAAAATTGACGATCATCGGGCGGCTATGTCTCTAAAATTCCGTCATCACTGAACCGATGCGTTTATTGAAACGGAACTCACGAAAACTGTCAATCGTGGCGGCCCCTCTCCCCGGTTAGTCCAATTGTAGACTTTCCGGGATTGACCGCATGCTGTAGGTTTCTACGTGCTTTTATCCCCCTCAATTGTCAGAAGTGCAGGTCGGACGGGTCATGTCCGCTCTGGAATGCCGTAAGTATCTCCAAACACAAAGATTAGCTGATCCGAGGAGAAAAGAGGGGATGCTCTTTGACCTGCGATGCTGACCTTCTGACGTTCTTCTGGATGTACCTCCGAAATCTATTCGAAGTCTGTCCAGGGCCTCAGACTCAGCGTGTACCTCCAGAACACGGAAGTGCAGAGTTTTGCGCATTCCCGCTTCAGGGATTCGAACTATGCTTAGATGCTTTCTGACACCTCGTACCGCGAAAGACTGCGCAGGTGTGGGAGTGCTTCTTCTGTCTCTGGCTATCATGGTCGGTTGTCAAGGGTTCAGTTCCAGTAAGGCGGCCTCGACTACTACAGTTGCGCAGGGAGCTTTGACAGCCAACCCCACGAGCCTTAGCGCTGGAACCGTGCACGTGGGCAGCGACCAACAATTGTCCGTGAGCGTGACGAATACTGGTGGTTCGTCGCTAACGGCTACTCAGGTTGCGATCAGCGGCACAGGCTTTACTCTGAGCGGGATTTCTACGCCGCTGACTCTTACGGCAGGACAAACACTAGGATTCAGTGTGACCTTTACCCCGCCGACGGCTGGCGCCGCCAGCGGGAGCGTCACGATCACTTCGAACGCATCCAATCCATCGTTGGTCATCCCTGTTTCGGGAACGGGGACGACCGCAACCGCGCAGCTGACAGCTTCTCCAGCAACTCTCGGCGTTGGCAGTGTGTTTGTCGGATCCACCGGAACAGCTTCAGGCAGCCTCAGCGCCAGCGGTGCAAATGTAACAATCACAGCGGTCAGCTCGAACAACTCACAGTTCACGGTGAGTGCACTGTCGCTGCCCGTGGTCATTCCGGCGGGACAGAGCACACCGTTTACCGTAAGCTTCAGTCCGCAAGTTACCGGCGGCGAAAGCGCGACTCTCACATTTACCAGCGATGCGCAACCTTCCGCGACCATAGAAGCGGCCACCGGAAGTGGCACCGCGGCCCCGGCACATATCGTTGATTTGTCGTGGGGCGCCAGCACTTCGCCCAACGTCTCGGGATACAATATTTATCGCGCGGTATACACAAATGCCTGCGCAGCCTATTCAAAGATCAACGGCTCCTCTTTGGATACGGCCACGACGTATTCAGACTCTTCCGTCGCTGACGGTACGAATTATTGTTACGCGACAACCGCAGTGAATTCCAGCAATGAGGAGAGCGGTTACTCCAATATCGTTACCGACGTTCAGATACCTGCCCCCTGAGCGGCTAATGCATTCGCCTTAGCCCACGCTTTTAATTCTGCGCTCCGACTGCGCCTTCCAGGCTCCTCCGGTCTGCCCAACCTGCCCTACTGAGACCTACCCATACTTACCAATTAACTTCAGAATGACGGTATGAGACTCCCCCAGTCCCTTACCAGCTTTCTTTCCGCCCGTGGTTTCTTCGGCATAATAGTCACAGCATTTGCTTCAATTTTGGCGTTAGCTCAAGCGACCGCGCAACAATTAACCTGCAGCCCGTCATCTCTCACGTTTGGCACAGTCCAGATTGGCGAAACAAAAACTGAGACAATTACTCTGACGAACAGCGGAGGCACGAGCGTTCGAGTTTCGGCGGTAAAATTCAGCGGGCCTCAATACAGTTTGGCTAAGAGTCTGCCGTTCACGCTATCCGCAGGCGGGAGCCTCACCCTTGACGTGAGGTTCGCTCCCACCGCGAAAGGATGGGTGGGAGGACGGTCCACGTTTACCAGCAACGCTTCAAACTCAATTCTGCCTTTTCAGGTGGGAGGGACGGGTAAGGCGAGCACTGCTTCGACCGGCCAATTGACCATCACTCCGGTGCTCGTGAACTTCGGGAGTGTCCCCGTCGGCACGACACAAACTCAATCCATTACCATGAGTGCTTCCGGGGCAAGTGTGACGGTGTCGTCTGATAGCAGCAGCAATTCGCAATTCGTCCTGGATGGGGTCGCGCTTCCCCTAACTATCGACGCCGGCCATAAGTTATCGTTCAACGTGGCTTTCACCCCGAAAAGCGGCGGCGCGCAATCTGGTTCGCTCTCGTTTTCCAGCAACGCCTCCAACTCGAAGACGACCGAATCTCTGAGCGGTACTGGCACAGTGGCGGAGTACAGCGTCAACTTGTCTTGGAACTCCAGTTCGGGCGTCGCTGGTTACAACATTTATCGCGGCACCAGCGCCACCGGTACATATAACAAAATCAATTCCAGCCTGGACGCGAATACTGCGTACACCGACAGCACAGTCATCTCCGGCCAAACCTATTACTACGAGGCCACTTCCGTGAATTCCAGTGGGCAGGAGAGTAGCCGCTCGACGCCTCCGGTGAAAGCGACGGTCCCCTAGCCGATTGCTCAAGCTGCAACGTTCGATAGCGAAAGCGGCTACTATGGCCTGGCGGAGTGGATGTGCGCCATCCGCCAGGCTTGCTTCCTGAAAGGAGGTTCACTCTCGGCGAAGCAGCAAAGCGCGTTTTCTCCTAGCTCGATGAAAAGAGAATTGTGTGCAAGAGCCTGCACATGGCGCGAACTTCCGTAACAGGCATCCTACAAAAAGTAATCATTCTGCAGAGTTTAGTGGCACTCAGGGGCCATATCGCTTGGCCCGGCACATGCGTTAGTACTAGTACAGACGGCCAATACTGAGGGCTCACTAAAGTTATGCGGACAAACTGGCTTACCCTAATTCTTAAACCGCAAGCCACAATTCTGCTGGCAATCCTGAGCCTCTGTCGGCCAGGACTAGGGCAACAACAGGTCTCTTTCGCGCTGCTTCAACCTGAGGCGATCGAACCGGCTCCGATGTTTAAGTCAGTCCAACCAGCAACGACGCCCCAAGCCCCCGGCGATCACCGATTCTGGGACCGTGACAATAGCATCCTGTTTGCGGCAAATGCCGCCTTCAGCGCCGCGGACTTTGTCGTGACCCGCGACAATCTTCGCAGCGGCGGCCAGGAACTGAACCCCATAACGCGTCTGGTCAGCGGCAGTACGCCCGGGCTGGCGCTGAACTTTGCCGGTGAGACGGTTGGGGTGGTTGGGCTCAGCTACTTCTTCCACAAGACGGGACATCACAGACTGGAGCGGGCTGTTTCCCTGATGAACATCGGCGGCTCGGCCGCAGCCGTATCCTTTGGTTTGGCCCACCGATAAGATTTGGATCGCTTACAACCCGGCCCCTTATAGATCTCTTCAAACCAGCGTCGGTCGAGGCTGTTTTTGTTCTTCACGGCGATTCAAAATCCAAACCAGCACGAATATGACCGACAAGGCGATGAGGAAGTAAATGAATCCGCCCTGGCGGTGGAGCTTTCCAGTCAGGAAACCCGGGTCGACGCGTGTTCCCAGAATCGCAAGCACAAAGATGCGAAGTCCGTTTTTCGCAACTGAAAGCGGAATCGCCACCGCAACGACCAAGACCCTTCGCCAGAATGAGCGCAAGAGCAGGTGCGCCAGCACCATGGTTGTGACCACGAGCATCAAGCTCGAACGGATACTGCTGCACTCCGGAGCAACCTCAAGCGTCAACCCGGGAATATGCACGAGCATGCCTTGCTGGGCCACCGGAATGCCAACCGCCGCGAACAGCAAATGAGCCGAGGCAGCGGAACCTCGCTGCAGCAGGCTTACGATCGGGTTCATCACGAACTGCGGAAGGGGAACCATCCAGAGCAGGAAACAAAGAGCAAAAAGCGACCCTCGAACAGCACGGCTGCCGAAACAAAACAGGAACGCGGCGACACACCACATCACAAATGCCAGCATGTTCACCGCGAGTCGTAGGTCGGGAGAGAGTGGAACTGCACTCAATCTCACTGCAGCCGTTACCACAACCGCAACCGTCAGCAACCCTGAAGCAATTCTCCTATCCCAAGGAGACGAAGGCCCAGGTGACTTCCAATCGAGAAAGAGAAGGGTCGCGCTGATAGGAAGGATCAACAGTATGTGCGTATATTGCTCGTCGCCAAGAGCCAAAGCGAACGAAGATATTAGGGGACGGAACCAAATGGCCACCCCGATCGCCCCCAGAACGGAAAAGCGCAATAGCGGCGACGATACGGAACTAGGTTCGTGGCTCGTACTTGGCACCATGTAATCGTACGCTAGCGAACAGATCTCCTGTACAGCTCCGTTCCGCGGGTCGTCCGCATTTCGAACCTATTTGCGGCCGGCAGGGTCCCAGCAGAATGGCACCGCACTCTGGGCAGGATTGCCCGGCTTCCCAGTTGGAATCCGGGCAGGCACTGTCTTCGAGCTCACACTGGTTACTCCTTTGGCGCTGATCGCGCGCACTAGGTAGTAATACTTCTGGCCATCTTCCACCACATCGTCCACGCAGCTGGTGACCGGGAGGGGTATGGAGTTGACCCGCTCGGCCGGCGCGTCCTTGCGTCCTGTGGTGCGATAGATGCAATAGCCCACAGCATCGGCGTGCTTTGAATCAGAAGCGCTGGCCGTCCACGAAAGGATCACCGTGTGGCTTCCTTTCACCTGGCGTGCGGCGATCAACCCGGGAGGGCTGAGAAACGGGCATGCGGGAGGATGTGCTTCGCGAGCGTCTTTTGTGGACGCGGCGGCGCGAGTTGAACTTTCTGGCTGCTGCGTTGAGCTTGAACTGCTAACTCGGCCGCTTGTGCAGCCGCTCGGTAGCGCGCCAACCACGGCAAAAGTTACGGCGACAACAAACGCTCGAGTGCGTGCCTTACTGCCGCGCTGATCTGTCGACCGCAGTTTCATTCGATGAATCGTCGCCGCACCGGATCGTTCAGCTCACCGTTTAGCTTGCCGATGCACGTGAAATCACTTCGGGCAAATATCCTAACGATCCCGGTAAAACATCCACCCTATAGAGAATATGACAATTACTTAGCGTGATTATCTTTGCCGAGCATTCAGCTTGTCGAGTGTGCGCTTCAGCTCTTCTAGCTTCTGCCCCGCTTCGCCGAGTTTGCCTTCCGCGGTCAGGCGCTGATAGTCGGCAAGGTCCCGGGCAGCTTCCGCGATGAGTGCGTTCAGATCCGCTGCGGGCTGGGCGGAGGGCGAGGCGGCGCGCTGCACCTCTGCAGGCGCGGCGGTAGCCATTGATGGAGCAGTCAGCGACGAGACGGTTCCGCCAAACAGAGACGCCATTGCCGATTCGAAGGTTGGGCCGTACGCCAGCCGATCCTGCAGCGCGAGCACGACCAATCGCAGCTCTGGCATCGGACTCCGCTCCGCCTGCAAATAAATCGGCTCCGCATACAACAGCGCCTTCCCAGTCGGAATTACGAGCAGGGCGCCGCGCCGCACGTGCGAGCCTTGCTGATTCCACAGCGTCAGTTGTCCGGAGAGCTGAGCGTTCTGATCGATTCGCGCCTCGATCTGCAGCGGCCCGTCGACCAGTTTCGTCTTAGGAAAATTGTAGACCACAGACGTGCCGTATTGGGCGCCGTCGCTGCGTCCGGCAATCCAGCCAATCAGATTATTCCGGTTCGCCGGCGTGAAGGGTAGAATCTCTGCGAATTCCACGCCCGTTTCGCCGGGCAGCTTCATCAGGACGAAATTCGGCTGCATCGGCTGCGTGGTCTGTTCCCCTCCAGCACTCATGCCAACTTCGGTAGCAACGGTCCACAGATCCTCGCGGTTGTAGAACGCCTCCGGATCTGTCATGTGATAAAGGCCGTAGACTTCCGCCTGGAGCTTGAGCAACAACTCCGGGTAGCGCACGTGCTTGCGAAGGCCCGGCGGCATCGTGGCCGCGTCTTTGAACAGAGCCGGAAAGATGCGGCGGTAGGCCGCGATGATCGGATCATCCGTATCGAACACGTAGAACGTTGTCGTGCCATCGTAGGCGTCGATGACCACCTTCACGCTGTTCCGCATGTAGTTGATAGAGTTGTTGTCGAGACGATAGTGGGTCGAGTAGGGGTAGCTATCGGAAACTGTGAAGGCATCCATGATCCACGACAGCCGGCCGTCATCGCCGAGGACGACGTAAGCATCCGGATCATAGGTGAGGAACGGCGCTAACGCCGCTACACGATCGCGTATGTTGCGGCGCATCAGCAACCGGCTGCTCTTGTTCACGTCATCGCTGAACGGCAACTTTGCGAGATCGTTTTGGTCGAGAGCGATGACCATGCGGCGCAGAAAGCTGCCGAGGACAAGTCCCCCGTCTCCCTCATAAGAGGTGAGATTGTTGCTCTCTCCCTGCGGATAGTTGAATTCCTTCTGCCGCGTCTTTACGTAGACGTCTGTATTGGTTAACTCGCCGAAATAAATCTCCGGACGGGTCACACTCAGTCCCGGCACCGTGCTCTGAACTGGCATGTTGCTTAAAATTAACGTAGGCAGCCCTTCCGCCGTAAATCCGTTCACTGGATTCATGGTGATGCCATAGCCATGGGTGTAAATGAGCTTTTCGTTAATCCAGTTGCGGCTGCTCTCCGGGAGCTTATCGACGTTTAATTCGCGCGCGGCGAGCATCACCTCGCGAGTTGTGCCGTCGATGTTATATCGATCAATGTCGATGTCGGGGAAGTCATAGTAGGTGCGGATTTCCTGAATCTGACGCAGCGTGTCCTGCAGCGCACGCCAGTCCCACAGCCGGATATTCTGAAGCGTGGCTTGATTGTTTGCCGCATCCGCGGCCTCGACCGTTGTCTCAGCGGGAAACTCGCGCTGCGCTACCCGATTCAATCCGTAAGCCTGCCGCGTCAACTCGGTGTTGAAGACGATGTAGGGCTTCTCGCGAACTAGTTCATTCGGTTTGACAATAAAGCTGCTGACGTACCAGCTGATCGCTTGAAGAGCGATATAGCAGACTGCAGCGGGAAGAATCGCCGCAATCAGCCAGCGTCCGCGTGGCAGCCGTATGGCGTTCCCGGCCGCGATCACCGCTCCCAGAACCAGCGTGGCGCAGACCACAAGCATCCCGGTGAGGGTGATGTGCGCGTCCGTGTAGGTGACACCGCCGAAGATCGTATGATCCTCGAGCAAGAGTTCGAACCGGCCGATATATTCACGCGCTGCGAGGATCAGCAGCAGAAAGGAAAACGCGATCGACAGTCCACGCCAAGGTAACGTGACGTGGCGACTGAGGCGTCCGGCAAGCACGCGCGCTCCGCCGCTGATAAGAATGAAAAAGACGGCGAGCGCACAGAGAATCACGGCTAGCGTAAGCAGCCAGCCGGCGATCAGTTGCCAGGCGGGCAGTGCGAACAAAAAGAAGTTCAGCGGCTTGCCAAAAATCGGGTCTGCGACGCTACCGGCAGCGCGAGGCGCGTACCAAAAGAGCGCGAGCGTCGGCCATTCCCCCCCCATCGCAGCGCCGGTGGCAGCAGCAATGGCGAGCGACACGCCGAGAGCGATTAATCGCAGAACAGGTTCTACCGGCAGCTTTAGAGGCTGGCCGCCGATGAAGATCGTGTGACCTTCCGGCAAATCGGGGAGATGCGCCCGCTTGAGAGCGAGAAACGCTCCGTACAGTACGAGAAACGTGGCGGCAGCAAAAACGGCGAAGACTTCCCACTGCAGGTTCAGTGTCTTCCAGAACACCTGCGCGTAGCCGAGCGACTCGAACCAGAGCAAGTCCACGTAATAGGACAACGCCGCTCGACCGGCGAAGAAAATGACGGTAAGCGCGATGAGAATAATGAGGACGAAGCGACGGCGACGGCGAGGCCGCCCCGAACGCGGCGGCGGCCAGTCAATCGACTGGGGCATTACTCCACTCCGTTTTCAACATCTATTTGTTATTCGCATAATACTCCCTTCACTTCCACAGTTGCCTTACAGACGTTCGCGCGGTGGCAGGATGGTGATTGTAAATTTGCGACGGAGACAGCCTGATACATTGCGCAAGAAATGATCGAGCGAACTCTCACCCCTTGACTGCCGAGCGAATCTTTGGGGTCCCTGAAACGGCGGCTTTCAGCACGGCGTCGGTTTCGATCAACTCCAGGACTTTTCTTGTCATCTCCTCATCGACGTCAGGCGCCTTCCGGAGCTCCACCGGATAGCGCACCCGAAGCTCCAGGCCCACATCGGCGAACTGCAAGCGCGCCTCCGGCCGCGGCGACTCCACTTGGATGTCGACGCGGCGCTCGATCTCGGTATGCTGGCGTTCGATCTCTTTCTGATACTTCGAATAGACTGCCTGCACGGCGGCCACCAGCTTTTCCTGTGCCGCCTTATGATTTCCGTCGGGAGCAATCATCACCACGACTTCGTGCCACGCGTACTCGGTTCCAGGGATTTGCTTAAAGAGCGGAGTGCCGGTCTGGAAAAGAACCGAATTCGAGAATACAACGATGCGTCCGGTGGGATAGAAATCCAATCCACTACCGCCCAGTTCCATCAGGTACATCCTTACCAGACCGATATCGACTACATCGCCGGTGATGCCGGCCACGCTGATCCGGTCACCGACTCGGATTCCATACCGCCCAATGATGAAGAAATAGGCGGCAACGGACAGAAGCACGGCCTGTAATCCAACCGCGATGCCCGCGGTGATGAATCCAGCAAATGTCGCGAGAGAGCTGAACTCGCTGACGAAGCCCAGGGTCAGGACGATCACGATCAAAAAGCCGATCACCACACGGCGCATGACCAGAAACTGTCGGCGGCGGCGAGGGTCGCCGATATAACGGAAGGTGATCCGGCGCCACAGTTCCGAGAGAACCAGAATCACCCCCAGCGCCAGCAGAATCGCAAACACTCGGACGAGCACGGAACGAAGAACGTACTTGGATTCGCGGGCAATCGAGTTCCGCCACTCGTCGAAATTCGTCTTGCTATCATTCAGCACGATGATTTCCTGGCTGAGCGGGAGAAGCGCGCCGGAAAGCTGTTTGAAGCGCTCGGTGAGTTCCCGGAAATTTTGCCGCTCTGCTTGGAGCTGTTGCGGGTCGGTGGCGGGTGGCTGATTGGCCAGTGTCTGACTCTGCTGAATGGTTGCCCGGAGCGCATCTCGGAGCGGCGTGCGCAGCTGGTTTGCCGCGTCGCGGGTGTAGTCGGTTTCCTCGCTGATTCCGTCGAGCTGGTGCACGGCGCTCATGTAGTCATACAACGTGATGGTTTCGCTGATCAGACCGCCGGAGTTGGTTAGCGAGGGCTTGGCCGGGGCTGGCGCTCCTGCAGTCTTTTTTGCGGTTGCGTTCGAAGCCAGAACTTCGGGAATCGAGCGGGCCAGCTGATTGATGCTGCCTTCAAGGCCGCCAGAGATCTCGCCGTTGCTTTCCACGAAGGCCGCCATTTTTTGAATGGCCTCGAGGACAGCCTTCTGCAGGTCCAACTCGCCTTGAAGGGCATCTCGCTGTGAAATCAGATTGCTCCGGCGGGCGGCGGGAGCTTTCGCAATTTGCGCATTCAGCTTCTCGATCTGTGACTGCAATTGATCGATCTGGGAAGACGTCCTGGCCTGCATCTGGGCCAGATTCTGCTGTTGGGTGGTCTCGCCGGATGGAGGATTTTCACCATTATTTTGCGGTTGGGCCACAATCAACGCCGCCTCGGCCTTCGCGGATTGAAATGCGAGCCGCACGGCCTCGGCCGCAAAACTTTGCGTATTGTCCTGATAAATGGCGTCGGTGGGCAGTCCCACCGTTTGGATGCCGGCGGTGGAATGACGATACCACCTGATGAGTTGGTTCAGGTGATGCAGGGCGGCTTGGCCGTCGAGTTGAACCGGCGGCAAGAGATTGGGCGAGGGTTGCGAACTCTGTTGTACCGGAGCTTTCGGCGGCTGGGACGGTTTCGAATCTTGCGCCCACAAGAGCAGCACGCCCATCAAGGATAGTGCGGTAACTGCGAAGATGCGGTTGCCGGTGCGGCGCACGTGCGGGTTTGAATGACGCTTGAGAGCTTCTCTCATATTGTTTTGTTGGGTTCGTCGGTCATCGATTCGCACCGAGACGTCTCGGTCGCTTATAAATGGGAATCTCGGGGTGCAATAAATTCAGGGTGCGAAGTCTTGAACGCGGCCGCCCACCAACTTTCCTCGGTGCCAGACGGCTTCGATGTTATGAATGTCTTTGATTTGCGCGGCGGGATTTCCCTCCACCACGATCAGATCCGCCAATTTCCCCGGCGCCAACACTCCACGGTCGTCAAGATGGAGCAACACCGCCGCTTTCGCGGTGGCAAGGTTGATGGCCTGCAACGGGGTCAAACCTGCATCCACCAGCAACTCCAATTCTCTGTGCTCGGCAAAGCCGGGTATGCGGACAGCCATCGCGCCGGAGTCTGTTCCAAATCCGATGTTCAGGCCTGCATCGTAGAGAGTCTTCACATTGCGCTGGTTGGTGGCGACGGATGCCTTGGCAGTTTCCACTTGTTTCTGATTGCTCAATGCTTTTTGCCGCCATTCAGGATCACGGAACTGGGCAGCCAGCGCCGGCTGTAGCGCGTGGACCAGAAATGCGTGGTTGAGCCAGTCCGGATTCTCCGCATAAAGGTAACTGGACTCATCCAAACCAATGGTTGGAATGTACCAGACAGAATGAGTTTTCATCACATTGATGAAGTCCGCATCCACCGGCTGATCGCGGACCCCGTGCGCGATAATATCTAAGCCATGATGAACCAGGGACTTTGCATCGGACAGGTAGTAGATGTGCGCCGCTACGCGCAATCCGAGCCGGTGCGCCTCCTGGATGGCCGCACCGTATACTTCCGGCGACATTTTGACCCGCAGGCTGCCGTGGAAGTCATCGATCCACATTTTGATGAGGTCTGGTTTGCGGGTTGCCATTTCGTCAACGGCCTGAACTGCCTGCTCCGGCGTTGAGACACGGTACAGGTGACTGTCTCCCAAATTAAGTGGCGGAAATGGCGGAGCGCCATCTGGAATCCCGATGCCGCGGTCTGCGCCGAAAAGATCAGCGCCCGGTAACAAGCCCGAATGTAGTTGGGGCCGCAGCTCGTAGAACAAATCGGTATTCAAACCGAGGGCCATCATGGTGGTTACGCCGTAGGCCTCGTATTGCCGCAGCTGACGCAAAATGTTTGCCCGGCTGTAATTCTGCAACCCGATCCCAGTGCCGTCGACTTGCCCGACGTGTGAATGGTCGGAAATAAGACCAGGTAAAACCGTCTTGCCGCCGTACTCGGTGACTCGTGCGGATTTTGGCCAGTGCGCTTTATCGACGAGACCGACAGAAACGATGCGGTCTCCTTCGATCACGATCGCGGCGTGCTCCAGCGGCGGCCCGCCCAGTCCGTCAATCACACGAACATCCTTCAGGACAACGGTCTGGCCGGCTGCTGGGGATTGCGAATTCGCCGGCTTTGGCCAGAACGCCGGAAGCGCGATAAAGCCAAGAATGGCGAGAAAGTATCGAGCAATCTTTGTGTTTCTCATTTCAGACCTAACCGGAGCTACTCTATTGAAAGTGTGCTTTTGCTAGATGTAGGTTAATCTGTCCCAGTTGCCGCAGATTGACCTAATTGAAGAATCGATTGAACCGGAGACCATCGGTACCTTCGGCATTTGTCGCCCGATTACCGCTAGGATAGTGATTCGCGCGATAATTTGAAAGCTCTACGCGTATGGTTCTACTGCAGGTTGACTCGTACAACGATTGAAACCCTGTGGAGGTTCAGCCATGAGGCGTCTACTCTGTGCAGTTCTGATTTTCTTCGCGGCCATACTCAGTAGTGCGCAGAATCAGAGCGGTTCCGATATTCCGCCGTACAAGAATCCCAGTCTGCCGGTCGAGCAACGAGTTCAAGATCTGCTGAGCCGCATGACATTGCAGGAGAAAGTTGCGATGTTGAGCGGAACTGACTGGATGCAGAGCGTTCCCAACCAACGTCTCGGCATTCCGTCTATAAAAATGGCCGATGGCCCGCTTGGCATACGATCGTGGTCGGGACCCTCCTCCGAGACGAGCGCGGAGTTTGCCAAGACGAAAGTCACCACGACCGCCTTTCCCGCAGGCGTGGCCATGGCCGCCACCTGGGACACCGAACTGGTGGAAAGCGAGGGTCAGGCGATCGGCCAGGAAGTGAAGGCTCTGGGACGAGACATGATTCTGGGCCCGACCGTCAACATTAACCGCACTCCTCTTTGGGGTAGAAATTTCGAGGGATATGGCGAAGATCCCTATCTTACAACCCGTCTGGCGCTGGCTTACATCAAGGGAGTCCAAGGCGAGGGCGTGATCGCGACCGTCAAACATTTTGCCGCGAACAATCAGGAGTTCGAACGGCATCGGATCAATGCAATAGTTGACCAGCGCGCCTTGAACGAAATTTATTTGCCCGCTTTCAAAGCGGCAGTGGAGGAAGGCGGAGTCTGGTCCGTGATGTCGGCTTACAACCGGCTTAACGGGACTTACTGTGCAGAAAATTCTGCACTGCTAAAAGATGTGCTGCAAAAACAATGGAATTTCAAGGGCTTTGTCGTCTCCGACTGGGGCAGCACCTACAGCACCGCGGGCACGGTGAATGCCGGGATGGATTTGGAAATGCCTGGCGGTCAGCCGATGAAAGAGTGGCTGAGAAAGCCGAAGACGCAAGCGGCGGGCAACGGAGGTGGCTGGCTGGTCTCGGAGAAGGTGCTTCCCGAAATATCAGCCGGGAAAATCTCCACGGCCACGGTTGATGACAACGTAAGCCGCATGCTGCGCGTGATGTTCATCAGCGGACAATTTGACAAGCCACACACCGCGACCGGAGAGATCGATACCCCTGAGCAACGGGCCGTGGCGCGGAAGGCAGCGACCGAGGGCATCGTACTGCTCAAAAACGCCGGTGCTTTGCTTCCGCTCGATCTGTCGAAAATCCATTCCATCGCTGTCATCGGCCCCAGCGCCGCGGTGGCCAGGACGGGTGGCGGCGGGAGTTCGCTGGTAACCCCAAAATATTCAGTCGCCCCGCTGAAAGGCATTCAGGATCGCGCCGGTGACCGCCTGCAAGTGGGCTATGCATTGGGCGTGGGTATGGAGGGTGAAGATCCAAGCAAGGATAGTCCGGAGGCAAGGGAGCAGCTCAGACAGGAAGCCGTCAACGCCGCCGCGAAAACCGATGCTGCCATCGTCGTGGTGGGAAGATATCCGAAACTTGAGTCAGAAGATTTTGATATCAAATCGCTCGATCTGCCTGCCGGACAGGACGCCTTGATCGAGGCCGTAGCAAAAGCAAATAAGAACACCATTGTGGTGATCAATGCTGGCGGGCCCGTCATCATGTCGAAGTGGATCGCGCAGGTTCCTGCGATTCTGGACATGTGGTATGGCGGCCAGGAAGGGGGAAATGCCATCGCGGATGTTCTGTTTGGCGATGCGGATCCCTCAGGAAAGCTCCCTGTTTCTTTTGTGAAGCAGTGGAAGGATTCTCCAGCTTACGGGCATTATCCCGGCGAGAACTTGCAGGTCGATTATGCCGAAGGCATTTACCTAGGTTACAGATACTTTGATAAGCAGAAAATAGAGCCGCTGTTTCCCTTTGGCTTTGGCCTTTCCTATACGAAGTTCGATTACAGCGATCTGAAGATTTCGCCGAACCAGACATCGGGTGCGCCGGTAGAGGTGAGCCTTTCCGTCCGCAACAGCGGCTCACGGTCGGGTGCCGAGGTGGTGGAGCTCTACGTACACGACGGACACTCAAGCGGGGATCGCCCCGTCCAGGAACTGAAAGGCTTTCAACGAATTGCTCTGGCAGCGGGAGAGTCGAAGGATGTCCATTTCAAGGTTGACCGGAGCGCAATAGCCTTCTACAGCACGGCGAAGAAAGACTGGGTGACAGAGCCAGGACAGTTCGACGTGCTGGTTGGATCTTCTTCCCGGGACATTCGGGTGAAGGGTTCATTTAGCTTGAACCCGTGACCCGCCCGAAAGCCTGCGCCGCCAAACGGTTGCCCCGCTGCGCTTAGCCCCAGTTGGCGGGGATTGCTTCCCATCGAATTCATTTTGCAGGACTTAGCGCCGCGGCGTAAGATGAAGATCGCATCTTCCAGGACGAATGGAACCCCACTATTTCAGACTTGCTCGTCGCGGACTGGGCCTCACCTTGGGTCTTTGTTTGATCCTATCCTCTCCGGCGCGCGGCGGCCCAAATAGAGTAGCCGATGCCGCACCAGCGGAAGGCTTAAAGCCAATTTTGAAATACATCTCCTCAGCATGGGATACCCTGACGCGCTCCATGAGCGAATGTGAGAGCGTGGTTGATCCCAAGATCAAAGCCGCTCCGGTACTGTACTTGCCGGCGGGTTTTGCTGAGCCCGATGCCCTGAAAAAACTCTCTTTGAAGTGTGGCGTGCGGGTCGAGCATCTGCCCGTTGTGATTCATCATCTCGGCGAAATCGATACTGCGAAGATACAGCCCCCCGGACTGCTCTATCTGGAGAACAAGTACGTAGTCCCCGGGGGACGTTTCAACGAAATGTACGGATGGGACAGCTACTTCATCATTCGCGGCCTGCTTCGCGCCGGCCGCGTCGAGTTGGCTCGTGGCATGGTCGACAATTTCTTTTTCGAAGTTGAAAACTACGGGGCCATGCTCAACGCCAACCGGACTTATTATCTGACGCGTTCGCAGCCACCGTTTCTGAGTTCAATGTTCATCGATGTATACAATGCGTTGCAAAAATCCGGGCACGCAGATCCCGTCTGGCTGACGACGGCCTATGCCGATCTCGAAAAGGATTACGACATGTGGAATCGCAACCCTCACCTCGCCGGTGAGACGGGCTTGTCGCGCTATTACGATTTCGGGGAAGGTCCGCCGCCGGAGGCCGTGCAGGATGAAGGCGGATTCTACCGCAAGGTCGCTACCTATTTTTTCTTTCATCCCGCACAGGCGGATGACTACATTCACGAGAACTTGCCTGGAGTTGAGCAGTCAGCCGGGGGAGCGCCTTACACGCTGCAGATCTGCGATGTTTCGCATACGATGGCGCGCGCGGGTTGCGATGAGCCTCACGAATACAAGCTGAGTTCGGACTATTACAAGGGTGACCGCTCGATGCGGGAATCCGGGTTCGATGTAAGTTTTCGCTTTGGGCCATTCGGAGCCGCCACTCATCACTACGCGCCGGTATGCCTTAACAGTCTGCTCTACAAAACCGAGAAAGATATGGAGCAGATCAGCCAATGGCTGGGACGAGGAGCCGACGCCGATAAGTGGAGCAAGCGCGCCGAGAAGCGCAAACAACTGATCACCCGCTATTTGTGGGATGACAACGCGGGATTCTTCTTCGATTACGACGTAACAACGAGTCAAAGAGCCTCTTACCGCTACGCCACAACTTTTTATCCACTGTGGGCAGGGTTGGCCGCGCCAGGACAGGCGCGCGCCGTCGAAAAGAATTTGACCAGCCTCGAGCGGCCGGGCGGATTGTCGATGAGCACCGAAGACTCAGGCGCGCAGTGGGATTTGCCCTACGGCTGGGGAAACATTGAAGTGCTTTCCGTGGAAGGCTTGCGTCGTTACGGCTACAACGCGGACGCGGATAGAATCTCCTATGAATTCTTGTCAATGGTCGCGGAGAATTTTCGCCGCGACGGTTACATCGTCGAAAAATACAATGTAGTGACGCGCTCGTCTGACGTGCACGCCGAGCTAGGTTACAAGATGAACGTTGTAGGTTTCGGATGGACTAATGCGGCGTTCCTCGAACTACTGCACGACCTGCCGACGGACATGGGAGAGAGATTGGCGGCAGAGCAAAATCGTCCTTTGGAACCGAGACCACAGTGACCGCAGTTTATGGATGCGACGCTTGCTGAGTTCGCAACTGCTCGGCCAGCTTCAACTCACCCTCAGCCTCTTCTTTTTTACCCACGTCGCGGTAAGCCTGGCCCAGTAAATGGTGAGTCGTAGGATTGTTCGGGTCCAGGGTTGCGGCTCGCTGCAAAGCGCGTATGGCTAATTCGAACTCGCCTTTCTTTTCCAGCACCTTTCCCATCAGGATGTAAGGGCCGGTGGATGTCGCGTCGAGCCAGATGGAGCGCTGCAGAAGGCGCTCGGCATCTTCGAACTTTTGGACTCGGGAATAAGCATCGGCCAGTTTGTAATAAGTTTGCGCGTGGCCGGGATTGATTGCCAGTTCTTTCTGAAATTCCGCAATCGCTTCCGGAACCCGAGATTTATACAAATACAATTCGCCGAGCAGGAAGTGAACCAATGGAAGCTTGGGGTCTAGGGCCGCTGCCTTCTGCGCGTACTCTTCGGCGACCGGGTCGAACTCCTGGCGCAGCAACATTCGCGCAGTGAACATATAGCTGGCGGCAGAATCGGCGGGAACGTCGAACATTCTGGCAAAAGCCGCACGCGCACGCGAATACTCTTTGCTCTGGATGTAGCAGATGCCCAGGATATAGGCGGCATCCACATTCGCTCGTGAATACCAGCCTTGCACTTTTTCGAGGAGCGGAATCGCCTCCGCCGGATGTCCGCCCAGGTAATAAGAGAGGCCCAGCAACTGCGTTGCTTCACCATTGCTGGGATCCGCTGAAGCTTTCTTCAAATACTGGATGGCTTTGGGAAAGTCACTCTTCTTGTAATAGGCGGTGCCCAATTCGAGATCGAGGCCATGCGCCTCTGGATGGCTGGCTTGCAGCGATTGCAAATCAGAAATGGCCTCATCGAATTTTCCCTCCTGCATCAATTTGCGCGCCGACACTAGCTCAGCAATGGGCACCGACGCTGACGGTTGGGGTGACGGGGCGTCCGGCATTGATTGCTGGGCGAACCCATGCGGAAAACATGCCCCAAGACAGCCTGCAAGCAGTATCGATCGAACTGACAAAATACGATGCATCGTTTGTATCCTGATGGCGGCGGCCCAGACTCCGAACTATTCGATGGAACTATCTTTGATTCATTTCTCGTTGCAGTTCTGTCAGATTCTCTTTCGCCAGGGTGTTACCCGGATCAATCTGCAGGGCGTGTTCGAAATGCGACTTTGCCTCCGCAAACTTTCCCATCTCCGCCAATGCGCTCCCAAGGCTTGCCTCGGCGTTGGCGTCGGAAGGTCGCGCTTCCAGAGCCAGCAGAAACTGTTTCGACGCTCCTTCGAAGTCGCTCTTTGACGCCAGCGCGTTGCCTAGATTGTAATGCGCGTCGAAATAGTCGGGGCGGGCCTTCAACGCCGTTTCCAGGTAAGGTGCCGCCTCGTCGGGACGGCCTACTGCTAGCAGCGCCGAGGCCATCGCATTGTTGGCAACCGCGTCGTTGGGACGAAGGCGAAGAGCGGCCTCGTACTGCTCGATGGCGCGGTCCAATCGTCCCTTGGCCTGCAACATGGCTGCGAGATTGTAATGCGCCTCGAAGTCCGCCGGATTCTTCTCCAGGTTATGCAGGGCAAGCGCTTCTTGAAGTAGCATCCGCGGATCACCTTGCGTGGGATCAAAATTTACCGGAAGTACCTGCAGCCAAAGATGGCACATCTCGTCGCTGGAGCGATTGCCGCTCTTTACTCGCGCCGGCGGATGGTTCGGATTCAGCGGATTCTCCTCCGAGTTGTCGTACACATACCGGAGACTCACAGTGGTGCCTTGCGGCAGCAGCACGGGTTGGGCATAGCGATACACCGCCTGCCAATTCAGGTTCCAGCGCGGGATATGAATCAGCGTCTTTCTGGTACCATCCGGCAGAACCGCAAAAGCCTGAATGTCCTTCCCCAGGTAGTGCGCGTGCGGATAGATGGCCAAGAGATCTACATCGACGGGAAGCGTGAAATGGTCGGTAAGGAGAAAGTCGTTCTGCCCGGCGGGAATGTCGAGCTTGGCGTCGTTCTCCAGTTGCAGCAGCATCGGCACCTTGGTTGCAGGATGGGAAGCGAAATAAAGACCAATGCTTGGCTGGATCACCTCTGTCTTCCCTGATGGTTGCAGGTGCGTGTTGAGAACCAGGTCGGTACCTTTATCGAGGCGAAGCTCCATCCCTTCCGGCTCAATGTAGGGAACCGTGCCCGGCTTCCAGAAAAGCAAGTGGCTATCAGGGTCGAAAACCTGCGACTCGAGCCGAATTTCCATCCCACCAAAACCGGCGCCGGGCGCGGCTTCTCGACGTCGCGATTGTTCTTCGCGGTCCACCAGAATATTGGCGTGGTGTACGTAGCGTTTGTCGCCCGGTCGAATTTCGACTGCCCTGACCCAACGCGTTTTCTCGATGGGCAACGAGAAGACGAAATTCCAGTAAGTATCGGTGCCTTCTGGCGGTAGGATCAGCGGCTGCTCTGCTTTCAGAACCAGGTCAGGCGTTCCCAGCCGCCAGCCCTCGGTAAACTTCGGCTGCGCCGGCCGATCTGCGAGATCACCCTCGGCCGCACCCTGATCCATCCACTTCTGAATAAGATCGATCTGCGTCTCGGACAAGCGCATCTCGTCGGCAAACTTCAACTCCTGGGGCTCCGGCAGCCAGGGAGGCATATTTCGCGTTCGCGTAACCTCCGCAATCTGTCGGGCATGTCTCTTCACATCCTCGTAAGTCAGGAGCGAGAACGGTGCCGCCTCTCCGGGGCGATGGCACGAAGCGCAGGACGTAAAAATGATGGGCGCTATATCGCGATTGAAAGTGACGTTCGATTCAGCGGCTTTGGATTTACCTGCATTCGCTTCGTTCGTCCGGTGGGGAGGTCTTTCGGCGAACGCGGTTCCTAGGACGCACCCACCCAGGACCAGCTCCACGATCCAGGCCAGCACTCGCTTACGCGCGTCATTTAGTCCAGGTCCGAGATGTAGCATCCCACTCCCTTGACGGCGTTCTTGGCCACAGGTTTCCCCTTCATAGCCGCCTGGATCGCGTCGCTCAATTCGTGCGTGGTAGGCGCGGGACGCGAACTGCCAAACTCCACATACCAGTTATCGATGCGCCCGTGATAGACCAGCTTGCGTTCAAGATCGAACACGGCCGCCTCCGGAGTAATCTCCGCGTGTGCTTGCTTGACTAATACATGCTCGGGGTCGCGCAGCGCAGGCAGAGCGTATCCATACTCCGCAAGATAGTTGCGGATCGACTGCGGAGACTGGTTCTTGTCCGGATAGACCAGAAAAAAACTGGTGTCATGCTGGTAGCGAGCGCTGATCTGCTGAATCACCGGAGCGTAGCGACTAGAGATCGGACAGTCTGATCGAAGGAACATCAGTACCACAATCCTGTTCGTCCCCTGGGCAAGAGGATCCACAGCCCTACCATCGAGATCGAAGGCGGTCTGTTGAGTTTGGGCTGCGGCTAGGGGAAGACCAGCGACGAAAACGCTGGCCAACAGACTGCCTATGAACAGTGAAAGAAAGTTCCCCATAGTCCGCCAAACCTACTGAATTCTAGGACTCCCACTGTCCCCTGTCCATTCCGGCTCATTGCGCGGCGTTGGCAACACCGGTTTCACCCTCCGCACTTCGATGGCACTTGATTGACGTACCTTAGCATTTGCTTTGCGGCTGTCAGATCGGGATTAAACTCGAGCACGCGAAGAGTTGAAGTCCGCGCCTCGGCAACTTTTCCCTGATTGCAGTAGGCGCGAGCGAGGTTCAGACCGATGCTGCTTCGCGCTGGTGAGTGATCGAACGCCTTCTGCCAGAGAGCGATCGCATTTCCCGTGTTACCGGCTTTGGCCTCTATCACGGCGAGATTAGTGGCCGCATCTACCAGATCCGGATCGACGGCCAATGCTTTTTCGTAGAGAGCGCGGGCATTCTCGGATTCGCCGTGTTTTTGTTCGATGTAACCCAGGGCTGAAAGCAAAGCTGGGTCGGCGGGGGTCTGCTTCAAGGCTTTCGAAAGCAGGCTCTTGGCTTGGGGCTCAGCCACCGTCATGCCGCTCTCAACTAAGGATTCCCAGGCCAGCGCAAGATCGCGCAGGTCAGATTCGCTTTTGCTGGCGGCGGGGAAAGGGACCAAGCGTGGCAAGGCAAATCCGTTCGCCCCGTCCTGCAGCAGCCGCGGCTCGATTTGTGGCCTGCGCAGGATGCGATGATCGGTCACCTCAGTGTGCGCGACGTCGCTGCTGGCGGAGGCAGGCATGTGGCAGGCCAGGCAGTCCGGCTGACCCTCGTGATGTTTAGCCGCGAAGGCTGCGCCGTGGCAGGCTAGGCATTTGCCCCTGTAGTATGCCACTCGTTCCGCAGGCGCCGGCGACTGATGCGGGTTATGGCAGCTAGTGCACGACATCGCATCGCCCGACTTTCTCTTGCACTGGCTTTCTGCCAACGCCTCCACTTGACTCACCGCCCCCAGACTGGACGCTTGAGAATTGGTCAGCACGAAATAGCGGACGTAGTCGGAAAGCTCGTCCCCGGGGCGGAATTCATAGGCGTGACGACCGGGCCGCTCAATGGCCACCTTTCCTTCGAGATGGCACTGCATACAAACTTCATCGCGCCGCGCGGGAGCCTGCTTGGCTGGATTGACGATCGGTCCGCCATTGGCATGCCCAGCGCCCGGTCCGTGGCAACGCTCACACGATACGCCGTTGTGCAGGAACGGCGGCGAAGGGTAACGGTTGTCAGTATCTTTCGCGGGTGGCCGCATACCACTCACGTGGCAGTGTAAGCAGCTCGCATATGCGGGAAGGTTTAACGGGATTTCGTGCGCAGTCTGATAGGCGGGAGCCATATCCCAAACGCGCTTATTGGCATACCAGTTCACTGGAGACTCGAAGAGAAACCCGTCGGTCTCGAATAGGTAGCTTCGCCCACGACGGCCTGAGCCAATAAAATAAAGAAGTTCGCGCTTCCCCTGAACAGCAGGATCGCCCTGCCGGTCAAAGCTCAGCCATGCGCTTCCCTTCTCGGAGTAGATGCGATAGTGGACGCCCGATTCCTGGTGCGTGAACTCCGCCGGCGTCAGAGCATCGATGGCAGGACCACTGGCCTGAGCCATGGCAGTCCGTTGGTAGGACTCGTAGAGCGCGGAGTGGCAGCGGGCGCAAGCTTCGTTGCCGATGTAACCATTTTGGCCAGCATCTTGGGGAAGCGTTCCAGGTGCTGGATTCGCCATTGGATTCTGCGCCTTCGAAGCCGCCACCGACAGCACGACCAGGAATAAGAACCACACTGTTATCACGGGCCAGCCCCACCCTGCGGAAGAAATCACGCGTCGCCTGCCTGCCAATTCCGGTCCTTATTGTATGCGAGAAAAAAAGGGAGTCCCGAAGGACTCCCCTTCACAGAAGCTCGGGCTTTCTAGAAAATCAACTTCAGCGCAAATTCGAGCTGGCGCATGCCGGTGGCTGATCCGGGGGAAGCGTCGCGCTCAATGTCTGTAATCGTTCCGTTTCCCGGACAATCGATACAGGTTCCGCCGTTCTGGTTGTTGTTGAAGCCTAGCACCGGATGATTGAACACGTTGAAGGCATCCATGCGGAACTGAAGCCTTAAGCGTTCGATCAGGGAGAAGTTCTTCAAAATCGAGGCATCGCCATAAAATACCCGTGGCCCGCGGTAACTGAAGACCCCGATGTTGCCTAAATTGCCATTCCCCGGATCTGTAAATGGTCCGGTGAGCGAGGTTAGGGGCGTGAAGAATTGCACGAAAGGAGACCCGCCCGCTGGGTGCTGAAGCGATCCAGCACCGATGGGGAAGGACCCGGTCCCCTTATCGGGGCGACAAATTCCCACGTCTTCTTCGCCACCGCACTCGTTGGTGCTTGGTGTCCAAGGCAGGCCGCTGCCCCATGTCGTCGTGCCAGTGATCTGCCAGCCCCCGATTATCAAATCCTCCGCTCGACCCGAATTGCCGGCAAACATTTTTCCCTTGCCGAACGGCAACTCGTAAACCACATTGTTTACCCAAACTTGATTTCGGACCTGATCGTCCGGCCCGTAGGCGATGGCTGGGTTGTCCGGATAATACGAGCTGTCATACTTGTATGCGTGGGCAAATGTGTAGTGCGAGAGCACCTGCAGGCCGCGCGAGAAGCGCTTTTCCACCTTCACCTGTAGCGCGTCATATTTGCTGCTTGCATCATTGCCCAAGTAGTTGCCCTGGTCGGTCGAGCAGCATTGTAGGACGCCAGGAACGAGCCGGGGCGCACCGGGGAAATTGGCCAGCGTATTCGTCGGATCAGCGTAACCGGAATACGTAAAGTTGTTGTAGTAGGGCCGACGAAACACCTGCGGTGTCTTGGCAGTGCAAGCTGCGTTAGCACAATATCCGACCATGGAAGGGTTATTCACGTTGTAGGTCGGCCCGTCGCCGGCGAACACATGCGTCCCCTTATTGCCGATGTAGGCCACATCGATCGTCGTCGTGTTCGTGATTTGATGCTGAACCGTAGCATTCCAGGCATCGAGGGTTGGCAAGCGTTGAGTTGTCGGGCGGATATGCGGCTGTACGCAAAGCTGAGTGTTTTGTCCGGTGACCGGGTCGAAGAGCGGGCTCTGATAGCAGTTCGGGCCCGATACCGGAAACAGTCCATTGGAAGGAATTGTCGGGAAATTGAAGATCGGAGGTCCAGCCGTCAGAGTAAACGCGGGTACTTCCTGGCTAGCACCTTGGGCCAACTGGGCGGCAAGCACCGGTAACGTCTGGGTGACGGTGTGCCCGAAGTTCGATCCGAAAACCCCCATATCGAAGCTGCGCCCATAGCCCATTCGAACGACGGTCTTGGGGGTGACTTGGTACGCCACGCCCAACCGAGGGGCGAACGCGTCCCAAGCGTTGTTGATGTTGCCGTTGAGTCCGATTCCGCCTTCGCCTGCCACACGGTCCAACCCCTGAATGAGGTTCGCGAATCCCCCCTTGTCCTTCCCATTCACGTATTCGGGGAAGTAAACCTCCCAACGCAACCCATAATTCACGGTAAGTTTCGGAGTCATGCGCCAGGTGTCCTGGCCGTAGTAAAACATTCGATGCTGACGCTCGGCCGCATTCAAGCTCGTGCTGACATAGCGACTAACCTGGGTAACATCGCCGAGCAGGAAGGTGGCCCAGTCGAGGCCCCCAACCCCTCCGGTAGGTCCGCCTGAGGTGGTCCGAAAATCGAAGGTGTAGTCGCCGGTGCGCCCGGCATCGCTTGGTACACGCAAATTCTGCGCGTAACGGAAATCGCCGCCGAACTTGAACTGGTGGTTACCGTGGATCTTAGTGATGTTCGCCACCCACTGAAATTGCTGTTCGCTCTCAGTCAGAGGGCAATTGCAGCGAGCCACACCCAAACCGTCGCCCCAATCCACTGTTGAGCCGCCAAAGTTCCCGCCATTTCCAGAGGAACTTGAGGGGGTTTGATTCAAAATGAAGCCACCCCATCCGGAGGTCTCAAGTGCCTGCGATCCGGTTAAGTTCGCATTGGGGATGCCGACCCCCGTCATGGGAGTTGCACCGACGTCCGGCTTTGAGGCGATTGGATTGTACTTAAAGTAGCCAAAGCGGAAATCCGCCAGCAGAGTTGAGCTGAAGGTCTTGGTAACTCCGGAGGCCAAACTGTAATTATGAGTAATCGAGCTACCGGACAAGCCGCCCGGTCCGAATCCAACGCCTTCAAGCGCACCGTAGGAACCTTTGCCGGCGACGTTGAAATAATCCAGGCTGAACCGGCCGAAAATCTGAACCGTAGGGGCGGCACTGAAATCGATTCGGGTGTCGAAGCTGTCTTGCTTGTATGTGCCCGATCCCGAAGCAATGTAATTATTGAACACCTCTGAGTTCGTTGGCGCAGGGAAGAGGGCAAGGATGTTTGCGGCCTGCGGAGAGATATCCGTGATTGGAATTTGGTTGTTGGCGTATGGAACCCGACCCAGGCCACCATCCCCCGCCACCGGCTTGAAGACTTGCCCGCCAAGAATACCTGACGTTGTGCTTCCACCTTGCTCGACATTGAGATACTGGCTTAAATCGCAGACCCCGCTGGACGTCGCCGGATTGCAGGTCTTCTGCACTTCGGCGGTTGGCACAGTCAGCAGATTCGTGGTTCCGTTGGTTTCTCGCGTAGCCTGATAGTCGCCGAAGAAGAACAGCTTGTTCTTGATGATCGGCCCGCCAATGGTGCCGCCGAACTGCTGCCATCTATCAGACGGAATGAATTTTCCGGTAATTGGATTCGCAGCGTACTGGGTGAAGGGGTCGCGAGCTGCAGTTGCATCCGTGCGGCGAAACCAGAAACCCTCGCCGTGAAAGTCGTTGCTGCCCGATTTGGTCTGAACCGTGACTACGCCACCCAACGCCTTGCCAAATTCAGCGTCGAAATTCTGTAGGTCGATCTTCGTTTCCTGAATTGCATCCAGGTTCGGGTTCACCACGATAATTCCGAGGATCGGGTCTTGATTGTCTGTACCATCGAGTTCGAAAGCAGTGCCACTAAAATGCTGACCATTGACAAAGATTTGCTGGCTGCCTTGGGGATTCTCCGTCGCGGCATGGCTCCAGCCGACCATTTTTTGAGTACCCGGCGACAGAAGTTCGAACGAGGTGAAGTTGCGGTTCATGACGGGTAGATCTTCTACGTACTTCTCGTTGAACTCGATGGAGACGTCAGCGCGATCCGTCTTAAGCTGCTCAGCTTCAGCCGTTACCTCCACCTGCTCACTGGCCGAACCCACTTGAAATTGGCCGTCGATGTGCGCGGCCGTGTCGGCAGATACCGCAACGTCCTTAAACTCAAGCACCTTAAAGCCGGGTGCCTCGATGCGCACGGTGTAGAGATCAGGAATGAGGTGGGTGACAGTATAATTACCGCTCTCATTGGTTGTGGCTTGATCAGTCGTGCCTTTCCCCTGATCCAACACTGTCACTCTTGCGTTGCCAACAGCCGCGCCCGAGGGATCTGTTACCGTACCGGCGATGGTGCCGAAAACCGCTTGGGCGGATACTCCCGGCGCGCACACGGTGCAGAGAAGCGCAAAGGCTGCCACAGCCGCAAGAGCTGATCTCTTCATGTCGACCTCCTCGGATTTTTCAGTGCTGCCCCAGAACTGCGGAAAACTACACTTGGACTTAGGCGTGCAGTCCTAATGCAAAAGTACTATTGAGTTAAGTTACTCTACGTTTCATACCGTTACTGGGTGTAAACTGCTGAACACGCTGCCAGATACCTAAGGCCGTTACTCCATTTGTCACATGGCTTTGACGCACAGCTACGACGCTGGACGAGAGCAATGCTTCCAACAAGTAGATAAACTTACTAATAGTCATAGCCTCCGCGGCTCCGAATCTCTTTGTAAATTGCTCCGTTACCTTGCAGAACGCGCCCTCGACCATCCTGGCGTGGCGCTGAAGGAGTACCAGATTGCGGTGGAGGTGCTAGGCCGGTCAGGCGGTTTCGATCCCCAAAGTGACTCGGCGGTGAGGGTGCAGGCAGGACGCCTGCGCGTGAAATTGGAAGAGTATTACGCCCATGAGGAGCAGGACGATCCGGTTGTAATCGAACTGCCTAAGGGATCCTATGCGCTGACGTTTCGCGCGCGCACACCCTCTCCTAGGTTCGCTGAACCCACTCCGATGGCTGGAAAAGACGATCGGAGGCGAGCAATTCCTCCCTTGATCCAGCATCCATCGAACCGCGGGTTAGTGATCGCGGTTATCGTGCTTTCGATATTGTTAGCGTGTGCCCTGCTTCTGGCGGGTCGTGAGCGCATGCGAGGCAGTACAAAGGCTCCCGTTCCTGCCCCCTACCAGCTATTCTGGAGCCGCTTCGTGAATGGCTCGCAGCAGCCTTGGGTGGTCTTCAGCAACGGAAGCTTTGTGGGCCGTCCGGAGACCGGCATGCGGTATTTCAACCCTTCGGCTGACGCTGGATCCCTAATCCTGGATCACTACACCGGGGTAGGGGAAGTCTTGGCGGTTCATCAACTCGATCGAGTTTTCGTTCTTCTCAATCAGCCGCTCAGGGTGAAACGCGGCAGTCTGGTTTCTTTGGACGACGCCAAGAACAACGATCTCATCTTCGTCGGCTCCCCGGCCGAGAATCTTGTCCTTCTGGATATTCCAGGAAGTCAGGAGTTCGTTTTTCAACGAATCGCGTCCGGGCCCCGCAATGGCGACTTGGGAGTGCTCAATGCACACCCGCAGCCCGGCGAACCGCAGATCTTCCTGGGGAGTCCAGCCAACAAACCCACAACCGAAGACTACGCGGTGATTGCATTGGTGCCTGGGATCGATCCTGCGCGATCTGTCCTCATCCTTGCCGGGACCACTACTTTCGGCACACAAGCGGCCGCGGAATACGTGTGCCGAGAGGATTCACTGGAAGAATTGTTGCGACGCCTAGGAGTATCCCAGGCCCCCGACCTGAAGCCGTTTGAGGCTCTGCTCCATGTGAAAGTGACGCATGGAGTCCCTGTTATGACTGATCTGGTGGCAATACGCAAGCGAGGCAACTGAAGCGTTTTCCCGAGGGGACCGGCTGACACTCTGGAAGCCGTCATGCTCTCCGCTAGGGTCCGGCCGATACTGGTGGAGTAAGATGAGGATCCAGTTCAGCGGCCTTCCGATATTCCCCAACAGCCTCCGTCTTCACCCCTTTCTGACTCAGGGCTAAGCCGAGCTCGTAGTGCGCCATCGCGTAGGAAGGCATGATGCGGATGGCGCTGCGGAACTGAGAGATTGCCCCATCGAGGTCGCCGACTGTGAGCAATCGCCGACCAGAGTTGGTGGCGAAGGTCGCGGCCTGCAGATCGGTTTTGGCCTTAGTCATTTCTGCGCCAGCTTTGCTTTCGGCCGCGGCTCCGGTCGTATCGCCTAACTGACGTAGAACACCAGCCAGGGTAGTGTGAGCACCGGCAAAATCCGGATCGAGTCGAATCGCATGGCGCAGCGCATCAGCCGACTCAGGCAGCTTATTCATCTGCTTTAGAACCGTACCCAGGGTGTAGTAGGCTTCGGCGTAGGTCGGCTGAATCTGAATCGCCTGCTGCAATTGCTCCGCCGCTGCAGCAAAATCTCCCGACTGCCACAGGGTAACTCCCAAACTGTAGTGCGCGTCCGCCAGCTGCGGGTCGAAGCGGATGGCTTCCTTCCATTCAGCGATGGCGTCGGGCAAGTCGTCTTTCAGCTTAAGAGCCAAGGCAAGGTCGTGATGCAGGCTGGCTCGTCCCGGTTCGATCTTGAGGGCAACGTGGAACTGCGCCACAGCGGCATCGAAATCCGTCTTCTGCAAATACGCCGTTCCCAGGTTGCCTTGAAAGCCGGCATCGTCGGGCCGAAGCCTGATGGCTTCCTGAAATTCCTTGATGGCAGCGTCGGCTTCCCCGCGTTGGAGCAGAGCCAAAGCTAAATTGTTGTGAGCTTCAGGGTCCGATGGCGTGAGTTCCGCGACCTTGGCGAACGCAGCGATAGCGCGATCGGGATCGCCGTGTCGCTGCAGCAAAAGACCAAAGCTGCGCTGCACAGGGGCGTAATCCGGTCTCAGCTTGACCACTTGCTCGAAGGACCGCAGGGCCTCGTCGGGATTGGCCTCCGCCTCGAGGGTCGTGCCGAGGTAATACCAGGCCATCGCGTCCCGGGGATCGAGCTTCAGCGCGCGCTGCAGCTCTGTTTGCGCTTTCCGTTGCTGGCCTTCGTTGGAAAGGGTCACGCCGAGGTGGAAGTAGGCTGGCTCGAACCCCGGATTTATCTCTAATGCGTCTCGAAATTCTTTCTCTGCTCCTTCGAGTCGTGATTGCTGGGCCAATAGAGAGCCGAGTTCGTCGTGCAATTCAGCCTGCTGCGGCGCCAACCGCGTTGCCTCCTTAAACTCCACGATCGCATCGTCAGTCTTCTGTTGCAAACTGAGCGCGCGCCCAAGCGCTTCACGAGCCTGCCATTGTTGCGGCGCTATATCAACCGCCGAACGGAACTCGCTAGTTGCCTCATCCAACAGGCCCTTGGCTTGCAGAGCCTGACCGAGGTAAGCATGAGCAATGGCCAATTTCGGACGAAGTCGCACCAGCGTGCGGAAATGGACGATAGCGGTGTCGACATCCCCTTGCTCGAGCAAAACCTGGCCGAGCATGTTCTGCGCGTCAGCACTCTGCGGATTGAGTCGCACTGCCCTCTCGAAGGCGGTGCGAGCTGCTTTCAAGTCTCCTCTCTGCATCGCAGTACGGCCGCTTTGGTCTGCCGCGGCACTGCCAGTGCTTGCAGGGGTCTGCGCCGCCGCTGCGATTCCCCAAACCATGGCGACAGCCACAAGGCCGAAAGAAAATCGAGAGAGATGCATCGTAGTTGGCAGTCGCACGGGAAAGCACAAAAGCGGAAACCGCGCCTATCGTTTTGGCTTTGGCTTCTTGTCGAACTGCATTGTGCGGCTGATTCCTTGGCCTTCCTTCACGAAGATCAACTGGTTTGCCTTCACATCCTTTAGCGTATCCATTAGGCCGCTGGGCCACCGGATTTCCAGAACATCCACTTTGTCCGCTTTCCCCAAGCCGAAATGAATACGCAAATCGTTCTGCGAAATGTAACTTCCACCGCTGCGCACTTCGTCAATCTGTTGGTGAGGCTTTCCTTCTCCTGCAGGATGCGTGACGCAAGTAAGCCGCGCTCCAATGCCGCTGCGGTTCGACTTCGTTCCGATGGCGCGAATCTTGATCCAGTTGTTATCCAGCCTGGAATCGCAACGCAAGAGCTGCGGATAGTCGTTCACCGTATTGACTACGACATCGATGTCCCCGTCATTGTCGAAGTCGCCGAAAGCACAACCGCGGCACGGTGCGGGGTCGGAAATTCCAGGTCCAGCCTGTAGGGAAATGTCGGCAAAATGACCATTATGCAAGTTGCGATAAAGCAACTTCCGCTGAGGATAACCGGCCTCGGTCTTTAGCTGCTCGACCTCGGGATAAACGTGCCCGTTGCAGATGAGAATGTCAGGCCAGCCATCGTTGTCGAAGTCGAAAAAGCCGCAACCCCAGCCGAGAAATTGGGTGTGCGCTCCCAAGCCCGCGGTGAAAGTAGCGTCTTCGAAATCGCCTCCGCCCTGGTTGTGGTAAAGAGAAGGTGTGTCGCCGGCGAAGTTGGTCTTGAGCAGATCGAGGTTGCCATCAAGATCGTAGTCGGCCGCGGAAACGCCCATGCCGGCTTGCGGCTTGCCGTCCGGACTCAAGGCACAACCGGCTTCGATAGCGATGTCTTCGAAGGTTCCGTTCTTTTTGTTGTGATAGAGCGCGCTGGCGGTGGAATCGTTAGCCACGTAGATATCAGGCCAGCCGTCATTATCAAAATCAGCCGTAAGCACTCCCAAGCCATAGGTGCCGCTCGCGCGAAAAATTCCCGCCGCCTCGGAGACATCCGTAAAGGTACCGTCGCCGTTGTTGTGGTAGAGGATGTTTCTTCCACCCTGCAGGCCCGGCGGCCCGCATGCCACCAGCACGCCCTTGTAAAGACAGGGCCCTGACTCCGGCACGGGTGCGGTGGCGAGATCCATGTCAATGTAGTTGGCAACGAAAAGGTCGAGGCGTCCGTCTCGATCGTAATCGACAAAAGCACAGCCGGTGTTCCAGCGCATGCCTTTGCCCACCACTCCCGCCTTCGGACTCACGTCCGTGAAAGTTCCATCTCCGTTGTTATGGTAGAGAACATTCTTCCCGTAGTAGGTTACAAAAAGATCATCCCAGCCATCATTGTCATAGTCTCCGACGCAAACTCCTTGCCCCCAGCCGGAGTGCCCGAGTCCAGCCTTGGCGGTAACATCGGTAAAGGTGCCATCACGATTATTGCGAAAAAGATGAGAGACAGGTTCGCTTCCAGCCGGAAACCCCTCCAGCCGCCAACCGTTCACCAGGAAGATATCGAGCCAGCCGTCGTTATCATAGTCGTAGAATGCGACGCCACAGCCGGTCGTCTCCAGCAGATATTTGTTCTTGTGCTCGCCGCCAAAAAACGTCTTCACCTGAAGGCCGGATTCGCGAGCCACATTCAGAAAGCTCACGCCCAGTTCCTTGTCATCGACAGAATTCTTCAGCGCACTATTTTTCTCCCCGGAAACGGTACCCGCTTGCATCCATGCGGGACGAGACAAGCCTAAAATGCTTTCGAGCGACAGGACGAGACCCGATCGGCTGAGAGATTTCAGGAATACACGGCGTGAAGAAGACAAGAGGTCGGTACCTTCGCAACTCGGGTCGTGCTAGAATTCGCCCCTAATTCTTATATTCAGTGAACTCCTACTTTGCAAGCTCCGCATGGCAACAGGGCGAGAGTGACGGGGCACGGTCTCCACGTCACGCTGGATTGCGAATCCCTCTAGATCATCTTACCGATCATCTTGTTGCTGATCGTCACAAGACGCGAACGTTTGTTTTTATTGCATGGATCATCCTTCTTTCACGGTTGGCGAGCGCTCAAGTGCCCGAACTGGGACTCTCACGCACGGTTCATACCTTTGAGTTTCTTCCCGTAGTCGGGACGCGAGCAGGTTTGTTCGCCACCGAATCCGGCCGTCTCGAAGCCTGGGTGTACCCGCTAAAGTTGTTTCGCGATTTTCATCTCACTTTCCACGTATCGAATCGCGCTCTACCTGCCGACAGTCTCGCCCGCACGCTAAGTGTTGCTCCATCGTCTGCGACGTTGGTCTACAGTGGCGATTCATTTCGCGTCCGCGAGACGTTATTCGTCCCTGTGCACGACGCCGGCGCGGTGATTTTGTTCGATGTTGAAACCGCACAACCTCTGGACATTGAAGTCGGGTTCGTAGGTGATTTTGCGCTGGAATGGCCAGCGGCGATCGGCGGAACGTATCAAGAGTGGAATGAGGGTCGTCACGCCATCGTATTCGGCGAAGAAACGAAGAAGTTTGCAGCATTGGTGGGCTCCCCTACAGCGGACGAAGCCCGGGTTGCTTACGAGACCAACTACTCATCGTCGAGTGAAACTTCGTTTCGCCTAGGCGCAACCCAGAAGGGGCAAGCAACCAAAGTGCTGGTGATTGCCGCTTCCGTTGCGGGACTCGGCGAAGCGCAGACAACATATGAGCATCTGACAGCGTCTTATCCTGAATTGCTGCGCGATTCCTCCGACTACTATGAGAGCTATCTTGCTCGCACTGTAAATCTCGCCCTTCCCGATACCACCTTGCAGCAGGCCTACGATTGGTCGCGCATCAGCATGATCCAGGGACTCGTGACCAACCCTTACCTAGGCACGGGACTGGTCGCAGGATACAGGACCTCAGGCACGAGCCAGCGTCCGGGATTTGCCTGGTTCTTCGGTCGCGACTCGCTGTGGACTTCATTCGCTCTCGATGCGTCCGGAGATTTCGCAACCACTCGCACCGCGATCGAGTTCATCAGCAAGTATCAACGCGATGACGGCAAGATTCCGCATGAGATTGCGCAAGGTGCGAGTTTTGTTCCCTGGTTCAAAGATTTTCCTTATCCCTACGCCTCCGCAGACGCGACCCCACTGTTTATCATCGCGACCAATGATTACGTGACCCAGAGCGGCGATGTAGCGTTCGCCCGCGAAAGCTGGGATCGGATTTGGAAGGCTTACCAATTTCTGCGATCTACCTACAATGACCAAGGATTTCCGCAGAACGTCGGCGTGGGACACGGCTGGGTGGAAGGTGGTCCGCTGCTTCCAGTGATGACCGAGTACTATCAGAGCGCGCTTGGCACCGAAGCTCTGCGTGCACTCTCTCATCTGGCAGGCTTGGTCGGAAAGGATGACATAGAAAAGGACCTGGCTGGAGAGTTTCACCACCGGCAATTGGCGCTCGATCAAGCTTTCTGGTCACCGACGAACAATATTTATGCCTTTGCTTTGGACAAGAACAAGCAGCGCGTGGATGAGCCCAGTGTGCTGGCTACGGTCCCCATGTGGTTCGCCTTACCCGATGCGACTCGTGCCGAAGAAATGATCACTCGACTGGCTGACTCCGATCAGGAGACGGATTGGGGAATGCGAATCATATCCTCTCGCTCGAAACTTTACGACGCTGCCGGCTATCACTACGGATCGGTGTGGCCGCTGTTCACGGGGTGGGCGTCGGTGGGCGAGTACCGATATCATCGCGCACTGCCTGCCTATTCGAATCTTCGCGCGAATGCTCAACTGGCGCTGGATGGGGCGCTCGGCCACGTCACGGAGGTTCTGTCGGGGGATTACTACCAGCCGCTTTCCACCAGTTCGCCGCATCAAATCTGGTCGGCGGCAATGGTCGTCAGTCCAATATTGCAAGGACTGCTCGGGCTCCGGAGGGATGCGCTGAATCGCCAAATTACTTTTGCACCTCATGTGCCTGCTGACTGGACATCGTTTGCCGTTCGCAATGTTCATGTGGGCGAGGTGAGTGTTGATTTTCAGTATCGCAAGTCTGCTGATGGCATTGCTCTTGATGTAACGCGGACCGGGACGGGCGATTGCTGGGTTGAATTCTCGCCCGCCGTCAGCCTGCGCGCCCAGATTGCCTCGGTAGAAATGAATCATAAGCCGCTGCCATTCGATGTGCAGCGGCATGATGAGGATCAGCATGTGTCGATGCGATTCTCCGTCGCCGACGGTCCGATTAGCATAGTCATCCGCACGAAAAATGATTTTGGAATAGCATTGGCAAATGAACTTCCTCCGCTGGGGAGCACGAGCCGCGGGTTGCGTGTGATTTCTGAACAATGGAACTCGGCTCGCAACGTCTGGACGGTTGAAGTTTCGGGTTTGCCGGGCAGGACGTACGAGCTGAAAGTTTGGAATCAAGCTCAGATCCGTTCGGTCGAAAACGGAGATCTTACCAAGCAAGGCACAATTCGTATCGAGATGCCGAACGCGCCCGGCGAAGACTACGTGCACCATGTTCTGCGCATCCGTTTTGGCACGTCCTAGGAGTTTCGGTCACGAGAGAGAGTGATCGTGTGCGGTTCTCTCTCGCTCCTAAGCGAATCGCCAGAACCACTTCGGATTTTAGATGGATGGAGGCTCTACATATGAAGAAAACCCTACGATGGGTTGCGCTTTGGGTTCTTGCTTGTCTTCCGTGGCTGCCAGCTTATGCGCAGATGTCTTCTGGTGCTCCGGATGGGGGAGGCCATCCCTGGTGGCAACACGCGGTCTTTTACGAGATTTATCCTCGCAGCTTTGCCGACAGCAACAATGACGGCGTCGGCGATCTGAGGGGGATCGCGGCGAAGCTGGATTACCTAAAAGACCTGGGCGTGGATGCCATCTGGATTTCTCCCTGCTTCCCATCGCCACAGGTAGATTTCGGTTACGACGTTTCCGATTATGAAAATATCGACCCCATGTACGGAACGTTGGCAGACTTTGATTTTCTGGCCAGCGAGGCCAAGAAGCGGGACATCCACATCATTCTCGACTTTGTGGTGAATCACACGTCGGACCAGCACAAGTGGTTCCTGGATTCGAAATCGTCGCGCACCTCGCCCTATCGCGATTGGTATATCTGGCGAGATGGAAAGGGGCCGGGACAGCCTCCCAACAATTGGGTCTCGACGTTCGGAGGGTCGGCTTGGAAATTCGATCCCACGACCGATCAGTACTATTACCATTTTTTCTATCCGGAGCAGCCGGATCTAAACTGGCGCAACCCCGCCGTAAAGGATGCCATGTTCGATGTAACCCGCTGGTGGTACAAGCGTGGGGTGTCGGGTTTCCGTCTAGATGCCGTGGATACGCTGTTTGAAGATCCGAACTTGAAGGACAATCCGATTCGGAAGCCTGGCAAGAATGCTTTCGGAGATCCCTTCGAGGAGAACAAATACAACGGGAAGCTACCCGAGGTTCACGATGTGTTGCGCGGGTTACGCCAGGTGGCGAATGAATATGATGCGGTATTGATCGGCGAGACCTGGACGGCTGACGTAGCCGAACTCAACCAGTACTACGGCAAGGGCAATAACGAATTGCAGTTGCCCATGGATTTTCTTTTCACCATGGTCAACAAACTGTCGCCCGCGGAATTCCGCAAACAGATCGCCGCGGTGGATGCCGCGTCCGGCTGGCCGACGTTCGTGATCAGCAATCATGACATCGTCCGCTCCTATGATCGCTACGGCGATGGCAAGCACAACGATCAGATCGCGAAGCTGATGGCGGCGCTGTATCTCAGCTTGCGTGGGACTCCGATCATGTATTACGGAGAAGAGATTGGCATGAAAACGACGACGCCGACCCGTCAGGAGGATGTAAAGGATCCGATCGGGCGCAAGGGATGGCCGAAAGAAAAAGGGCGGGACGGCGAACGCACGCCGATGCAATGGGATGACAGCGAGAATGCCGGCTTCACGAAGGGCACTCCTTGGCTGCCGGTTCCTCCGACCTACAAGACGCACAACGTGGCCGACGAATCGAAAGAGCCGGATTCGATATTGGAGTTCTACAAGAGCGTGCTTAAGCTTCGTCACGCGAACAGCGCGCTGCTCAACGGTGACTATAAGGCGATCAACGAAAGTAATGCGAACGTGCTTTCGTACTTGCGCGTGTATAAGGATCAAGCGGTAGTCGTTTCCTTGAATATGTCTGACACGCCGCAGAACATAGACCTCGAACTTAAGCCGAACGGCTTTGCCTCAGCTAGTGGTCTGCTGGTCACTGGAAAATCGGCGGCCAAAGGAGATCAGCTTTCGCTGGAGCCTTACGGAGTATTCATCGGCGAGCTTCACAAGTAACGATCAATACAACAGGACAAGATACCTTCCGCTCGTAACGGAATACACAACGCGCTTGGGGAATACTATGCTAGAGGAGTAGCAACTAATCTCCGAGGTCAGCGCTACGTGATTCCACGATGAGCCGCAAGGCGTGTGTCATCGGTGCCGGGCCGAATGGACTGGCGGCGGCCATCGTACTGGCCCAAGCTGGCATGCCAGTAGATGTGTTTGAAGCAGAGTCGACGCCAGGCGGTGCCGCTCGCACGCTGGAGTTGACCTTGCCAGGCTTTCGGCATGACTTCGGCTCAGCCATCTATCCGCTCGGCGCAGGTTCGCCATTCTTCTCGTCGCTGCCTCTGGCCAACCATGGATTGGAATGGATTCACTCGTCCGCTCCCCTAGCCCATCCTCTGGATGACGGGACCGCGGTGATGTTGGAACGTAGCCTCGGCGAAGCACGAGACTGTCTCGGGAACGACGGACCAGGGTGGGACAAGCTCATGCGTCCGTTTGTCGACCGGTGGAGTGAATTTGTACCAGAGGTCCTGCGTCCGGTTCCATTCATCCCCAGACATCCATGGCTGATGGCGCGTTTTGGAATGCTGGCGCTGCAGTCGGCCAAAGCTGTTGCTCGCCGATTCCGGAGCCCACGAACTCAGGCTTTGTTCGCGGGCTTGGCGGCTCATTCTTTCCTCAGTCTAGACGAACCGCTGAGCGCGGCTTTTGCAATTCTCATGGCGGTACCCGCACATGCCGTAGGTTGGCCGTTTCCTCGCGGTGGCGCGCAGTCGATCACCGATGCCCTATGTGGGGTTCTCTCGAGCTTCGGGGGTAACGTGAAGACTTCATCGGCGGTCGAGAGTTTGTCGGCATTGCCGAGCTATGACCTAACTCTCTGTGACCTGACGCCTCGCCAGCTTCTCAAGGCTGGCAGTCAAAGATTATCTGACGGATACAAACGGCGGCTGGGAAGATACCGTTATGGTGCCGGTGCTTTCAAAGTGGATTACGCGCTGAATGCACCCATTCCCTGGAAGGCTAACGATTGTTTGCGGGCGGCTAGCGTGCATCTGGGCGGAAGCTTCGAAGAGATCGCTGCCTCGGAAAAAGCGATTCGAGACGGACAGCACTCTGATCGTCCGTTTGTTCTGTTGGCCCAACCCAGTCTGTTCGATAGCTCGCGAGCTCCAGCGGGCAAACATACGGCTTGGGCTTATTGCCATGTGCCGAACGGCTCCAAAGTAAACATGCTGGAGAAACTGGAGAATCAAATTGAGCGTTTCGCTCCCGGCTTTCGCGAGTGCATTTTGGCGCGGCGTGTCTTTTCTCCAGCAGATCTTGAGAGCATGGACGCGAACCTTGTGGGCGGCGATATTGCTGGCGGCGTCCTGGACATTCATCAGTTTTTGTTTCGCCCAACCTGGCGACACTACGGCACGTCCGCGCGCGATATCTACATTTGCTCCGCATCGACTCCCCCCGGTGGAGGAGTGCATGGCATGTGTGGCTATCATGCAGCGCGGATGGCGTTGTCCAGACTGGACGGCTGACGGCGTGAAGAGCCCGATCACCGCGAGCCTTCAATCGCGCGGACCGGTCGTAGGCCATTCGATGGCACGGATGGTGCCATTCGGTTCGCGCTCCAGCGTAGGAGCATAGAGTTCAATAAATTGCCGGCGCCACCAAAGACCTGTGCTCCGTCTTTCGCACATTGTTGTAAACCAATATTGCCAGAGGACGGCGCGGACCTTTTGCGGCGGTTTATTTGGAAAAGGATTGGCTTTAAAAAGGCTGAGAACAGCCTTGTCGTTGGACAGCAGGCAGGCTTCGGTTCTGGGCACAATCGAATAGTCTTGCCAAGAGCCCAACGACGAAAACCACAAATTCCAATCGAACCTCGGCTGATACGGCGCGTAAATCCCGGGCGGTTTGCTGGGGTCTTGCGGCTTATAGCGGAACGGGTACGGCACCCAGTTCTGACCATCCTCCGAGCCCTGGAATTCGATCTCGTACCGGCCTCGCGTCATGATGCCGAAAAGGCCGTAACGATTGGCGATACGAAATGGCTCCAGCGCCTCCACAGGCGCCGTCGGCAGCGGCAGAGGGTAGAACATCCAGATCAACTGCGCGGTCGTGGCGTAGAAAATCCATGCCAGAACAACACCGGTAAGCGAAAGCTTTAGAGTTTTGAAGCGCCCACGAAAGCCGGCAAGAGTCTGTTCTTGGCTTTGCTCAGATTCTGTGACGAAAGATTTCCTCCATCTGTGGGGTAAGAGGCGCCGCAAAAAGCGATCGTCCAACAAGAGAAATCCCAGCGTCAGAACCAGATAGTTCAGAAATGTGTAGTTGGCCGTGAGGATGATGCCCAGTTCCCAGGGAGTCACAATAAAGAAGCAGACGATGCGCCAACGGCGCGGCAGAAATAACATCCAGACCAAAACCAGTTCCAGTGCAAGTGTTGCGAAGACAGAAGAAGCGTGGAACCAGTGCGGCAGATGCTGCACGTACCAGCCGATCCAGGTTGGCAGTGGACCGTTTTGATAGTACTCATCCATGGCGGTAAAGTTGCGCCATTCGGGATCTCCCCCGGCGATCTTGGCGACGCCGGACTCGAAGTAGATGCGAAACCATTCCCATTGCAGTAGGAACAGACTGGCGCGAGATGGCGGCGACGCCACCCCGACGCCGGGACGGAACCCGGAGGGGGCAAAGAAAAGTGCGATGAAACCCGCTTCGAGCAACATCCCGTCCGATTGATATCCGGAAAAATCCTGCGCGGCGCTCACAAACGAAAGAAAGCACACAAAGCAGATCCCCAGCATCCCGCGCGGGCATACATTCAAGATCAAAAGCAGCGCCGCACCCATGCCTATCCAGCACAGCAAAGTCGGTGCAGGAGAAGAGCTCGAAAGCCAAAGCAACGTTGGTGCAAACCAGATTCCGCGGCTATAGCCCAACGAATGCAGTACTGCCCGCAGATATTCGCTTGTCGGCAGAATCCCGTCCGAGCCAATCAGCCCACGGATCTGAAAAACCAGGGAAAAGAACGCGGAAAAATAAATGCCGCCGATTGCCCGCAAGAAGAACCAGCGTGGAGCGAGGTGGTCATTGGCGCCACGCTCCGAGTCCAATAGCCGGGGGATGGACCGAACCCACTTCATGAACGTCGGGCCATTATACCGACGAAAGAAATGCGGTTTGCGGCGTGCCCGTAACCGGACCCCGAATGGCACTTACGTAATCTTCTGTTAGTAACCACTGCCGCTACATACTGATGACTGATTATGAACAGCCTCCCCCAAACCCGCGAGCCGTGGCGTGTTCCGCGCGCCCATCTTGAAGGCAATACTCCCGCTGTGCTTCGGTTCCCAAACGGACAGCGCATCGGGGCTAACATCCAGGTAATTTCTCTGACCGGTGGTCTGCTTTCGCTGCCTGCGCCGGTGGTACAGGGATCGCGAGTCAAGTTGATGTTTCTGACGGGCGAGGGCTCGGTGCTTGGAGGAGCCGAGATGCTGTGCCCGGTTACGAATGTGTTGCAGCCGTTCCGCTTCGTTTCTCTGGCGTCCGACGATCACCGCCGCCTTGGAGCTCTCATCTGGGGGCAGTCAAACCAGAACAAGTTCGAGCAGGATTGGATCGAGAAACTCCGGACGGCATCGGGGCAGCTCAAGGAGGCCCGGCCCGGACGATTCAAGCTGGCAGGAGCGGTTGGTCTACTGACAATCGGTGTGGCCGCTGCTGCATATCTGCTGCACTTCGGCTTGCTGAAATAGATGTGTTGGATGACATTCCCTCGAGATGACCCCGCTCAACACTCGCCGATGGCCCCGATATCACGTACATCTACCTGTTGTCATCGCGGCCAAACCCGCGGCCACCGAGATTGTTGTGCCCGGATTGGTTTGTGAATTAAGCCGCGCCGGCATGGAACTCTACGGTGGGGTCAATCTGCAGCCGGGCGAACTGATGGAGGTCGAGTTCCAGACATCGGGCAGAGTCCAGATTGCCGGTGTGGTTCGCAATCGCTCGGGCTTTTGTTTCGGACTTGAATTCTGTGAAGTGCGGACAGAACCAGAAGACGGGCCGGATGTTCTCCGGTCGCTCATCGTCGCCAGGCACGAAGCCTATATCCGGGAAGTGCACCATAAGATCAATGAGTCTCTGCAAGCGGTGCTGGAGATCAGAAGATGTCGCAAGGAAATTGATGTCTTAGCCAGGGCCTTGGAGGAGCGGCTCAAACAGAAAGAGAAACAGTCTCCAGGCAAATCGCACACGATTCTCTAGCAGCAAAGACTAATCGTCTCGGGATAATCAACCCGCCGTTCAAGGATAATCTTCGGCGCCTGGCACCCCGACGGCCCTCAATGCCAAATGAAATTACCTGTAGAGTCCGGGATCTCAAGTTGTAAGGCTGCGCCTGGGCGACCTATTGAATTAGGCGCAAAAGCAGCCACTCGATGGCGTCCATTTCCTCGATGTGCGCATAGTCGGAGGTGGCGGAAAAGCCATGGGCTTGGGCCGCCTGAATTTCTTCCGCGCTAATTCCGTAGATCTAAGACTTGCCCTGCGCCAGAGTCTCGACTCTGCGTTGGTCGATATCGAAACCGGTGACGGCAGATTTCTGTTCGGTAAACAGCAGGGCCAGGGGCAGTCCCACATAGCCCAGCCCAATGATCCCGACGCGCGCCTGGCGCTGCTTGATCCTGTTTTTCGTGGAATCGACAGTGCGATTTGCGACAGAGTTTTTGGTCACTGTTATGGCGGGAATCTCCGATTTTTTAGGATGGTATTCGTATCGATGCTAGCATGATCCTTCCATCCTTTTTGTTTACAATGGCAAACACAACTTGAGCCCGGTTCTTTGGAAAGGTGGTGTGCTATGTGGTGCAAGAGTCATGACGAGCGGAAAGGCCGTGACCTGTACCCTTTGTAGTAAGACCTTGGGGATTCGTCTGGTAAAGCACACACATTGGCACATTGCCCCGCACCGGGGATTTCAAAATTGTGGCCGATTGCGATTTACACGTCGCTTTGCATTCTGTGGTTGTATTGGCTGTACGAATTGCCCTGAGGTTAGGAGTCAGCCCACAGCTAAAATTTCTCTGAACTATCTCTCGGGAAGTAGCTTCATCTTCACTTTCGCTTTTGCCACGGCAGGTTTCTGCGTCCTGATGGCTGGTGGCGTCGCTCGGAACGATTTCGAACCTGAAAGTCCACCACAAAGAATTCCGCTGCCAGTCGGGACACGACTCCAAAGAGAATTTGATCACTCTCTGCACACAATGCCATGCACTCTTTCATCGCTGAACAACATGGAAGACGGTTGCGCGCCCGTGTCTAACTATTACGGAACGGGAATCTGAACATCGGGAACGATATTCGAGTAGCCGCTCTCCTCATTGCTCGAATTCACCGCGGTCGTTGCATAGCAATAGTTCGTGCCGTCCGTGACTGAAGTGTCTGAATATGTCGCAACCGTGTCCAGCGTAGATCCATTGATCTTCGAGTAAGAACCGCAGGAACTCACATAGACCGCACGATAAATGTTGTAACCCAAGATGTCCGGTGAAGAGCTCGCGCTCCACGACAAGTTGACGGTGTGTGTCGGCGCTGGAGTGCCCGTACCAGTGAGGGTTTCCGTCGCTGTCGACGACTGGGCATTGCTGGTGAATGTCAGCGCGCCACTAGCCGCTCCATTCACCAGCGGACTGAAGGTCACCGTAAATGGCGCACTCTGTCCCGCCGGAATCGTAATCGGCAGCGCCAAGCCGCCAACGTTAAATTGAGAATTGTTCGTGCTGGCGGCTGTGACTGTTACACTTGCTCCGCTGGCATTGAGGCTCCCGGAGGCTGTTCCGCTCGTTCCCACCACCACACTGCCGGCCACCAAGGTCGATGGAGTGACCGTCAACTGTCCCACCGCTGCCGTTCCGGAGCCGGACAGAGGAATGGTCAGCGTTGGATTGGACGCATTCGACGTGATCATCACATTGCCGCTGGCACTCCCGGCTGACTGCGGGGTGAAGCTCACACCGAAGCTCGCGCTTTGTCCCGCTCCGAGCGTCACCGGCGTGGTCATCCCGCTCAAGGTGAAACCCGTCCCGCTGATTCCC
>JBEKRE010000022.1:0-75950 GCA_049519055.1 Candidatus Sulfotelmatobacter sp. | reverse complement strand
CGAGACCAACGAACCACATCCTCGTCAAAATCGCCATAAGGAAAGCTGAGACTCCTGATGGCATAGCCCACCATGGATTCCAGCCGCTGCCTCGGCTCCGCGATCTCGCGCCTGGCTTCCGGCTCCTCGAGCGCCGAGAGATGAGGATGAGTCATGGTATGTGCTCCGACGCCGATCCACTGCCGCGGCAGCGACCGGATCTGTTCGACGGTAGCGATCTCGCGGGTGCGTTCCGGATCGGTTGCCGGCCACCATTCGGCGGGTTTTCCCATAACACCCACGGTCACAAAGATGGTTGCGTGCAACCTCCTGCGCACCAACTCGGGCACTGCATTCTCAATCGCATCCTGAAAAGCGTCGTCGAAAGTGATGGCTGAATAACGATTACCCGGAAGTAGTTTCGGCTCCTGTTCGCCGTCAATCACCGTGGTGAGCCGCAGAACCGTGTCCATCTGTTGGGCAAACGCCTTCCGGCATTCCGGCGCGATCGAGTGATAATAAAGGACGACACAAGTAGGAGCTGGAGTTCTTCCCAGCAATCTCGCGACCGCCCGCCGGACCGTTACCGCCGCAAAAAATCCTGTACTAATGAGGAGCTTTAGAACTCTAGATGGCAGATGCACGTTTTTCGCCTTACTCCTGGATGTTTCGGGATTTAGGTTGTATGTTCCGCAGGCGGAGCGCAATCGCTCTCCGCCCGATCGGGGCTCCACCCCGAGCGGAAAAGCTTGAGCACTCTCTGCCTCTGCTCTTGCCGTGAGTACAACAGAAAAGCCTGCGGCACCGCCCGCGGTTCCCGCCGCAGGTAGGAATCGAGGTAGCCGGAGCATCGGGCCAACGCGCCCAGCACGTAGGGCTTGACCCATACCCGGCGCAGAAGTTTAAAGAACTCGAAGGCGGGAAGAGCGCCCAGGGAATAATCCATCTTGCCTTGTCGGAACCATCCGCGAAGCACTCCTTCGGCGGAGTTCGTAGGCCGGTGGTGAAACACCTTCAGGTCTGCGAAGGAGGCGACCCGCCAACCCTTCATGCGGGCCGAGATCTCAGCATAAGTATCCGGTCCGCCATAGCGAAGCGGTACGTATGCGCCGCCAATTGCTTCGAAACATTCCCGGCGAAACAGCTGGCAGGCGTGGGCCACGGAGCTGACGTTGCTGATGGGGCGCGGCCGGAATTCGCCGTCCGGGCAACGTTCACAAACCGTTCCCCCGCCCAGCCCCAGCTTGGGATCCTGTCTGAATTTCTCCAGCAGCCGAGCGAAATAGTCGGGCCCTAGGGTAATATCGGCGTCCAGATTGCCCACCAAACCATACTCTGAATCTTTCAACTGCGCCAAGCCTGCGTTAATGGCGTAAACCTGAGCGGCAAAGTTCCTTGGGTGGTCTTCCGTGATTCGACAGAGATGAAGGAATGCGTTGGCAGCGGCATATCTCTGCACAATTTGGTCGGTTTGATCCGTGGAGCCGTCGCTGACGATAATCCACTTCGCCGGCCGGGCGGTTTGCGCCACAATCGAAGCGATAGTCTGCTCGATCAACCGCTCTTCATTGTAAGCCGCCGTCACCAAAACATAAGCGTCGCGATTCATATTCTCCGTCATCCCCAATGTTCGAATGGCCTCAACTACTCGCCGGCGGACTGATGCAGCTGCATGGGTACCGTCGCTAGCCATTTCAGGCAGGAAACGCTGCGCATAACCTTCAGCGCAGAAGCCGGGCGCGTGTACCGGTTGCAGCAGTACACCATGCCGTAGCCTGCAACTCTGATCAGCTCATGTACCCCCGTGGCAAACAAGAAACCCAGAGCGCCGAATTGCCCATAGTGCTTTTGGAAAAACTGCAGGTTGGCTCGGACCATCTCGACGTAGAACCGGGTGGGAGCTTGTCCCGAACTGGCCGCGCCGTAGTGCAAAGCTTCGGCCTCGGCAAAGAAAACCACTCGCCACCCCGCTTTGAGAAAACGATAACTCCAATCGAGGTCTTCCCCGTACATAAAGAAACGCTCGTCCAGCCCGCCTATTTGCTCGAGCACACCGCGCGGCACTAGCCAGAACCAGCCCGTGAGCACCTCCACATCTTCGGTCCGGTCGTAGGCGTAATCGTCCATGAGATAGCCGCCAAAGATCTTCGATTTGGGGACGAGGGAGTGCAATCCCAAGGCGAAACAAAAATAATTCCACACCGTGGGGACGCGGTTGACCGACTTACCAATCTCCCCCGACGGTCCCAGCATTTTAGGCCCAAGCAACCCAATCTTAGGGTTAGCCTTCATGAAGTCGACCATTTTCTCAAAACAGCCGGGCGGTACCACCACGTCGGAATTGACCAAAGCCACGTATTCTCCGCAACTGGCCGCGATCCCTATATTGTTGGCTTTGGCGAAACCCAAGTTCGCTTGGTTCCGGAACAATCTTACTTCCGGGTAGTGTTCCTGGATCGCATCCGGAGTTCCGTCAGTCGAAGCATTGTCGACCACAATAACCTCGAGGACCAGCTTGCTGTTCAGCGCCCGGAGCGAATCGAGACACTCCAGGGCGTACTTCTTCCCGTTCCAGGTCACGATGATAATCGAGACGTCGGGCTGGGAGATTCTGTCAGCAGTCATGCTTAAGCTATCCAGGCTCAAATCTGTCGAGGTTCAAACCACATCAGAAGTCAACCAGGGTTAAGCCGATCGCGCACTATACTGCGGGATCGCGGGGGCATCTTCTTCTACGGTCTTTTGCGCTTTCGCAGTATGGTCTCTCAGTTCACCAGGAGGTTGCTTGCCTTCAACAATGAATGCTGCCGTAGCGGAGACCATCGCAAGGACGCAATACCAGGCTAGAATACTCTGGTCAAAATAGACGATTCCGAAAAATCCCACGGCGTTGGCAAAAAGGCTGGCCCCGATGGCCCACACCAGGCGCTCATCTGGCCGTGATTTTCGGAGCAGCCATCGGGACTTACCGACCCTCTTAAACGCGTACACCAGCAGCGCGAGAAATAATACAAACGTGATTAGCCCCCCGCCGATCCCAGCGGCTACATATGCGTTGTCTACATCCCACATGTCAAAGCCCCAAGCCGCGTTGTTCTGGGTGCCCACCAACCACCATTCCCCAAAATGGTGGATGAAATTGTCGATCAGCATGGCCCGGTGATAACCACTGCCACCCATGCTTCCACCCACTCGCGCCACCAGGAACCACACCGGGGCCTTCATGATGAAACTCAAGGCGACGATTCCGAGCACGGCCGTCCAGCGGAAGATCCGCAAACGCTGGCGCATGGGCCAGAGCATCAGCGCCAGAACCCCCGCCCCGCAAGTCATGATCGGAGTACTGGAGGCTGAGGCAACCGCCATCGTAATCCCTCCGACAATTCCCAGCCCCGCCATCACACGATTCCGCTTTCCCTGCCACCAAAGTCCCACAAAGATCGGCATCAACATTGCGGCAGTGGTCCCCGCTATGATCGCGTGCGCGAAGGGACCCCTTGCCCGGATCGCTCCGCCGCGAACATCGGAAAACTCCGCAGCCCCCAAAATCGAAAATAAGTTCCGCCGGGTGATGTGCTCAATTTCCATCGTCGGCGCCAACAGGATGACCAGCCCCGCAAGAACCTTGATGCACAAGATCACATCCGCCTTGTCGCGGATCAGCAGGCGCACGAGAAAGTAGCTGCCCAGCGTGGTCCACAGAAAACCGAGCCGGTTGGTTACCGCCCCTAGGGTTCCCCAAAGGATGCAAAATGTGATCGCATTGCTGACGGCCCAGAGCAAGAACACCTTGTCGATGACATTCATCCGGGGAAACTTGATGTCCCGGCGAGCTGCGAACCGCAACCAGGCTGCGGCCAAGAGCAGTCGAAGCGCCTGGAAATGCAAACCTGCAGCCACAATGGTGATCCCGAAGGGAAGCAGGATACCCGCCGTCAGAACGGGCACCAGCAAATACCGTCGAGGGAGCCACAGGATCAGAACGATCGCCAGCAGCAGGCCCACTAGTGACAGGGGCGTAACAAAAGTGTCGCCGCCTCCGCCGAAGTAGTAATTCTCCGGCATGTCATAGCGGGTGTTCATGCTTGCCCCGCTGGCGTTTGGGAGTTTATTAGATCAGTGACGCCCTGCAGCACCAAGATCCCCCTCATCATCGCGAACCCACAGCGTGATACACCAAAAGAGTCAGGCCGACCGTGGCCAGAAAACTCCCGAGGCAGAATAACTCAGTCCAAAAGACATATCGGAAGCGTTTTCGAAGACCCCACAACATCGCGGCATAGTGAACAAATGGAGACAACGCCAAAACGCAGATTGCTTCTCTTAGCCCGAAGCGGGTGAAAGCAATCGTCAGGCCCACAGCGAGAAAAATCATCTTGGCGCTGTTTCCAATGGCCGCATACCGTGTGATCCCAACCGCGAAAAGCATTGCGCATGCAGCTGATCCAAAAAGTTCCAACGCGGAGCGAAACCCGAGCAACTGCAGCATCCAGCCAGTTGGTGCGTACTGCGGCCGCAGCAACAGCCGGACAGCAGTATGGCTAAGAGTAATAAAACCGACGGCCATGATCAGACTAGCCATGAGGAAGACCAGTCGAAATTTCCTGAAGTGTTTTGCGGCCTTGGCCCCATCCTCTCGCACCGTGCTGGAAATCATGGGAAAGAAAACATTGGATATGACTCGCTGTACGATGCCGAACGGCGCATAGGACATGCTCAGCGCCAGGGAAAAGCACCCCAACTCAGCCACCGACGCGAATTTTCCCACCACTAGACGTTCGGACTCACTCGAGAAAAAATAGGTGGCGGAGGACAAGAATATCCCGCTGCCGAACATCAGAATGTCTCTCGCCGCTTGGCGCTCCCACCGAAACTCCGGCAATCGCTCGGAAAGAATGTGGGAGGTTATTACATAAGCTATAGCCGTCGCTACCTTACCGGCCACCAGCGCCCAGGCCGTAGGCGACAACAATGCCCACACAATGGAAACAATCAAACCCGTGGCGTCTCCGACCACGTTCACCGTCGTGAGCTTGCCCATTTGCACGTGGCGGGTCATCAGCCACACCGACATACTGGCAAATCCTCGAATGCCAATGGAAAAGGAGCCGACAATCGCCAGCCATCGCACCTCTGGCTGATGGTAGAAAGCGGCGAAAGGCACGGCGAGACCAACCGCCAGCAGGCAGAGAAGCATGCTCCGTCCCATCTGAAACAGGAACGCCGTATCCAGGAAAATCGGGTCTTCTCCCCGGGGACTCTGGACGATGTCCATTCCTATTCCCAGGTCCGACAGCACCTCGAGGCCGGTTAGGAAGACGTTCACCAGCGCCATTAGCCCAAAGGCCTTCGGGTCAAGCAAGAGCCTGGCGAGAACCAGGACGGACAGGAGCTTTAGGCACTGGCTGGCCCCATATCCGGCAAAAGTCCAGGCGCTACCATGCACGGCAACCATCAGTCGGTCGGTGACCGAGGTTCCCCGCAGCCCGGGAATTAGCCCCAGCACCCGCGCTGCGATCTGCTTCGTGCGGGACGGCTTTCGCGCAGCGACCTCGTCCTGCGGCGGTTCCAATGTAAGTAGGTCTGTCACTTATTTTCTTCCAGGCACAACGTCCAATATTCTTGTCCACTTTCCAGACGCGGGGTCCAATCGCTTCACCACTCTGGCGGGATTTCCCACCAGTATGCTATGAGCAGGGCAACTTTCCGTAACCACAGAATATGCCCCCACAACGCTATTCTGTCCTATAACCACACTTCCCTTTCCCGCGAGCACCATGCTTCCATAACCGAGCCAGCAATTTCGTTCGATGACAATGGTCCCCCCTTGAGTGACGCCCTGCTCAGATATGGGAAGATCCGGGTTGGTGTATTCATGATTATGGTCCGTCACGAAAACCCCAGGCGCAAACAAGACGTTTTCTTGAATATGTATCTGGTTGATTGCGGAGATTACCGACCTGCGTCCGATGTTGGTGCCGCTGCCAATAATCAGGGCAGGATCTGAACTGAGGGAGACAACCGGGACGTTAAGCCAGACCTCCCGGTCCAACAAGACAAAATCTCCAATCCTGATCTTGTGCGATTGGCTTCGCCGAATTTCGCAGCTGGGGTGAATCGAAACTGTCCGGCCGAAATCCACGAAGGGATAGCTCAATTTCAGCCAAATCGAGTGTCGTTTGGTCCGTAAACGGGACACCCACATCAGGGGATCGTCCGCAGGAACACGCCCATTAGTTCGTAAGTCCGTCAATCCGCCCCTCTTTTGGCGTTTTATGTGTCAAAGACTCATCTTCATGAGGAATTCTGCTCATGGACGGGGAGTCGGCCGACCCGCCCAGCCTCGTGGCCTCCATGATCGGGCACCAGGGAGTTCTCCTGTAGAGCGCTCCACGATAGTGCTCAACCGTCTTGAGGATCCTGCTGAGGGTCGAGGATCCAATGGTATGCATCTGGCCTATTCTCGCGGCGACAAGCTCTCGATGTCTTCGTTTGAGCTCTCTCCGTAGAATCGTTCTCAATCCTGCATGGCTTCCTGCTTTCACTCTTTCACTAAACGACTCAACGCACTTCAACGCATATTCTCGCATTCTGATCTCTTCGTCCTTTGCCTTCAGCCACAAACTCCCCGGCGACCCCTGACGCCAAATCACGAGCGGCTCGCGCGTAAACACCCAAGAGTTTCCCTCAAGGGCAAGGCGCAAGGCAAGGTCGTGGTCCTCCATTAGGGTAAGCGTCTCGTCGAAGCCCCCCACTCTTTTCAGGGCGCTTGCCCGTATCGCCGCGCATTGGTTAAACAACACAAAGGTCGTTGCCAGGACCTCAGCGACGTTGCTCCAAATACCATTTTCAAGCGCGGGATGGATGCCAGCCAGATCGAAAGATGTCGTGGCCGGCTTGCCCGTGAAATACATTTCAGCGTTACAGAGGCAAACCAGCACCCTCGATCCACTGCGCTCAAGCAGGGAGACCTGGCGCTCCAGCTTGCCGGGCATCCAAAGATCATCCGAATCTTGGAATGCGATGATCTCACCCGAGGCAATTTCAAGACCCCGGTTGCGTGCCGCGGACGGTCCCGCATTTGCCTGGCTCACAACCCGTATCCGGTCTCCGAACTTCTTCAGAACGGCTAGCGTGTCGTCCGTCGACCCATCGTCGACGACAATGACCTCCGTGTTGAGGTAGGTTTGCTCAAGCACGTTGTCCACCGCCCTCCCGATAAAGGAGGAGCGGTTGTACGTGGGTATGATGACGCTTACTAGCGGATCGGACATGGCCCGCCTCCGAACCATCCCTGTCCCTCATGTATCGTCCTCGGCAGGAACGGATTGAGCCAAGGGCGGTAGCCCTTAGTTTGGGCGGAAAACATCATTTTCTTAGGTCTGGAAGCTGGCGAAAGGCGAGTACTGATTTTGGGATAGGACAGCAATACGGCGGGCCGGAGGCAAGCTGCCGTTCGGCCCGCGGAAGCGCTCGGATCCACTCATTGCACAATTGCTGCCAGACCGGTGGGCGGAGCAGGAGCAGGCGTTGCCCCGTCCGAAGCATTGTATACTCCAGCATCCCAGCCAGTGGTAAGTTGAGGTGGTCTCTGGTTTAGCGCCATGTCCAAATCCAACGAGGCGACGTTCAGGCCCGTTAGGTTGGAGGCCAGCCCGGTTGCGGAAGATCCGGAGGACAGATGATACGTACCGTCGAGCTTTGGATCGGCAGTAGTGCTGGCGTTATCGAATCCGGCCGCTTGCCAAGCCGAGTAAGTGGCAGTCGCTTGGCTTGCTTGGCTCCCCCAAGCTGTTCCAGTACCGAGGTTCCAAACATTATGATTTGACGTCGAAACTGTGGCGGCAAAACTGGCTAAGGAGGTCTGGTATGTGCTGAACAGCCAAATGCCTCCCGGTCCAGTGCACACGTTGTTTTCGACGGCGGCTTTTCCCGAGATGTTCAACATGATGCAAACGTCAGATGAAGTGGCGCCTACAATCGTGTTGTTGTACACATTCATGTCCTTACCGAAGTAAGTACTCTGGCCAAGCCACATGATCCCGTAAATCACGTGTCCCGTGTTGACCAAAAGATTGTTGTAGATGGTGCAAGTAGTGTAGTTGGCGCAGTAGATGAAACCGGTCGGCGAGCCCACTCCAAGATCGCCATGGATATAATTGTTGTACAACGTGGCAGTTAGCCCGGCGGTTGGATTCCCGAAGTTGAAAAGGATAACTCCATCCTGATGGTAGAGATCAGTGGGGAATTGCCAGTTTGTCCAGTTTGTGATGTTGTTGTCGTGGATAACAAGGTTGTTTATGGTGTCGGTAGAATCTCCCCCGGCAACCATGATGCCCCAGTCCATATCGCTGATTGTGTTGCTGTAAATGGTGACATTGCTTGCGTCTGCCGGAGAACCCCCATCGGGTGCGACTTGCACCCCAGTCTTACACTGGGACACGGTGTTTCCAGAAACGACCGCCCCTGTGGCCGTTCCGCTGAAGGCGATGCACGCCGTCAAATCGCCACTCGTGTTTGTCGCGCTGGGACTGCTCCCGTTGTTGACGTAGATATTCGCCACAGTTGTGTTTTCTACGGTGCAGTGGGTGCAGCCCGACAGCCCGATCCCTAAGCTGCCTTGTTGGTTAGCCAAGCCAGAGCCGTTGCTTGGTGAGCCGCCTGACGTCTGGTTGGCGATGGTGAGATTATTATCACCATTGATGACGATATAGCTGCACGTTCCGGAGTTGCTGATGGCTCCTCCAGAAGTGCTCCAATAATTGCTGTTGTAAAGATTCGTCGCACCTTGATCGAAAGTCAACGTGACGGGATTCGCGCTGCTCCCAGTGGCCACACCGCATTGGAATTTCAGCGCGGTGTCGCCCGCGGTTGTATCGTTATAGGTCTCCGAACAGGCGTGGATCGTTGTACCCGGCCCAATCTGGATTCCCCCAGGGCTGGAACTCCAATTGGAGGACGAATTGAAATAGCTGTACGATTGCGGACTGGAGCAGCTTGACCCGTTTCCTCCGCCAGCGTGGGAGATGTAAACGGTGTTCGCAGCAAGAGCTGAGGGAGCGGAAACCGATACAATCAGTCCGAAAAAAATGAGAACAACGAATACTCTTTGAACCGTAACCATGGCACTTCCTCCGGGGGTAAGGTGCATGCCTCTTCAGTTTTCGCTGATGGGGTCGTGTGCGGCTCCGACCGTCAGTATGGGCACTTTTCTCTCTACCTTTCCGATTGTCAAGGAATGTGTCCGGCAGGTCTAGGTTCCGGGAGTACATCGGCCGTCCGGCAAGCGGCCGATATCCGCCGATCCGGCCCAAGATTCGGATTAAAGATTCGATTTAGCGCGTGATCAAGCAGCGCTTTGGTAAACAAACACGCTGTCTCCGCTCTCATTGGCGAAAACAGCCCCATCTTGACGAAGCCGCGCTTCGTCAACCTTCCGGTATCCAAGGCCCTCGAGATATTGAGTCGTATCCCGCTCATTGTGCCGATTTCTCTCGATTACGAGCACCGGATGGGACCTCAGGATCGTCTCGCGGGCGCCGCGAAGAACGTTCAGTTCCCACCCCTGAACGTCTATTTTCACGAAATCGGGCGACAGATTGAGATCGTCCAGACGTAAAAGCGGGAAGATGCTCTCCTTGACCCGGTAATCCTCGCCTAGACGTTCTACCATTTCCTCATCCAGGTTCCCTTCCAAAAACGTGCCTTCCGCACTGACGGGAAGAGAGTTTAGGAAAGGCTCGTAATACGTTGCCTTCCCATTATGGTCCGAGACCCCGGCCAGCTCAAAACGGAAGCGCTTTCCCAACATTAGTTTTACGACTCGGAGGGCCAATCTGCATCTTCGATTCGGCTCAAAAGAGATGATGTTGAAGTCCGGCTTGAGTCGAGCGATTCTGATTGCGCTCTGTCCGCGATTTGCTCCAACGTCGAGGGCCAGCCCCTGTCTTGAGCCGACAAGCAGAATCGCGGAGATCGCGCCTCCTCCCGAGTAGGTCAGGCGCAACCAGACAAGTCGCAAGAGCGCGGCCCCCTGGTACACGAGTGGGACGCGTGAGAAAAGTTGGCGGATTCTCTTCAGCATCGGATCTGCCGTTCCACGCGTAGTCTAACCGGTTTGTTCCGCCCCGGCCAGAGGAACCGGCTCAGTCTCGACGTGCTTGCGAGCGCTCATCGAGGTGAAGTTCAGAATCTCTTCTACCACGCGAGCTTGCTGTGCAGCCGTAAGCTGCGGGAACATTGGCAAGGAGACAATCTCCGCGGCGGCTTTCTCGGTTGCCGGGAAGTCTCCTTTCCTGTAATTCATGGCAGCGTAGGCTTTCTGCAAGTGCAGCGGAATCGGATAGTGAATTCCAGTCCCGATGCCCGCCTGCTTAAGATGTTCCATCAAGCCTTCGCGATCGGTAGTGCGCACCACATATAGGTGATAGACCGCCCGTGACCGCAATCCTTCGTAAGGCGCAACTACCGCGCCGTCTACCGATTTGAGCAACCGGTTATATTCCACCGCGTGTTCGCGGCGCTGGGCATTCCACTTTGCCAGGTGATTGAGCTTCACACGCAGCAGGCCTGCCTGAATCGAATCCAGCCGGCCGTTGTAGCCTTCCACGTCGTGATAGTACTTCGTGGCCTGACCGTGGTCGCGCAGCATCTTCATGGTCTTCGCAAGGGCAGCGTCGTTCGTGGTGGCCGCGCCCGCTTCCCCGCAGGCTCCCAGATTCTTCCCCGGATAAAAACTAAAGGCCGCGGCTCGTCCCATCGATCCCGCCTTCATCCAGCGGTTGCGTTTCCGGGAAAAGTATTCGGCGCCGTGTGCCTGGCAGGCGTCCTCGATCACGACCAGCCGGTAACGCTCCGCGAGTTCCAGGATAGGATCCATGTCAGCCGTTTGCCCGTAAAGATGGACTGGAACGACAGCAGTGACTGGGCGGCCGCTACGGCGACTTATCAGTGCTCCGCCATCATTGACTGTGCACTGTTTTTCCAGATACTCCGCTAGTTTTGCGGGATCCATGTTGTAGGTCTGCTCATCAATGTCAACAAACTCAGGCAACGCACCGGCTTGCGAAATCGCTTCCGTCGTTGCAATGAAGGTGTGCGGTACGGTGACTACAACATCGCCCGGCTTCACTCCGCAGGCCATGAGCGCGAAGCGCAATGCGTCGGTTCCGCTGCTGATTGCAACCGAATGATCAGCCTCGCAGAAGGCCGCAAAAGCTTTCTCGAAATCTTCCACCATGGGCCCACCTATGAATCCGGCGTTCCGCAGGGCCTTTTGAAAAACCTCAGTCAACTCCTGTTCAAGTTCGACATGGGGAGTAACCAGATCAAGAAAAGGAATGCTGTTTGCAACGCTATGAATACTGCTCACTTTGAAACCTCCGTAATTTGTTCGATCGACCGCAGAAACTTTGCAGGATTTCCCGCCACGATGCTATTGGCCGGCACGTTCTTGGTGACAACGCTACCGGCTCCCACGATAGCGTTTTCCCCGACCGTGATGTTGGAGAGAATCGTGGCTCCGGAGCCGATCGATGCGCCCTTCTTGATTACCGTGCGCTCGACCTTCCAGTCGGCTTCGGTTTGCAGATTTCCATTGGCGGCAGTCGCTCGGGGATAGATGTCGTTGATGAACATCACGCCGTGACCGATGAAGACGTTGTCCTCCACAGTGACGCCTTCGCAGATGAAAGTATGACTCGAGATCTTGCAGCGCTTGCCGATCGTCGCGTTCTTTTGAATCTCTACGAACGCGCCAATCTTCGATTCATCGCCGATCTCGCAACCGTAGAGGTTGAGGAACTTGGAGAGCTTGACATCTCGACCAAGCTTCACGTCCGGCGCGATACATACGTAAGAGTTCATAAATTAAATGTCTCTTGGCTAAACTGTGATATTGGAATCCGGAAACCAGCAGGGGGTGAGTAGCAAGCAGACGGCTCAATCCGCACTTGCAGTGCGCTGCTGAGGATCGTACTGCCAGGCTGTGAGGTCCATCCCTACGCTCTGGACGGGGAGTGCACGCGCTTCCAACGCGCCCAGCTGAAATTCCTGATGTGTGCTATGCAGTGCTGCTCTTACGTCTTGCTTGGAGACGACAAAGGAGATATTGCACTCGGAAGAACCCTGGGCAATCGCGATGATGTTCAGATTTTCTCGTCCGAGAGCGGTGAACGTGCGACCCACGATGGCAGACCCTCGCATGTTCTTACCGACTACGGTCACCACGGCAACAGTCGAGTCGAGCGTAATATGTTCCACTTTTTCGTGCTCCAGATCCAATGCGAACTCGCGGCGCAGAGCCTGAAGGGTGCACTCAGCAACAGAGGAAGCGACTACCAGGCAGATATCGTTTTGCGAAGACGATTGCGAGATGAGCAGGACATTCGCAAATACTGCCGCGGTGGTTGCAAAGGTGCGGCCCAAAACGTCCGGCACACCAACAATCCCCGCGCCGCCCACTGTAATGAGTGCGACATCGCTTATTGCCGTTAATCCCTTGACTCCGCCGTCCGACAACGGCCCCGTGGGGGTAATTCGGGTTCCCGGCCGATCCGGTGCAAAGGTATTTCGAATCCACAGCGGAATTCCGGACTGGGTGACTGCGCTAAGAGTCTTCGGATGCAAAACCTTAGCGCCGAAGTGAGCCAGTTCGGCCGCTTCGCGGTAGGAGATTTCCGGGATCGTGGCCGCCCCCGGCACGAGGCGTGGATCGGCCGTCATCAGGCCGTCCACATCCGTCCAGATGGTCACCTCGTCGGCGTCGAGAGCAGCACCCAAGATTGTGGCAGAATAATCCGAGCCTCCGCGTCCGAGCGTTGTCAGCACACCCTCTGCCGTAGCGCCAATGAAGCCGGTCACCACGGGGACGACTCCCTTCTGCAGGAGCGGGCGCAGTCGGGACTCGCACTTCTTACGCGTCGGATCCATCGTCGGGTCCGCAGAGCCATGGCACGAGTCGGTCTCGATGAGCTCCGTGGCTTCAATCGCTTCGCCCGCCAAACCGCATTCCGTCAGCGCGGCCGCAACCAGAGGAGCGGAGAGACGTTCGCCCAAACTGGAGATCGAATCACGCGCCCGCGGCGTCAACTCGCGTAGAAGAGCCGTGCCTTGGCACAGGCGTTCGCCCTCTTGAAAAATTTGTTCTATTTCGCGGTTGATGCGGCTCCGCACCATACTCGAATGGATCAACGCGCTGACCACCGCATGGTGTCGGTTGCGGAGCTCCCGGAAGATCATCTCGACCAAGTCGCAATTACCTGCCTCTGACTGCGTGGCTGCATCGACGAGATTGTTGGTGACCCCACTCATTGCCGACACGACTACCACGATCTCGCCCTCGCCGGAAGCCGCTCGAATGATTTCAAGCACCTTCTGGATCGCGCACGCATCCCCCACGGAAGTTCCACCAAACTTCATGATTCGAAGTGGTGTCTTCACGGTCTTTGACGATTGCCTAGTCATATGCGGATTTACTTGCTTCCCCAATCGAGTCCTGCGGCTTGACTCTTTGCTGGAGCCGCAAGCGGTCTGGAGCCCGGGGCCGCCGGAGCAGCCTGTTTCCGGCCGGACCGCGAATACCAGGCACTCTGCCTCCTACGATTGTTGACGCAATCGCGCACGAACTCAGGTTCTTCCCAAGGGACGTCGTGATAACCCGATTGCAGGAACGCGCTTTCTGCATCCCTTATCCATTCTTGCGGGAAAAGAGCAATCGTGTCTTTCTCGGTAACCTTCGGCGCTGCCTGCACAGCTTTGCCGGACAAAGCAGCGTATAGCGCTGCAGGAAGATCGTGGCCCGGCCCCAAGCTCAGATGGCCCACCTGAGTGGCTCGGGGATTGATTTCGATGACGTACGCATTTCCGGAGCCCGCTTCGAGCATGAAATCAAATCCGTAAAGCCCGGAAAGACCAAGCTTGCGAGCCATCTTTTCGACAGCAGCTACCATCTCCGCGTTCTCGATCAAGCGCACGACGGTCGCATGCCCAGCCGAGCTTGCTTTGTTGACCACCTCGAAATGGAGGCATGCGAGGACGTCACCTTTCCAGCAAGCGATTGCGCTCGTCGCTTCGTGTCCCGCAACAAACGCCTGCGCACTCACGACCCGTCGGCGCCGAAGTAGTGACGGCCAAACCAAGGTCTTGTCGTGGTCAATCAGCGCCCGCTTCGCCGCCCGCGCCAACAGCGGAGGAGCCTGCAATTTCCGAAAGGCGATCTCCGCTTCGTCGAGCGTATGGACGATTCTTACGCCGTCCCCGCCGGAGGTTCCGTTCGCCTTTAGGACCGTCGGGAATCCAGTTCGTGAGATCCATGCCTTGAGATCGCGGGTGTCCCGGATCACCTCGGCCGCGGGTACGCGTACGCCCTCGGCGTGGGCCAGGTCCATAAAAGCGCTTCTCGAGTAGACGATTGGGAAACTTTCGGGTGCGCCGAGGGAACGCTCGATCAGCGGGCAAATTGCTCCCCCTCCCCCTGAGGCCTGTTCTCGACGGTACAGGTGGTGCAGGTGCCAGGTTGCAAGGTCGTCACCTGGAACAATGATCTCCGGCTTTGCAGCGGCGATCGCATCGCCAAACGACGTCAACGGTACCAAGCCGTTGTAAACATGTGTTTGATACACAGCACCTGTCCTGCTAAGGGGATGGCCGGACGGGCATACAGCCTCCACGGCGCAACCGGCGTTGGCGAGAGCCATCGCCAGCCGAGCAGTTGGAAACCAACGAGAGGTGGTGGCAAGCAGGACTTTTGGTTTCACCGCTGTCCAAGCCTCCCTAAAGTTGCACCGTGCTTCTTCACTGTGGCGAGCGAAAGCAAGTCCAAGTCTCCCTTCATTCGTGTCTTTGATTTCTTCTGACAAAATCGATCATGGCAGAAGACCGATCAGCAAAACAGTTAGAGGGGGACCAATTCTCCACGTTTGCGGATCGACGCGTTGGCTGCCTCAAGCATTCTGACGACACGCAGCCCCGCCTCGCCGTCGTTCACGGGAGTTTTATCCGTTGAGATGCATTCGACAAAGTAGGCCAGTTCCCGGGTCAGTGCTTCCACCTGTTCGATCTGGGGCGCCCACATGTCGCCCGAGCGGTAATGCACCAGCAAGTCATAAAGCCCTTCGCGACTGGTCACATTTACGCCTTTGTCGTAGATCTTGATTTTCTCGTCCGCTTCCAGATCGTTCCAGACCAGCATTTTCTTTTCCCCGCCGATCAGGGTCGTTCGCACTTTCACCGGCGACAGCCAATTCACATTGATATGGGCGATGACTTTGTCAGGGAAATATAACGTGATGAAGGCTACGTCTTCGTGTCCGTTCAGATGAGTCTGACCCGTCGCAGAAATGGCTTCGGGAGCCTTCTGGATCAGGTGGTCGATGATCGACAGGTCGTGAGGAGCAAGATCCCAAACAACATTCACGTCATGCTGAAATAGACCAAGATTCACCCGAGTGGAATCGTAGTAATACAGCTTGCCCAGTGCACCTTCTTGCAACAGCTGCTTGATCTTTTGCACCGCACCCGTGAACAGAAAGGTGTGGTCAACCATGATTTTCAGGTTTTTTCGTGCGGCCAACTCAATCAGTTCCCGCGCTTGGTCTGCATTGCTTGTGAATGGCTTCTCGACAAAAACGTGTTTGCCATTCTGCAGGGCCGCCTTAGCCAGTTCATAGTGCGTCCAGACCGGCGTCACGACGGCAATGGCATCAATCTCGGGGGAAATCATCAGCTCGCCAGGATCACCCGTCACCAGCACGTCCGGATAGGCTTTCGCCACTTTCCGCCGGGCGGTGGCACTCTTGTCGCAGACGGCGACCACTTCGGCTTCATCCATTCGGTCGAGGTTCCGAACAATATTCGGCCCCCAGTACCCATAGCCCACAACTCCAAACTTCACCATACCTTCACTCCGTAACTCTCCCAATGCGTCTTCGTTCCGCGGTCTAGTAAATAACGTCGCCATATCGGAATGAACCTCATTAGGGGAGGAAGTGGTTAATGTGAGAGGGAACCGGTCTAGTGAGCGCCGTCGCCGAGCAGCACTGCACCCGGGGTGCGAGCCAAGATCTTGATGTCCATCCAGGGAGACCAAGTGCGGGCGTATTGCAGGTCGAGACGGACCATGTCATCAAATTTGACGCGGCTGCGACCGCCGACCTGCCAAAGCCCGGTGATCCCGGGTTTGGCCTCGAGCAACCGCCGGCGATGCCAAATGTCGTAAGCTTCGACCTCGTAGGGAACGGGAGGACGGGGCCCCACTAATGACATTTCTCCGCGCAATACATTGATCAACTGGGGAAGTTCATCCATGCTGGTTTTTCGCAAAAAGGCTCCTGCACGAGTAATCCGGGAATCTTTGGTGAGCTTGTAAACGCCTACCCCGCTGCTGCTCGATGGGTGTTTGCCGGCCTTACCGGCAATCAATTGTTGAACGTACTCTTTATGCACTCCGGCATCATTGTTCACATACATCGAGCGAAATTTCAGGAACACAAATGACTTTCCGTGTTGACCGATCCGGCGTTGCCGGAAGAAAATCGGGCCTTTCGACGTCACTTTAATGGCGAAGGCAATCAACAAAAAAATCGGCAAGAATAAGACGAGCGCCAGCGCGCTTCCCAGAATGTCCATTACGCGCTTCATTATGTGGAATGACTTGCGGGCGTCCTCTCGCTGGGACAAATCGGGATACAGCGTAGGGTTGCTCGATCGCTGATCGCCCTCGTGATCCCAATCCTCCGGAAAAACGTGGAACGAGATACTAAGCTGATTGAATTGCTCAGCGGCTAAGCCCTTGCTTAACGTCTGAGTCACCCTGGTGATGATCGTGCTTGGAATCGAGTTATCGTCAACGGCGATTTCGGTGAAGAGAACGCCGATCACAGAATCATTTGCGTACCACCCAGTAATGTCGGTTTCCCGCGAGGAAGCGGAGAGCGCTGACAGTATTTTGCTTAGCGTCTTTCCATTTTTCTCGGACGGGAGGGGTTTACCCAAGTCGAGAAGCATCAACATAAAGGGCTTGCGCGAGCGCTCGCTTCGCTTTCTTTCGAGCGCGATCATCCGCCGAAAGGTCTCGGCGTTCAACAGGACCGAATCCTCAGGGGATGGGACTCCAGAAATTGGGCTTACGGTCGCACGTTTGGTGGAACTTCTTGCGTTCACGATTCCCTCCGCTTGTTCTGCTTGTGGGGAGTGGAGACAAGCGAACCGCTGGTTGCGTATGATTCTTGGAAATTAAGAGATTAGGAGATGCCGGCCGGTGCTTCAGCCTTGCTTGGATCGGTCGATTGCAGACGAACTGTACCGCTGATAATAGTCGCTGTGCGCTGCGTTTTCGCTGCTGTTTACTAGCGCTCCCAGCAACTTTGACTTCTCGAGAGCTTCCAGACCCTTCTGTAGTTGTCGCTTTTCTGTCGTGCCCTTTCGCGTGACCAGCAGGATTCCATCTGCCAGGCGGGACCAGATGCTCGTGTCGGCCAGAGGCAGAACCGGCGGAGAGTCAATCACGATCCAGTCGAACCATGCCGTCAATTGATCCATCAAGGGCGAAAGCCTTCCCCGTTGCATCAATTCCAGAGGGTTTTGTGGCGCGGCGCCCGCCGGCAGAATCCACAGTCCCAAACTCTCCAGCTTATAAAAGTTGATGCTCTCGGTTTCTCCCGAGAGAAACTCGCACAGGCCCGGGATCTTGCCTAAACCGAATTGCGCCGCCGCCGTGGGACGCCGCAGATCACCATCCAGGAGCAAGGTCCTGTTTTGTCTCCGGCGAGCCAGGGTGCATGCGAGATTCGCCGCGACCGTGCTCTTACCTTCCTGCGGAATGGTGCTGGTAATGACAATCTTTTTTAGGGGACGGGTCTGGCGAAGCTGCCGCAAGCGGACCGCAAGAAAACGGAACTTCTCCGCACCCAGGCTATCCTCTTTACCCACGGCGACCAAGCGGTTTTCCAACGGAATAGCGACGGACAGCACCGGGCATTGTTCCACCGCGTCTGCGGATGCAGTCGTTGAAGAGCCGAATGAATCTGCAGCGGCATGCTCCTTACCATTCCCATTGCTCCCGTACATCTTCCGTTCCGCGGCCTGCAGCAATTCGGTCGCGACAGAAAACGTGGACTCTTCCGTTCCCGAGCGTTCGGATTCGGATCTTTGTAATGCGTCAAATATACGGCTCATTGTTCGTTCACTCTCACCGGCACCCGCACTCGCGATTCGTCTTCCCGGGTTTGCTGGGCCTGCAGGCTGGCGTATAGCGCAAGCAAGGTTTGGGCAGCTTTCCGCACGTCAGGTTCCTCAGCTGTCTGCTCTTTCTTCACTTTAGCCGTTTGAACCCCGAGCCGGAAGTCTCTGGCGATGTCGTCGATGATGTCAGGGCTCACATTTTGCATTTTCTTTCCGTAAGCAGCAATCAACGCGTTTTCGCAGATCGTGTTGATCAATCGAGGGAATCCCTGAGAGTGCTGATAAATGGCGGCGATCGTCTCCGGTGGGAACAAGGCCGACGCATACGGACTTCCTGCAAGCTCAAGCCGGCGCTGAATGTATCCCTTGGTTTCCTCCGAATTCAACGGCACCAGATGGGAACGAAGGGCAACCCTCTGTTTCAACTGCCGGAGGTCTGGAGAGTCGAGCTTGTCGTCCAACTCGGGCTGGCCCACCAGCAGAATTTGCAATAACTTTTCTTCCGCAGTTTCAAGATTGGTCAACAGCCTGATTTCTTCCAAAATCTCTGCCGAAAGATGATGAGCTTCGTCAACCACAAGAACAGTCGTCAGTTTCTTCTGGCTACGTGAGATGACGTACCGAGCAATCTGGAGTAGCAGCTCGCCCTTGTTTTTGCTGACGGCCGGGATACCCAAATCACCGGCGATGTACTGCAGGAATTCGACCGGCGACAGAAGGCCATTGAATATATACGCGTAGGCGATGTCACTGCTTTGTTTCAGCGATTGCAGCAGGCAGCGGAGCAGAAGCGTCTTGCCCGTTCCCACCTCGCCGGTCAAGACGACGAAACCCTTGTGCCGCCTGACGCCATAGTAGAGAGCGGCCAGGGCTTCGTTGTGTCTCCCGGTCGGAAACAGAAACGATGGATCCGGAGTGATTTCGAACGGGTTGCGCTTCAGGCAATAAAAGGCTTTGTACATAGGGAATATCGCTAGCCGCGCAGGTAACTGAAGGCCGAACCTAGCAAAATCGTAACAGACACGAAAACCGTTGTCGCCCAGCCCAGCCGGAGGCGCCGTTGCTCTCTTCGTTCTTCTGTCGCTACTGTGATGGCCGGAATTTCAGAGATGACGGCCACCGGCAACAGCTTTTGCAATTCCTTCTCGTCGTGGATCCGATCATCCATCAGTTCGAAGGCGCCCGTTACCACCGTTCCCAGGGCTAATCCGATGGCCAGCCCAATGCCACAGAACTTCAGGCGATTGGGAAACTCCGGTTTCGTCGGCAGGCTCGGAGCATCCACCACGCGGAAGCGTTCTCCCTGTTGAAGCAACTCCATGCTGGTGGCCATGGAAGACTCATTTTTCTTCTTGAGCAAATCGTCGTAATTCGCCTTGGATTGTTCGTAGCCTCGCGTCAGATCGGAGAGCTGCTGCTCGCGTACCGGCTCCTGATTTAATCGTGCCTGGTAATCAATCACCTTTGCCTTTAACTCTTCCACTCCATGCTCGCGGTTGGCAATCTCGACACGGTTGGCCTGGACCTGACCCTGCAGCTGCACCATGGGGGATGATGCATCCCTCATCTCAGCCGAGTCCGGGTTCGTGGTCGCTCCATTGGGGTCGGCCGCCTTCGCTTTCAGGCTCGCAAGGAGCTGGTCCCTCATCTTCTCCGTCTTCGCGATCTGTTCCTTGACCTTGCGTACATCGGGGTGTCGATCGGTGTAATGCGAACTGAGGTCCGCCAGTTGAGCCCTGAGCTTGTCCAACTCTTCATTCACGGCAGATACCCCAAGGGGGGCCCCACTCTCGGTCTTGGGCGACGCTTGCAGCGATCGATACTGATTGACCAACGTCTCCAGGTAAACCCGCTGTTGTTTCGCCGTATTGAGGGCGTCTTCTTCTGCTTGCAATTGGGACTGCAGGCCAGACAGGATCTGCAAATTACTTCCTACTTGTGCTGGCAACTCCCCTACGTGTTGTCCCTTGAACTCACGAATCTTCTCCTCCTGGTCGGACAATGTTTGGCGCGCCGTCTCCAATTGGCTCTCGAGAAACTTCGTGGTGTCCTCCGATTGCTGCTGGCGCACCTCCAAATTCTCGTTGATGAACAGGTTCGTAAGTTCGCTGGTTACTTTTTGGGCCACACGGGGATCGCGGGACGAGTAAGAGACGTTGAATGCGGTGATCTGATTGCGTTCATCCCGCACCAGTTCGATGTCGATATCTTTGCGCATGCCTTCGACCTTTTGGTCGGGCGACCGTTGGGAGTGCGGGGTTGCGTAAAGGTCGAATTGGTCGATGATGTGCAAAAGCCGTGTCCGGCTCAAAATCTGCTGCGTGATGCTCTGCATGCGTTCTTGCAAGTCATCGTTCACGTTGGGCGTGACATAATCTTTCGGCATGGTGGGCTGCTCCACCAGGATCAGCGTGCTCGATTGGTAGCGCGGCGGAAGCACCCAGCTCAATCCCCACACCGCCGCCCAGCCCAGGAAAAGCGGAATCAAGAAATAAATGTGGCGACGCCGCACCACGCCCAGGTAGCGCTGAAGGTCGAAGCCTTCTGAATTTTGCTCGTCGAGATCGTTAACCATAAAATCTACCTGCCCAGCGGTCTGGAAAACTGATAGGAAATCGAAACAAACTCGCGATTGGTGTTAGGTGTCGCGGCCAGGATGGCGACGCTGCTGTAATCCTGGTGAAGCCGTGTGTAGCCCAGCTGCAGATTGATGTGCTGGCCAACCTGCTGCTGCAGGGAAGCGGTGCCCGAGAGCGTGTGCCCGTTCTCGTCGCCGGCGAGTGTTGAGCCGATAACATCGTTCTGCACATATCCGCCTGCGAGTGATCCACTGAGATTTCGCATCATTTGTTGTCGTAGCGATGCACTCGCACTATCCATGTGAACGGCTCCGATCAACCCACCCCCGCCTGAGATGACATGCGAGTAGCTTACGGCGACGTTGGTCAGTCGGCCTTGCCAGCTCAGGCTAGCTCCGGCTGCAGGAGTCCAGGCTCGCGCGGAGGACGGTTCCGGCTGCAACGGCGGAAGCGGAGGCTGCACCGTATCCGAGTATTGCGGGCCCCCGAAGAAAGAGATCGAGAACCTTGACATCGCATAGAGCGTGTAGAAAAAAAATAGCGCGTGAGTCTGGGTCTCGTTCTGGCCCGCAGTTGGATATGACAGCAATCGCTGATACTCGTAGGTCACGCCAATGTAATGCATCTTGGAAGCACGGAACGAGTAAAACACCGACCCTGCCTGCGAGCTCGAATCAAAGAGCCCAGGGACTTCAGCCTGATCTGGATAATGCAGATTCGTCAACGTGCCACTGGCCCCGACCATGCCGTTCGCCGCAAATTGGAAGGCGATGCCAACGTTCCCGGAATTGCTGAGACGATCCGCAATCGGCGCGATCACCGAAAAATTTCCCTCTTGCGTACCCCCCGATACCGCCCCGGCCGCTGCTAGATCCGGCTGGTTGAGCACATTGGAGCTTTTCAGGAAGCCGTCTCGGGCGCTAAGGGTCACGTGCGGGCTCAGGCGGTACTGAAGATTGATCGACGCGTTCTGGTCCTGCTCGTTCAAGGCACTCTCTCGCTGATAAAAGGTGAATCCGGGAGCGTATGTAGAAACCAGGTGCAGCCGCGGCGTTGTCTCGTCCAGCGCGATGAACGGCGCAACCGAGTAGCTCACATCACTCACCGGGTGGCCGGTCAGGGAGCCCACTGCATTGTCGGTGTATGCACTCGTAAACGCCATTCCGCCACGGAGGTAATTCGATCGCTCGCCGGAGGCGAACGAAGTTGGGTAAGATTGGCCGCTCACAGGAGGCGGAGTCAGCATTTGATCGCCGCTACTCTGCGGACCGACGACGGCGGGCACGGGAGCCGTCGGCATGCTGTCCGTCGGCGCGTTTTCAACCTGGGACCACAGCGTAGCCGCGGGCAACAAGAGCAATCCTACGCAAGTCCGAACAGATAGTTTCATGATTACGGAACCACGATCGTGTCACGCGGCTGAAGCTTGATGTTTTGGGCCGGATTCTGGCCTTTAACCACTTCCTTGTAGTTGAAGCGGAGCCGTGTCTGGGTGCCGTCGGAACTCTGCCGCAGAACGTAAATTGCTTTCTGTTTGGCAAAATCACGGAATCCGCCAGCCACCGCGATCGCATCCAGCACCGTTGCTGCCGTAGCGATGGGATACGAGCCCGGCCGATTGACTTGCCCCAGGATGTTGAACTTTTGACTGTTGATTTGCTGAACGATGACGGTGACGTCAGGCTCGGCGATGTAGCTTTTCAGCTTGGCCGCAATATCTTGTTCCAACTTCAGTGGAGTCCGTCCCGTGGCCTGTACTTCTCCTACCAATGGCAGCGAGATCTTTCCATCCGACCGCACCGGGATCGAACGCGAAATATCCGGTTCTTTCCACACACTGATGGCCAACACATCATCGTTGCCAATTATGAAACTGTCGTCGTGCGGCCTGGCCGTCGCGGGCGCGTCGCTCGATTGGCCAGCTTGTGCGCCGTCATGAGAGGCCGAAGCCGGAGCGCTACTTTCCGGTGCCGCTTGTGCCCGCAGTCCAATCGACATCGCGAAACAGATCCCCGCCACAAAGAGGACAGCTGGCAATGAACTACCGGCGATCCTGGTCGCGGTTAGGACCCTTGGCTTCTCGCCGATGCTGGTGGTTTCTCGGCTCAACTTGCCTTTCCGTTTCCTTTGTTCGGACCCGAAACATTCAATCTCGCCCCCGACAAGGAGGAAAGATAAGACTCCGAAGCGCTCATGTGGTATTGCTCGATTTTATACAGAATTGTTCGATAGCTTACACCCAAAAGGCGGGCTGCGGCTTTCCGGTTCCAGCCGGTTTTCTCAAGCGCCGCTGCGATTGCGTTTCTCTCGGTTTCCCAGCGCACGCTCTGTATCATCGATTTCAACGATTTCGGCAGGGATCCTCCCTCGCCGGCGTCCACCTCTTCTTCGCGCCTGGCCAAAGCCAGATTAGCAAGCGGTCGATGCGACTCGGGGCTGATCATTCTGGAGCCCGCTTCGAGCCCGCTCAGGGTCAGCTCTTCGTCGCCCGCAATCAGGTAGCGTTTGACGAATGTCTCGAGTTCTTTCAAGTTCCCTGGCCAGGAGTAGTTTTGACAGGCATCCAGAGCAAATTGAGTAAACTCACGCGGAGGAAGCCCGTAGTACTTCGCCAATTTATGCATGGAATAACGCAGGAGAAGTTTGATTTCTTCCTTGCGTTGGCGCAAGGGCGGAACATTCACGGTAAACGCGCTGAGACGATAGTAGAGATCGGCGTGCAGCCGCTTTTCGGCCAAAGCGCGATCCAACTTATCGCTGCTGGCGGCAAGAATGCGAACCTCAACCTCCACCGGCTTCGCATCCCGCGAGCGGGAAAATCGGTTCTCTTGCAGAACTTTCAGGATGCGCGATTGCAAAGCAATGGGCATTTCCGTGATTTCATCGAGTAGGACCGTGCCCTTTTGGCCAACTTCGAGCTTGCCCGAACCTTTCGATGACCCATTGCAGCCATTCTCTCTGCCGAAGAGCTCAATCTCCAGTAGGTCTGCCGGCATCTCCGCGCAATTGACTCTCAGGAATTTAAATCCAGAGTAGACGGATCGCTCGTGGATGAGGCGGGCAATGGTGCCCTTACCACTCCCGGGCTCGCCCAGAATCAGCACGGGCACATGCGCCTGCGCGAGCAACTCAGCCTGCGCGCGCAGTTGTTGCATGGCGGGACTGACACTAAGGAAAAATTCGTCCTCGCCCAGAGATTCTATGTCTTCGCTCGCCATCTCCGGCTCCGTACCATCATTCGATGAACCAAGATGACGGCGGACAAGGGATTCCAGTTGCGGCTCACTCAGTGGCCGGACCAGAACATCTTTTGCGCCCAGACGGGTCGCCTCTTTCTGCCGGTCCATGTCTTCGGAATCGCAAAGCACCACGATCGGAAGTTCAGGCCGCAGCCTCCGCAGCCAGGGTAGGAGGTGAAGGCTATCGCCGTCTCCGCGAGGAACATCCAGCAATAGCAGATGGGGAGTCGCGCCGGATTGCACTCGCTCCATGGCATCCCAACCGCTGGACGAAGTTTCCAAGTACCAGGAATTCGACCTTGCGGTGGAGCCAAGCAGACGAAGAACCGACGGTTCACTGCTCACGACCAGCAGGCTTAGGGTTTCAATTGTGTTTGGCGCCATGGGTAAGTGGACCTTTGACCGGGGAGAGAAAGGGGAATTTATGGGGTGGGTTTCTGGGGTATTTCAGACCGGTTCGACTTCGTATCCTTCGACACGTACTGCCAACGATCGCTGGATTGCCTCTACGGAAATAACCAGCGTGCGGTCTCCATTGCGCGAGATCAGTATGCCCTCCATGCCATCGAGGGCCCCGCTCTTGATGCGCACGCGCTGGCCAATCTTAAGGTAGGGATGGGAAGACCAGGGCAGTTCTCTTTCCACCAGACTCCGAACCGCTTCGATTTGCGCGTCTGGAATGGGCGCGCCCTCGCCCCCGGCACCAACCAGTCCGAATACTCCGTCGACCCGAAGGACGCGTAACCGGTCCGAGCGGTTCGGCACAAATTTCGCGAAAACATAACCACTGAAGAGCGGCATCTGCACTGACTTTTTGCGGTCGCTCCAGCGGTGCACCTCGGTGACTAGCGGCAGGAATGTGGTCACGCCTCTCTCTTCAAGTCGCTGGAACACAATTTTTTCGTGCCGGGGACGGGTCTGCAGTCCGTACCAGTTTTCAACTTCTGCCTCGATCTGTGGCGTCGATTGCGGCAATTCACGTGAGAAACCTGCGGTAGCCATAGCTTCGCCCTCTAAGTCACAGTCCGAGTGACCCCAAAAAAATCAGTTACAACGCCATCACAATCGAGATCTCAGCAATGAGATCCAAGGGGGATACTTGGATAAACTGGGGGGAGTTTTACCGGCTCAAAAACAATTGTGCTTCGAACAATCGCTACGTTTCAGTCAGTGCGATTTTCGTGGAGTCATAGTGCATGGAGCACATCGACTGCCAAAACTGAACAGATAAATCACAACTATTCCTATAGTGATAATCGTAATTGATACACCTTAGCCAACAATATGAGTCTTCCTGCTGTCGCCTTCACGGGCTTTACCACGGAACCATCTGGCCGGGGGGAGAAGGTAGTGCCAACCTCATGGTTGGAGTTGCCCTGATGTCAGAAGAGCTTACATCCGATTGCAGATTGTTGCAAGGGGTATGAAGTAATCAGTGCAAGGATTACTCCTGGGCATAAGTCACCTGCAGATATTGAGCAGCCGATCGAGGTTGAGCACTCTTTTTTGCTGGCCAGCGGGAGCAATCCCGATTGAGGTCAATTTTCATCTAAGCTATTGATCCTGCTAATGTTTGTCCCACTGCTTTCTGCCTTGGAGGGAGATGATCATTTTCCGCGTTTGCGAAATGTCAACGGACCCAATCCACAGGGCCCTAATGCAAGACTTTGCAGTTTATGTCCATGACTTGCGACACTTGGGAAAGAAGACAACTGCAAGAAATTTTTGCTAGGCCAGGATGAAATCTGCTTGGGATCACTGGTGCAAGTCCCACAGCAGGGAAAAGGGCGTGCCTATTTGCACGCCCGCGTGATTCGAAGTTGGAGTGGGTTGTCGGCAGCGCTACCGAGCCGGCTATGAGTTGGTTTGGGACACCGACTCGTGCCGACGCATTCGGTAAGCCATAGCGCCGAAGCAGCACAGCCCGGCCAGAGCCAAGTACATCAAAGACGTTCCACCCTCGGGAACCGCAGCGGTAGGGGTAGGCCCGCAACTTTTGTTTTTGTTGTCACCGCTTCCAAAGAACCAGCCCCACCCTCCGTTGCCGCCCTGACTACCACAGAGCCCATTGTTTTGATTGCCGCCCAGGAAGCTTCCCGGCCCTCCGGGGCCAAAAGCGCTGGTCAGAAAAGCAAAGGGCGCATGGTTCAGAACGCTACTTCCCGCAACCGTAACGTTTTGACCGACAGCGCAAGGCGCAAAACAAAGCAGCGCCAAAAAAACTACCAATACAGAAAACCTAGCTCTGGACTTCATAATTGACTTCTCCTCTATGCGTGTCGGGATAGAACGCGGGGGGAAGGCTGTGTTTGTGGAGCCTGCATTTATGCCGCTCCACAAATTATTCGTAATCTTTAGCGCGAAACGCGAAACTGTCAAGACTGATAATTTCTGCGACCCATGTCGCAGCGATTTGCGACTATTGATAGCCCGTCAGGCACACCAAGAATAAGGCGCGCCCCGGTTTGGGCGCGCCTCTTAGGGTGATCGGTTGAAATCGGCAGTCTTAGACGAGCCCTTGGGCTGACATTCGCCGCGATCGCCAAGAAATAGCTCCAAGGCAAGCCAGGGCGGCGATGAAGAGATATGCCAGAGTCGCTCCGCCCTCTGGAACGCTCACCTCACTCCACATTTCCTGCGGCCTTCCTCCCGTCCAGGAAGTGGGAGTGAAGATGTAAAGATTGGCAAACTCGCTCAGGTTAATGCCTTTGCCATTGTTCCAAGCCGCGACAGCCGCATTCAAGAAGCCCCATGCGGTGGTGCTGAGCGGGCCGGTGCTGCTCTTTGCTCCTGAGGTGATGTACCAGATGGCCTCGGAAAGCGCTGCCTGTTGGGAAGATGTGGAACTCGGAAGGAACATCTGGGTTACCAGGTACGCGATTTCGGTGTAGTCCTGAATCGCGGCCGAACCCATGCCTGCCCCGAACAGAGTTTGACTCCCGATGTTGCTGGCGTTGAGGCTGCCGGCGCTGATCCCGCTGGCTGTCCAATGCTCGCCGGTGGTGATGTTGTCGAAGTAATCGTCGCAAATCATGCCGCCCACGGTGTTGCCGGGACCGACATTGACCCCATTGATCGTTCCGCCGTACAAGCCCGCGCCCACGCACCCTTCTGGTCCAGCGCAAGAAACAGCGCTGTAGTGACCATCAAAGGACATCGGGACCGTCGTCTGGGAGGAAGCAATCGGGGAAAAGGACAGGACAAGTAAAGTCAGAACTACTAACCAGAAACCACCCTGGGTTCGCATAGTTAATTTCTACCCTCTCTTCTAAATGCGGGGGAGGGCAGGGCGCGCGGTCCTCTTTCGACCTGCGCACCTCGATCTACAAGAGATACTTTCTACCCAAATGAGGCTTCCCGTCAAGACTGATAATTTCTGCGACAGTTGCAACGCCATGCGTCATGTATGTCACTTGTTTTCATATTGATACATGATCCCGAGAGATAGGGAGGAAAACCAATATTCGGGCATAAAAACCCTAAGAAACGAGCATCTATGGTCGTCTTTTATTCGCCTTTTTGGCAGCGCTTTCCTGCACTGAATATTGAATTCTCAGGACTCGAACAAGGGCGGCAGTAGTTTATAGTTCACTAAAGCAGTCTTAGCCTGGCGGCGGCACACTCCACGCCCGGAGGGTTCGCAATAAAATGATTCGTTCGCAGAGATGTCTGATCCTTGCCTCGGCTCTGATCGCGGCCCTTTTTCCCTCCTGTTCCCGAGATCCCAATGTCCGCAAGCAGAAGTACTTTCAGAGCGGCCAGAGCTACTTTGAGAAGGGCAAGTATGCAGAGGCCGAGATCGAGTTCAGTAATGCGCTGAAGATAGACCCCAACTTCGCCGATGCCCACCACAGCTTAGCTGAAAGCTATCTCAAGCTACAAAAAGCGGACGGCGCTGCGGAGGAACTCGCCCGTACCGTTCAACTGCAGCCACAGAATGATGAGGCTCGCCTGGAGCTGGCGAATCTGCTGATCCTGGGCCGTCGCCTTCGGGAAGCCCAGCAACTAGTAGACCTCCTGATACCAGAGCGGCCGAGCGATCCGGCGGTTCACTCTGCGCTCTCCAATCTTCTGGCTGCGCAAGGGGACGTTCACGGCGCAATCGATGAGATGCAGAAGACAATCGCGCTCGATCCTGGCCGCTGGCAGTCATACCTGAGCCTTGCCTTATTAGAAATTAGAAATAATCAATACGATGCCGCGGAAGCGAGCTTCCAGAAAGTAATCGAGCTGCATCCCACAGCATCCGGGCCCCGCTTATTGCTGGGCAATTACTACCAATCTCGCAACCGATACGCTGACGCCGAGCAGCAATTCCAAAAAGCGATTGATGTCGATGCGAAAAATCCGGAGCCGCGAGCCGCCCTCGCCCGCTTGTACTTAGCTGAAGGCAAGAAGGCGGAGGCCGAAGATGTTGCCAAACACGCCAAGCAGGACCTTCCCGACAACTCAGCCGCCTATCGCATGTTGGGCAATCTCTACTTCGTGGATGGCGACTTCGACAAAGCTGTCGCCGAATACAGCGCCCTCAGCCAGCAGTACCCGGCCGACCTTCAGGTCAAGAAGGATTACATCCAGCTACTTCTCCAGAAAAATCAGATCTCGGAGGCGAGCGCACTGGACGCCGATATTCTCAAGGCGAATCCCAACGACAATGACGCTCTGGTCTATCGCAGCCAGATGCAAATCAGCGCGGGCTTTAACAGCGAGGCGATAACCATCTTGCAGACGGTGATCAAGAATGACCCCACCCATAGCGAGGCGCACTATGTACTCGGGGTGGCAATCGAGAAACAGGGGAACACCGAGGGTGCTGCCAACGAGTGGAGGGAAGCGTTGCGTCTCCGCCCTGACTTGCTGGATGCAGTGCGAGCCTTGGCAGCCTTGGCCATGAGCACAGGCGACATGGATGGCCTCGACCAGTACGCCACGCAGATGACCAAGCTGCAACCCGATTCCCCGGAAGGCTACTCTCTACGGGCACTTTCCAAGGTCAATCGCAAGCGCTTCTCCGCGGCCGAGGTGGACGTTCGTAAGGCCATCGAAATCGCCCCCCAGAGTTCGTTCGGGTACGTGCAGCTGGGCAACTTGAAGTTTGCCCAAAACCAACTCGAGGACGCCGGTAAAGCTTACCAGGCCGCCCTCGATCGTAATCAGAATTCCAAAGATGCGCTGCGTGGCCTGCTGAATACCTATGTCGCGCAGAAGCACGTGGATCAGGCCATTGCGGCTGCGAATGCTCAGATCGCGAAGGTGCCGAACGACGGCGCGTTTTATGATTTGCTCGGAACGGTGTTATTCGTCAACCAGAAGGACCTGGCCGGGGCCGAGACCGCCTTCACCAAATCCGTCGAACTCGACAAGAAGAGTACCGACGCACAGCTCAAACTAGCTCAGGTGCAAGCCGCCAAGGGATCGACAGATCAGGCCATCGCCACCTGCCGTCAGGGCCTGGAGAACAATCCAAACGAGCCGGCTTTCGATATTCTGCTCGGCGATTTGTATCAATCGAAGAAGGATTGGATTCATGCCACCGAGGCCTATCAGAAAGCGCTCGCCCTCAAGCCGGAAAATCCCCTGGCATCGAATGACCTCGCTGCCGTCATGCTCGAATCCGGTGGCAATCTCGACGTGGCTCTGTCACTGGCGCAAACCGCTCGACGAGGATTGCCAGGTTCTCCCGGCGTGGCCGACACGCTCGGTTGGATCTACTATCAGAAAGGAGCTTATCCGTTGGCAGTCGATTCGCTCCGGGAGGCGGTGAGGCTGGCCCAGGCCAGCCATTTGCCGGACGAACCCCAAATTCACTATCACCTCGGAATGGCGTATGCCAAAGTCGGCCAAGCGGCGCTTGCCCGGCAGCAACTAGAAAAAATGTTGAAGATGAATCCCGACTCAAGCGACGCGAGCGACGCCAAGAAGCAGCTCGCGCAGCTCAAGTCCTAGCATCGCCGGAGCGAGCTGTGGAGTCGAAGAGCGCATCTGCTCATCCGGAGTTGGCGGGGCCGGGGCTGCCGCGGAATTGCTGAATTCTATGCGGGGCCGATAGCATCTTAGATCCTGTGGCCGAGATAAACCTAGAGCAGCATGCTCAGCAAGATTCAGCGGAACAAGACGATTTGAGATCAGGGAAGGCGGTGGAAGATATAAGCCCCGCCCACGTCTGGTTGATGGCGTTCAGCGTGGGCGCGGTCGTGGCCAACATTTACTATATCCAGCCGCTGCTGGCGACGATCGCGGCGACGTTCCGTATCTCGGTGCCGCAGGTGGGAACGGTCGCCATGCTCACGCAGCTCGGCGCTGCGTTGGGGATGCTGTTCTTTGTTCCGTTGGGCGATACCAAGGAGCGGCGACGTCTGATTGTTTGCTTGCTGGTAGCTGAATCCGTGTGCCTGGCCGCGATGGCAAGCGCGCAGAGTTTTGCCTGGCTGGCCCTCGCCAGCTTGGGCATAGGAATTACGACGGCGACGGTTCACGTGATCGTTCCGTTTGCGACCCATCTTGCGTCTCCCGCACGCCGCGGAGCAACGGTGGGAGCTATTCTGGGTGGGTTGTTGTTTGGCATTCTGCTGGCGCGAACCTTCAGCGGACTGCTGGGCGCGTGGGTGGGCTGGCGGGCGATTTATTGGTTAGCGTCGGGTCTCATGCTGGTGCTGGCAGTCTTGATTCGAACGGGACTGCCCATTAGCAAACCCGAGCTGCAACTTTCCTGGCCGAGTTTGATTGGTTCCACGTTTGTTCTCGTCCGCAATCAGCCGGTACTTCGAGAAGCGGCTACGCTGGGCGCGATTTTCTTCTGCGCCTTCAGCGCATTCTGGACCACGCTTGCGTTTTTTCTGGAAACTCCACCGTATCACTATGGGAGCGCCGTAGCTGGGCTCTTTGGACTCGTGGGCGCCGCTGGGGCGGTTTGCGCGCCTTTTGTGGGGCGCATGGCGGATCGCTATGGGGCAAGGCGGAATGTGTTTGTGGCGCTTGTCGTCGCACTCATTTCATTCGTCGTTCTTTATTTGTTCGGAAAGCACATGACCGGGCTGATTGCGGGAGTGGTATTGCTGGATATTGGTGTCCAGTCCGGCCACGTTTCGAATCAGACGCGAATTTACGGACTCCTGCCGGAGGCACGAAGTCGCCTGAATATGGTTTACATGATCTGCTATTTCAGCGCCGGAGCTCTGGGTTCGTACGCCGGGTCGGTGCTGTGGCAGCGGTTTGGCTGGGCGGGCGTATGCGGATTGGGGTGCGGCCTGCTGGTGGCGGGATGCGTTATATACGGCTCGACCGGGCAGAAGGATCCGGGCGTGCGGGTGGATCGTTGGGACAATTGGAAAGAAGTCCGGAAGTCTGGAGTTTAAATGGGTTTGCCGCGGAAGAAGTAAACAAGCTCGATGATCAGGATGATGACGACCATGAGTTCGAGTACGAAGGCGCGGCTCTGGTTGAACTCGTCCACCATGAAGCGGTAGAGCTCCTCGGCAGTTTGCAGCTTTTGCTGGACGAGGTCCTTGTAGTCGGGCACGCCGACTTTGGACGCCGCCAGTTTGTACAGGCGGGCGGAAAACATATCACTGAGGAACTTGATGGCGTTATCGGCACGCTCGGTCAGTTCGCTCACATCCAGTAAGACCGTGTGAAGCTTGGAGGCAGCGCGGGCAGTGCGCCAGCGCGACCACAGGCCGCGGCCTCCGCGCTCGAGGAAGTCGTAGACGTCTTCGAGCTGCTTGGTGAGCAGATCGTCGTAGTGGCGAAACTCGAGCAGCTGCGAGTTGGCGTACTGCAGGAGCTGAACCGCCGTTTCGGCACCGGAAGGAGTGTCGTAAATAAAGGCCGCATTCCATCCGATGACGGCGAGGTCGCTAGGGTAGTAGGAGATTCGCGACTGAAGAATTTCCTGACGTTCTCCGTCTGACAGTGGCTGGTTCTCTCCACGAACTACTTGAGAAATGCAATCTCCCTGCGACGCGAGCAGATCGGCCCCCGAGGGCGAGCCAGCAATCTCGCGCAGGTGGAAGATGAAGTAGTCCTCTTTCAACCACTCCGTGGTATAGGGTTTCACGAGCGCGGGAGCAGCTCGCTTTAGCTTCTCTTTGACGATGCGGGTGGCGAGACTTTCGAAATTCGTGTCCCAAACCCAGCGGCTGGAAAGTTGCACCAGCTTGTCCCAATCGCCGGAAAAGGGCAGTTCAAAGACCACGCTGACCACGCCGTAGTCGAAGTATTTGATCTCGCCCTGAAGACGCTCTCCGCTTTCCAGGATCAGCGGCTCCAGAGCTTCTTCAATCGGAGGGCGCTGGAAGCGGACGTATCCGGGAGCCATGTGTTTAAAGCTGGTGTCGACGGTGCGCGCGCCAAGAATGTGACGAAGTTCGTCGAGGCGAATCTCTTCGCAAACGTCAAACTGGATCAGAACGAGGACCGAGCCGCATAGTGGCGCCTCGGGCGGCTTGGCAGCGACCAAAGTCGGCAGGGCCTCGGTCGGAACTTTGCCGAGCACCGGTGCGGTTAATGTAGCTTCGTGATCCATACTTCAGCGACCAGAATTCAGTCCAGCGGCTTTCAGGTTCGTTGACGACCGGCGAGACTTCTATTGTCCCAGAATCCGAGCCATCTGGCGAGGGGGAAGGTGTTAGCCATGAGCTATATTAAGTAATAAACACTTTAGAATCAGCCTCTTCGGGACGCCTTCCACAGTAACGCTCCTGCTGCCAAAGCAGCCCATCCTAGCCCGGCGCGCTTCATGGACTGAAAGACTTCAGCCTGGCGTTGGCGGGTGCGGGCGGATTCGGGATATGGGTGGGACGGAGAAATATCTGGCTCGTGGAGCGCCATTTGTAGCACCTCGGCCAGATGAAAGGCATGACGACGAGTTCCTTGGGCGATCTGTTCACGGCAGCTGAAGCCGTCGGCGATGATCAGCCAGTCGGACGGGGCTTGGCGGACGGCGGGCAGAAGTTCGAGTTCGCCGATGGCAATAGACATGTCGTAGCTCTTGGGCTCAAATCCGAATGAGCCCGCCATGCCGCAGCAGCCGGGAGCGGGACTTTGAAAGTCAACGCCCAGGCGCCGCAGGACGGCCTCTTCGGCGGTCATCTTCATCAGGGATTTATGGTGGCAATGGCCGTGGAGGATCGCCTTGCGCCGCAGTCGGGGCAGCGGCAGATGCGGCGAGTGGATTTCGAGGAATTCGCTGAGCAGGAAAGTTTGGCGCGATAGGGCTTGCGCCCGTTTGTCGTGAGGAAAAAGATTGAGGAGTTCGTCACGAAACACCGCGACGCAGCTGGGTTCGAGACCAACCAGGGGAATTCCGGCTTCGATTTCCGGAGAGAGTTGGTCAAGAATTTGCAGCAGAAGGGCTTGAGCACGGTCGAGCATGCCATGGTCGTAAAGCGGACGGCCGCAGCAGAGGTGGACGCGGGGAACGACTACCCGGAAGCCGGCAGCTTCGAGCACATCCACCGCAGCCTTCGCGGTGGCAGGCAGGAAATAGTTATTGAAAGTGTCAGGCCAGAGCAGAACTGGCAGAGCATCCGGATGGTGGGTTGGCTTACGACTGCGGTGAAACCAGGTTTTGAAAGTTTCTGGAGCGAAGGCGGGGATCGCTCGCTGCCTGGGAATCCCGGCCACAAGTTTTGAAATATCGCGCAAGAACGGCAGTTGCGTGGACAGGTTGGCGAGTCCGGGGGCATGCGACGCCACCCGCGCCCAGAGGTCGATGTTGGCGAAAGCATAGGCATTGCGCGAACGCATGCGGCCTTCGTAGTAGTGAGAAAGAAACTCGGCTTTGTAGGTGGCAACGTCGACGCCGACAGGGCAATCGCTCTTGCAGCCCTTGCAGGCCAGGCAGAGATCGAGCGACTGCTTCACTTCTTGGCTGCGCCAGCCCTCACGAATGACTTCCCCTTGCGTCATCTCCCATAGAAGGTGCGCGCGGCCGCGTGTGGAGTGCTCTTCTTCGTGCGTGGCCCGATAGCTGGGACACATAAGGCCGCCTTCTTCGCGACGGCACTTGCCTACGCCCACGCAGCGCAGAGTGGCCTGGGCAAGGCTGCCGTGGTCGTCGAGGAATTGAAAGTTGGTTTTTGGTTCCCACGGCGAATAGGCGTCACCGAGGCGAAGATTTTCGTCGAGCTTGTAGGGCTCGATCAGCTTGCCGGGATTCATCTTCCAATCCGGATCCCACGCCGCCTTGAACTCACGGAAAGCCGAGACCAGTTCCGGGCCGAACATCTTCGGAAGCAACTCGGCGCGCGATTGACCGTCGCCGTGCTCACCGGAGATGGAACCCCCGTAGCTGACGACGAGATCGGCAGCCTCCTCCATAAACTTGCGGAACTGGGCAATGCCATCTTTCGATTGCAGATCAAAATTGATTCTGGTGTGGACGCAGCCGTGGCCGAAGTGTCCGTAGAGCGAACCCTTGTAGCCATAGACGGCCATCATCTTTCGCAGATCGCGGAGATACCCACCCAGCTTCTCGGGAGCAACGGCGGAGTCTTCCCAGCCTTCCCAGTTCAGCGCTTCGCCGGGTACGTGTGACGTGACACCGAGGCTGGACTCGCGAACCTCCCACACGCGCCTGGCTTGCTGCCTGTCGGTATGGAGACGCATCAGGGGAGGACTCGCGCTGCGGCCGAGCGTCTCCATCAGGCGACGGGCCTGAAATTCTGCTTCCAGCGCGGATTCCGCCCCGAATTCGACCATCAGCCAGCCGCCGCCTTCGGGCAAGAGCGCCAGCCCCTCGGAGTTGATGCCCTTGGCCCGGGTGTAGCCGACGAGAAGATCGTCGAAGCCTTCGAGCCCGATAGGCTTGTGCGCCATGATTTCGGGCACATGGTCGGCACACTGATAAATGTCAGGGTAGCCGACCACCAGCAGCACACGTTCGGGCGGACTCTCGACCAGGCGGCACATTGCTTCGAGAACCGTGACGCAGGTGCCTTCGGAGCCGACGAGCGAGCGCGCCACCTGAAAGCCATTCTCCGGCAGAAGATAATTTAGGTTATAGCCGGAGACGCGCCGCGGGATATTTGGAAAACGCTGGCGCACGAGATCGCCGTAGTTGGTGCCGATGGTTTGCAGTTTGGCGTAGATCTCGGCGCGGCGGCCACCTTGCTGCAGGATGTTTTCGAGCTCCGTGCTGGATGTGGCGCCAACCGTCATGCGCGTGCCGTCGTAGGTCAGAATCTCCAGCTCCTCGATGTTGTCGTCGGTTTTGCCGGCCATAACGGAATGCACGCCGCAGGAATTGTTGCCGATCATGCCTCCGAGGGTGCAGCGATCGTGCGAGGCGGGATCAGGCCCGAAGGTGAGATGGTGTTTTTCGGCCGCAAGACGGAGATGGTCGAGGACGACTCCAGGCTGCAGGCGGGCGATGCGGCGGGTGGGATCGATTTCAAGGATCCTCGCCATGTATCTGGAAAAATCGAGGATGACGGCGACGTTGCAGCATTGCCCGGCCAGAGATGTGCCGCCGCCGCGGCAGAGCAGCGGAGCGCCAAACTCACGGCACAGCGCAACTGTGGCGGCGACATCGTCGTTATCGCGAGGCAGCACAACGCCGATAGGAACCTGGCGGTAGTTGGAGCCGTCGGTCGCGTAGAGCGCGCGGCTGCCGGGATCAAACCTGACTTCACCGCGAACCTGTTTGCCGAGAGCCTTCGCCAGACCAGAGGCATCCACCGCCGCATACTGCGCTTTTGCGGCCTGTGCGAGTTCTCCAAATCTGTCTGACATGCGGCCGGTTTTTCTTAAAGTCGATGATAAGTCCAGCGGTTGATTCGAAGATCAGTTCGAAGACGAATTCCCCGCGTCTGCCTTGCGAGTCACATTGGTGATCTGAATCTTGGTTTTGCCGCCCTCGGCTTCAATATTGATGGTGATCATGCTCTTGTGATCGTTCGAGATGATGGTACAGCGGCCAGCATCTGAGCTCGTGACCATCGCGTTGGGGAACTTCGACTTGTAGAAGCCAGCCACTTTATCCGGGGAGTCGCTGCTCTCCGAGCTTAGCGAGACGGTATGGACACCGCCGAAAGTTACCGAAGCGGCGCCATCTTTCAGCAAGTCTGCTCCTGGATACAAGTCCACTCCCAGATTGCGCGCGGCCTCGTCTGGATCCTTGGTGGTTTCAACACTGCCAAAAGGCGTCTCCACTTTTACGTTGTTGCCATCCTGGTGGATGCGGGAATGGCGGGCGACTCGCGTGGCAAAAAACACGAGCGATGTAATGCCGAGAATCCCGAGAAGAACCACCGCGCCGACCACGAGCAAAATGACTTTAAGCGCGCCGCCGCCCTGAGCAGGTCTCGCGGCCGCGAGGGGAGGCTGTGATGTCGCTGCACCGCCGGCAGCGGAAGGCGGGACACCTGTAGTTGCTGAGGGCGAATCGATTACAGCTGCGCCGCACTTGTTACAGAAGCGGGTTCCGGGCGTGATACTGGCACCGCAAGAATTGCAAAACGCCATGGATCACCTCGAACTGGTCGGACCATGAGTCGAAAACAAGGAAACGCTCGGCGCGAGTATACCGCAGATTGATTGGAACAGAGCAGGCTGGGACCTAGCTCCACAACCGAGTCGCATAGTCCGACATGGTGAGTCCGAGTAACAGCAACAGGAAAAACAACGCCGCAATTACCACCAGCTTGGTGAGTTTTTCACGGGCGTGCCAGACGTGCATAAAGAAGAGTGCGACCAAAGTTGCTTTAAAGGTGGCAATACCCAAGGCAACCGCGGCATTGAAGCGGCCCAGCTCGATGAAGGCGAGTTTATAGGTAAGGTAGGTGCAGACCAGCAGGGTGGCCCAGATTCCGAAATACATCTTCAACGGCGACGATTTTGCATGTTCAGACATAAGAAGCCTCACGGATGCCGGTCGATCAGGTAGAGCAACGGGAATAAATAGATCCAAACGATGTCGACGAAGTGCCAATAAAGCCCGCCGATTTCTACGGGAGTATGCCACTCGGGAGTGAATCGTCCCTTCCAGGCCATGATAAAGAGCCACAAAAAGATACCCAGGCCAATGATCATGTGCAAGGCATGCAATCCCGTCATAACAAAGTAGAGAGAGAAAAACATCTGCGCGTGGCGGGGATTGGCGAACTGACCGGGATGCCCTGGAATCGGGACATTCTCGAAACTGAACGAAGCTCCGGGGACGTGATGCTCTTCAAATTTATCTTTGTACTCAACCGCTTTGATACCGAGAAAGACGAGGCCGAGAAGCATGGTGATCGCGAGCATGCTGATGAGCAGAGTTCGACGCGCCGTTTGCGCGGCCCAGACGGCGAGGACGACGGTCAAGCTGCTGCAGATGAGTACAGCGGTGTTGGTTGCGCCGAGCGTTGCATCAATCGATTTGCTGGCCGCTCCGAAGTCTCCGAAATACCACTGCCGGTAAACCAAGTAGGCGCAGAAAAGGCCACCAAAAAACATGACTTCCGTGCCGAGGAAGACCCACATTCCCAGACTGGCGGCATCGCGCTGCTGCTGCGGTTCAGCAAAGTGATGCAGCAGTGCGGGATTGTGCGCCGCGTGAGCTTCGCCATGATGGTCGTGGACCGCGGTTAAGGAGTTGGCATTTGCGTTATCGTGCAACGGGGACCTCCTCCTTGTGAGGCGCGTCCAATTCCTCGTAGTTATAGGCTTCCCAGGTCACGACAGGTTCCTCGTCGAAGTTGAAGGTCGGCGGCGGAGAGGCTGTTTTCCACTCCAGTCCAGCGGCGTTCCACGGGTTGTCGGATGCGGGCTTGCCATAGCGCATCGACCACAGGAAATACACCATGGGCAGCAGATAGCCTACGCCAAGGATGGTCGCTCCCGCGGTGGACAACACATTCAGCACCTGGAATTCAGGCATGTGGCTGTAATCGTAATATCGCCGCGGCATGCCCATGTATCCGAGAATGAACTGCGGAAAGAACGTGAGATTGAAGCCGATGAAAACAATCAGCGCCGCCAGACGCGCCCAACCTTCGGGATAGAGACGGCCTGAAATCTTGGGCCACCAGAAATGCATCCCCCCGAGGTAACCCATCACCGCGCCTCCCACCATAATGTAGTGGAAGTGAGCCACGACAAAGTAGGTATCGGTCACATGGACGTTGATGCCGAGAGCTGAGAGAAATAACCCCGTGAGGCCGCCAATCGTGAACAGGCCGAGAAAGCCGAAGGCGTACAGCATGGGTGCATCGTAGCGAATCGAGCCTTTGTAAAGAGTGGCCGTCCAGTTGAAGACTTTGATGGCTGACGGCAACGCCACGGCGTAGCTCAAGAAAGAAAATACGAGCGCGGAGTACACCGAGATTCCGGCCACGAACATGTGGTGTGCCCAAACGAGAAAGCCAAAGACCGCGATCGCAATGGAAGAAAAGGCAACGAAATGGTAGCCGAAGATGCGCTTGCGCGAGAAGCAGGCGATGATTTCGGTGACCACGCCCATCGACGGCAGAATCATGATGTAGACCGCGGGATGGGAGTAGAACCAGAACAAATGCTGGAAAAGAACCGGATCGCCACCAAGCTTGGGATCAAAGATCCCGAGGTGCAGAGCGCGTTCTGCAGCGACCAGGACGATGGTGACGGCGACGACCGGCGTGCCTAACAGTTGAATGATGCTGGTGGCGTAGTGGGCCCAGATGAAAAGAGGAAGGCGCGACCAGGTCATCCCCGGGGCACGCATGCGGTGGATGGTGACAACGAAATTCAATCCGGTAAGGATGGAAGAAAAACCAGCAATAAAGATCGCGATTCCGGCTTCAACAATCTTCGTATTCGTGAAGGACGTGCTGAACGGTGCATAGAAGGTCCATCCGGTGTCCACGCCGCCGGTGAGCATGCAGTGCAGCATGATCACGCCGCCGATGATGTAGAGGTACCAGCTCAGCAGGTTGATGCGGGGAAAGGCAAGATCCTTCGCGCCGATCATCAGGGGCACAAGAAAGTTTCCCAGCACGGCGGGAATGGAAGGAATGAGGAAGAAAAAGATCATGACCATGCCATGCATGGTGAAGATCTTGTTATAGGTATCCGCCTGCACCAGGTCGCCCGCGGGCGTGAGCAGCTCGAGGCGGATGAGCAACGCGAAGAAGCCCCCAATGAAAAAGAAGAAGGTGATGGAGATGAGATAAAGCAACGCAATGCGCTTGTGGTCAGTGGTGAGAAGCCACGACCACACTCCATACTCCTGGTTCAAATAGTTCTCGCGTTCCGCCCCTTGCGGGATCACGGGTTGAGGTATTGGGGTAGCCGCCATACTCATTGCACCTGACTTCTGTCGAGTTGGGCCTTCGGTTGTGCTTGTGCTTGTTCACTCGTCTGGTCTCGCAGCGGAGCCAGGTGAGCATTCGTTTTCGCGCCTCCAGCCGGCTTGGCCGCAGAAATTGACTTGATATAAGCGACCAGGGCGTTGACCTGCTCCTCGCTGACTAATCCTTGAAACGTGGGCATGATCGGCTGAAATCCTTTGACCCGCTTCGCCCCCGGATCGAGGATGCATTCGCGGAGATAGTTCTCGTCAGCCGTGACGGTGCGTCCATCTTCGAGTTGAACCGGCTGGCCGTAAACGCCTTGCAGGTTGGGGCCGCGTCCTTGGGTATCGCTGCGATGGCAGGTGGCGCAGCCCAGCTCGGCAAAGATTTTCTCTCCCGTCGCAGAGAGAGGACCGGTGGATGCGCCGCTCATCCAGGCTTCATATTGCGCGGGTTCCTGAACAATGATCGAGCCCACCATGCCGGAATGCTGCGTGCCGCAATATTCCGCGCAGAAGAGATGATAGACGCCGGGCTTGGTTGCACGAAACCATTCCACCGTGTAGCGGCCGGGCAGCACGTCCTGCTTGATGCGGAAAGCCGGAATATAGAAGCTGTGGATCACATCTTGCGAGGTCATGATGAGTTTGACGTCGCGTCCCACGGGAACGTGCAGTTCGTTAATCTCACGCTGGCCTTCCGCGTGCTCCACCTTCCACATCCATTGTTTTGCCACGACGTAAACTTCCGTGGCGTCGGCGGGGGGAGTGCGCTCTTTGAAATAAACGACGGCGCCCCATGCGAAAATCACCATGAAGATGGCGAATGGAATCGTGCTCCAGGTGATTTCGAGAGCCGTGGAACCTTCGATCTGTTCGGCGCGAACGCCGGGGCGATGACGAAAGCGGGCCGCGAAGAAGATGAGAAGGACGAAGACCAGCAGGGCCATCATCCCGGTGACGATGAGCAGGAAGATATAAAGTGCATCCACGTGGGCCGCCAATGTGGAGGCCTGCTGTGGCCATAATGGAAAATTATTGAGCATACCTTGTCTTCGTTGCCGTCTTCTTGGCTACCGAGCGATCCAGTCGCACCAAGATAAAAATCAAACCACCGATCAGAACAATGGTCGCGGCTGCCGCCAGGCGAAGAATGTTCGCCACCATGGCGCCATATTTTCCCGTCTCGGGATCATAGTGATAGCAATAGAGCAGCACGGCGTCCACCGCGTTGCCGATCTTGCCGTGCGAGGCTTCCACCAGACCCAGACGCAAATCCTTGGGAGGAAAATCCACGCCGTAGAAGTAGCGCGAGATGCGGCCTTGCGGCGTGAGCACCATGATGGCGGTAGCGTGCGCATACTGGTTGCTCTTGGCGTCGTATTGATACTGAAAGCCGACGGTTTTGGCTAGTGCGTTGATGGAATCCGGCGGCCCGGTGAGGAAATGCCAGCCAGCCGCGGCGTTGGCACGGCCGTAGCGTTTGACGTAGTCGATCTTCTTGGCCGCGGCCATGTCGGGAGTTTCGCGCGGATCGAAGCTCACGGTGACCACGTCGAATTCGTTGCCCACATCAAACTTTACCAGGCGCATCGCGCTCGCGAGCCCGGCCAGAGCTTCACCACATAGCATGGTGCAGTTGTAATAAACCAGATTGAGGATGAGTGGCTTGCGTCCGAAGTAATCGCCCAGCTTCACGGCCCTGCCGGTATCGTCGTGGAAGGCGAGATCGGGCGGCACCTGCGCGTTCAGATGCTGCTCGATGCCGACATTTTCAAGTCGCGGCGGACGCATGTTCGCCGGCGGAGATGTGACGCCACTATTGATCTGCGCGACCGCGGAGGCCGACAGCGCAAGCGACAAAACGCAGGCGGCGGCAATCGAATTGAATTTCTTGAAACTCACTTCTTTTCATCCTTAGCGGCGGCGTCGATTTTGCCCGTTGTGTTTTCCTTGGTCGCGCCTTGCGGGCGCACCGGCAGGCCGCGCTGCACCAGCAAATCCATTGCGCGTTCGATGGGAATACGAACGGTTCCAGATTTCTCGTCGACCCATCCGTAGCTGTAAAGTGTTTGTTCTTCCGCCAGCCGAATTCCATTCAGCTGGCCGCGTTCATCTTCTTCTAGCTTCGGACTGGGGAAGACGGCCTGCGGATAAGCGCGCGGGATGTGCCTCGTATCCTCTGGAACATTGGTCACCAACGGGTTGACCGCTGGCTGCGAAGCTTTTTCGCGGCGGTCGAGAAAAGTATACAGACCTTTGAGGCCAAAAAGGCACATCACGGTTACGATTCCCAGGGTCGCCAGAAAATAGAGAATGGCGCCCGCCTTCAGGTCCTGGTGCTCGAAGCTCCCGTGACCGTTGGGATGTTCGTGTTTGATCTCGTCACTCATATTTCATTGCCCGTGCTCATGTGCCGGCTCCAGAACTTCGTGGGCGTCCTGGTCATAGGCCGGCAGCAGCGGCAGTGATGCCAGGTTGCGGAAAAAATACCAAAGCCAGATTCCGCCGATCGCGATGGGCACAACTACATCGGCGAGCGTCACCGCGAAGGTTACTGAAAAATTTGCCTCGATGATCCAGAAAAGGTCGACATAGCACATCAACAACAACAAGACGGCGACCCAGACCAGTTGTCGAATATTGCGCTTGAACTGGCGCGAGAGCAGCATTGCGAAAGGGATGGCAAAGTGAAAAAGGACCAGGCTCAGTGCAACAAATCCCCATCCGTTATTGATCCGCCGCAGATAGAAAGTGATCTCATTGGGCAGGTTCCCCGCCCAGATGATGAGCCACTGGGAGAAGGAAAAATAGGCCCATACCATGATGAAGGTGAGCATCCATTTGCCGTGGTCATGAACGAAGTTAGGCTTTAGCAGCTCCGACATCGGCTTGTAATTGAAAAGGATGCGCTCGACGACTACCGCGAAGCACATCGCCGACAGGATTTCACCAATGAGGAGGATCAAGCCGAAGATGGTCGAGATCCAGCTGGGGTCAAGCGACATCACCCAGTCGATCGCCGCAAATGAAATAGTGAACGCGTAGAGAATCAGTCCGGGCCCGGCAACCGCCTTAAAGCGCTGGCTATTGTCCGGCGTGCTCGCATCATCGGTTTGCTTCGACCACATCGAAAGCAGGAACGAAAGCACGTTCCAGATCGCGAAGTAAATGATTGCGCGAATGAAGAATCCTGAAAAGTTCAGGTAGCTCTCTTTGACGAAACTGTGTTTTTCGAGATGCTCGCGAATGTGTAGATCCTGAATCGACTCCAGCGGCATCGCCCAAGGATAAATCCGGTGCTGCCAGACCGCGATGATCATCGGAATGAATAGAATCGCCAGCAGCGGCAGGGTTCGCATGGCCGCGCCCAGGATACGACGGATCACCGTACCCCAGCCGCCTCCGGTCAGATGGCGAATCATGAGAATGGCCATGGAACCGAGGGCCACGCCCAGCCAGCACATGAAGCCCACGAGGTAGCCGCGATAGAACTCGTCCGGGCGAGTAAGCGCCAGCGCAACGGCGGCGACGCCGAAGACGACCCCGACGACCAACGAGCGCTGTGAGATTTTTCTTACGACCGGCGGCGCCGCCAAATCGAGATGGGGCTGAGTCGCGGCGCTCATTTCTTTTCCTCTGCTCGTGAATCACTCGGCGCGATGACAGGAAGAGTTGCTCCTGAGCCCGGCTCTCCCAGAAACTTGGGAGGCTCCGACGGAATGTCCTGCCCGGAAGGAACATCTACCTTCGTGGCGTTTTGACTCAACTGCAGAGCCCGGATGTAAGCGACGATGTTCCAGCGGTCGCGTGGCGCAATCTGCGCAGAATAGTCGGACATAATACCGAATCCGTTGCTAATGACGTCGTAAAAATGACCCAAAGGTGCTTTCTGCAGGCGCGCGGTATGGTAGGAGGGCGGCTTGACCGAGAACCCGCGCGAGGGGACGAAGCCCTTGCCATCGCCGAGCGGCGAATGACAAGGAGCACAATAAATATTGAAGCGTTCGCGGCCGCGATCTAAAACCTCTTTCGTTACCGGAAAGGGCATGTAGTCACCGGGAGTGCTGCCGATCTTGCCGCTATAGAAATACGTGTCGGCCCGCAAGTCTCCGCGCGCGACAGTACCTTCCACCAGCGGACGGGCACCGCGCTGGTCCGGGAAGAAATCGCTCTTGGCCAAGGGATTCACACGAGGCTGCACATGCATATCGAGCCGGCAGCCGGAAAGCATAGCGATCATCCCGAGCAGAACGAAGACGAGAATTTGACGGAGGCACAGCATTCTAGCTGGCCACCTCCGAGATGGAGCGTGGAGCTAAGCCTTCCAGAAAACTGCGCGTACCAGCGGGATTGTACTTAGGATCGGAAGAGAACACGATCAGGAAGAAGCGGTCTTTCGATGCGAGCGCAAAGCGCGGCACATTAAACACGGGATGATACGGCATCGGCAAACCGTTCAGCGCGAGCATGCCGAACACTGCCGAGAGTACGGAAAAAAGAATCGTCATTTCGAATGTGATCACGATGAAGGCCGGCCAGGAATGCAGCGGCTTGCCGCCGACGTTAATCGGATAGTCAACGGCGGCCATCCAGTACTGCATCAGGTAGCCGGTGAGGCCACCGATGATGCCGCCAATCAGCACTACCAGAGGAACCCGGTTATGGTGAAAGCCGATTTCCTCGGCGAGGCCTTCAATTGGAAATGGACTGTAAGCATCGATCTTCTGATAGCCGGCCTGATGCGTGTGGCGCGCCGCGTCCACCAGCGCCTGCGCCGAATCGAACTCCGCCATGATGCCGTAGATCGGATCGCGCTTCATTCCTTCACCTCCGCTTCCGGCAGGAGGGTACGCATTTCAAAGATCGAAATCGCCGGCAGAAGCCGCAGGAACAGGAACATCAGGGCCAGGAACATGCCGATGGTACCGATGTAGGTCATCCAGTCCCAGCGCGTGGGATAGTACATGCCCCAGGACGAGGTGAGGAAGTCGCGGCTGAGGCTGACCACGACAATAATGAAGCGCTCCAGCCACATGCCCACTAGAACCACAAACGAAATCAAGAACAGCGCGACGGGGCTGGTGCGCAATTTCCGAATCCACAGCACCTGTGGGATAAAGATGTTGCAGAGTAGCAGCGCCGCATAGGCGATGGCATAAGGACCGTGGAGGCGATTCCAGATGGTGAAGGCATCATAGCGATCGCCGCTATACCACCCCATGAAGGCTTCGATGCCATAGCCGTAGGCCACGATTAATCCGGTCGCCAGCATCACTTTGGCCGAGTTCTGCAGATGGCGTTCGGTGATGAAATCTTCCAGGCCGTAAATTTTCCGGATGGGGATGGCCAGCATCAGCACCATCGCGAATCCAGAATAGATCGCGCCGGCCACGAAGTAGGGCGGGAAGATGGTGGTGTGCCAGCCCGGGACAATGCCGATGGCGAAATCAAAACTCACGACCGTATGAACCGAGAGCACGAGTGGTGTGGCTAATCCCGCCAGTAACAAATAGGCAGTCTCGTAACGCGCCCAGTGCCGAGCTGATCCGCGCCAACCCATCGCCAGTGCGCCATAAATCAGCCGGGCGGCAGGATGAGTCGCGCGGTCGCGCAGCGTGCCCAAGTCAGGAATCAGGCCGATGAACCAGAACAGCGCCGACGTGGTGGCGTAGGTCGACACGGCGAAAACATCCCACATGAGCGGGCTGCGGAATTGCGGCCACACCTGCATGGTATTGGGGTAAGGAAAAAGCCAGTAAGCCAGCCACGGACGGCCAACGTGGATAGCGGGATAAATGCCCGCGCAAGCCACGGCAAAAAGTGTCATGGCTTCGGCGAAGCGGTTGATCGAGTTGCGCCATGACTGCCGCAAAAGAAGAAGGATGGCGGAGATAAGCGTACCGGCGTGGCCGATTCCGATCCACCAGACAAAGTTAACAATGGCAAAGCCCCAGCCGATGGGAATGGTCGACCCCCAAATCCCGATGCCTTTCAGAAAAAGGTATCCGATGGCATAGAGCATCATCATCGTCAGCATGAAGGCGATGCCGAAACCAGCGAACCAGCCGTTCGATGCGGGACGGGTCAGCACAATCGCGCTGATCTTCTCGGTGACGGTGCCAAAGGTATGGCCCGGCTCAATTACCGGAGCTCGCTCGTCTTCCACCGTCGTCTTATATGGCTCGTTCATTTATTCGTCGCCCATGCTTGCGCTGTGCTACACGCGCTTGGTCGCCTATGCCTTTAGGTCCGGATTTGGGTTGCTGACTTCCGCCAGATAGGTTGTACGCGGACGAGTGTTGAGTTCGCCCACGAGACTATAATTGCGGGACTCTTGCTTTAACTTCGAGACCTTGCTGTTGGGATCGTTGAGATTGCCGAATATGATCGCGCCAGCCGGGCAGGACTGCTGGCATGCGGTTTGCAGCTCACCGTCTTTGATTTTGATTTCTTTGCCTTCCCGCACCGAAGCGGTTTCAGCGTCGATTTTGTGTTCCGTGATGCGCTGCACGCAATACGTGCACTTCTCCATCACGCCCCGGCTGCGCACGCTCACGTCGGGATTGCGCATCATCTTGTATTGCGGCGTCTCCCAGTCCTGGAAGAGGAAGAAATTAAACCGCCGCACTTTATAAGGACAGTTGTTCGAGCAATAGCGCGTGCCCACGCAGCGGTTGTAGACCATGTCATTCAGGCCTTCGCTGGAGTGATTGGTCGCGCCCACCGGGCAAACCACTTCGCAAGGCGCGTTCTCACATTGCTGGCACGGCACGGGCTGGAAAAACGCTTTGGGATTGTCGCGGTCGCGGGCTTCCTGATCCGGATATTGATAGTAAGTATCGATGCGGATCCAGTGCATGTGCCGGCCGATCGCGCATTGCTCCTTGCCCACGACTGCAATATTGTTTTCCGACTGGCAGGCAATCATGCAGTTGTTGCAGCCCACGCAAGAATTCAGATCAATCGCCATGCCCCAGGCGTAAGCCTCTTCTTTATAAGGATAGGGCTTGTAAAGCGTGAGGCCCGGCGCCGGCTCCTCACCTTGTTCTTTGGCGAAGTCGGGGTGCTTGCGGTATTCCTCCAGCGCAGTTTCTCTTACCAGCGGACGATGATCGCCATTCGGCGTATCCATCGACTGGTAGCCTTGCGTCGAGGCAAGCACGTACTTCTCGCCAGTCTTTCGAATCTGCAAGCCGGTCGCCAACCACGGCGCGGCTGAAGTGCGCAGAGGATAAGCGTCGAAGCCCTGTGCAGTTCCGACGCGGCCAGCGCGTTTGCGTCCGTAGCCCAAGAATACTGTTACCGAGTTGTCAGGATGCCCGACCTGAACCCAAACCGGGCCGGTAACTTTCTTTCCATTGAGCTCGAGTTCGACGAGATCGATGGTTTTGACCTGCAGCCGCTCGGCCATCTTGGGGCCCATCAGAATGGCGTTGTCCCAGGTGAGCTTGGTCATCGGCTTGGGAAGCTCCTGCAGCCAGCCGTTGTTAGAGAATTGCCCGTCGTAAATCGAAGGATCGCGGCGGATGTTGAGCTCGATAGAATTGAGGCTGGCCTGCGCAGGCCGTCCCATGCGCTCGTTACTCTCTGGCTTGGCGCTAACCGGCTTTTGAGTGAACGCCGTCCCCTCAATCCAGCCATCGTGCAGTGATTTGCGCCAGAAAGCCTCGAAGTCGGCACCCGTGTGCTGCTTCTGCCAGTAGGCCCGCACCAGATCGTAGCTTGTGGCATCGGCTTGACCGGACAGCAAGGCTACAAATTCGCTCGCTGTTTTCCCTCCATAAAGAGGAGCAATCAGCGGTTGAATGATGCTGGCCGTGCCATCGTAGGCGCGAGCGTCACCCCAAGATTCGAGTTCGTGCGTCTGGTTTATGTGCCAATTGCAAAGCTCGGCGGTTTCGTTGTCATAAAGGCCGAGATGCACTCGCAGCGGAGCCTTGGCGCTCTTGAGAACAGTGGCAAAACCGAGATCGGCGGGCGCATCATAAGCCGGATTTCCGCCGAGAATGATAAGCAAGTCAACTTTGCCGGCATTGATATCGCCGACCAAATCTTTAATCGATTCGGTTTGATTGACAGGATTCGCGTCGACCGGGTCAGTGTAGAAGACAGTTTTGCCAATGTTGCCGAGCGACTGGTTGATCAGATGACCTAGGGCATGCAGCACAGGAGGTTGATGGTCGCCGACAATGACGAGGCTCGATCCAGCGTGCGAGTGTAATTCGGCCGCAACCGGATCGGCCGCATGTTGCTCTCCATGCAGACGGCCTCCGCCATATGTCCCCAGATCGAATGCGAAATCGGCAACCTCACTCGCGCGAATAGGCCACCGGTGATCCGCCTTCGCACCCGTAGTCGTCGGAGTGCTTTCGATCACATACAGCCGGTTCATGTTGCCGTCGGGATTGCGCCGCTTGGCGAAATCGCGAATGTAGCGGACATTGCCGGGGAATCCGGCGTAGAGAAAGTCGGCGTCGAACGAGACGATCACGTCGGCCTTCTCAAAATCGTAGCGCGTCTCGACCGGCTGGCCGAAGGCCAGTTTCGCGCCTTCGAGCACGTTGTCGCGATTGACCGGCTCGTACACATGCCACTTGGCCTGCGGATAAATCTTCAGGAAACTGCGCAGCTGATCGGCCAGCGTGGGCGAGGAAATCGTCGGCGTAAGAATACGGATGCCCGCGCCCTGCAGCGCCTTCTGCGCGTTTAAAGGCCCGCGAATCGCAGTAACGAACGACTGCCACGAGCGCTGGTCGCCCATCGAGACCACACTCTGCGAGCGGTCGGGATCATACATCCCAAGAATCGAGGCCTGGGCAAAAATGTCAGTGCCGCCTAACGACGCGGGATGTTGGTCGTTGCCTTCAATTTTTGTGGGACGTCCGAGATGGCTCTCCACCAGCAGCGGGCTGGCGTATCCGCCGAGCGTCATGGCCGTGGCGTAGAACATGGGACGGCCGGGAACCACTTCTTCCGGCTGGCGGACGTAAGGAACGATTGGCTCGAGAGGAAGTTTTACGCAGCCCGTCATGCCCGCCAAAGCCATGGATGCGCCCATGACCTGAAGAAAGCCGCGGCGGGAGACAGAATCGACCCACTCGGATGCGCCCTTGGGAAATTCGCGGTGCAGAGCTTCCCGAAAATCGGGGTTGCCAGCGAGCTCTTCCAGGCTGCGCCAGTATTCCGGGCCGTTCTTCTGATCCGCAGCAGTTTCGATCTGAGCGCGGACAAATTCGAGGTCCAGCTTGCCCTTTTTACTGGGGCAGACGTCTTCGCGCTTTTTTTCAGGCGGCCCAGCTGTATTTTGATCGTCCATTTTCACGGCTGACAATTTGTAACGCAGATCGTCATTATCTGTGGCATGTGTTGCAACTCGTGATGTCGCTGACACTGCGAACGTTGTATTTTTTTATTAACGCTGTACCTAGGTCGACTTGATCGGTATAACTCTGTCCGTCTACCACCACCGGATGGGCGTTCGTGGGAGGCTGGTAACGCATATTGAAAACCTGGTCGCGCGGGCGAAGGTTATTCTGCGGCGCACGATGGCAGCCCAGACACCACTCCATCTGCAATGATTCCTGCTGGTACATGAGCGGCATCTGGTCGACGGGACCGTGGCAGCTATTGCATCCCACACCTTTATTCACGTGAATGCTGTGATTGAAAAAGACAAAATCAGGAAGCTGGTTCACCCGCGTCCATTGCAGCGATTGGCCAGAGCGGTAGCTGGCTCGAACCGGCTCCAGCAGCTCCGCATTGGTCCAGATCTGCGAATGGCAGTTCATGCAAGTCTTGGTAGGAGGAATGCCGGCAAAGCTCGAAGTTTCAACGGAAGTATGGCAATAACGGCAGTCAATGCCGAGCCCGGCAACATGGTGCTGGTGACTGAATGGGACCGGTTGCGGCCTGCGCACCCCGGCATAAGTGACATAGGGCGAGCCCTGAACTTCATACGCCACCCAGCCGAGCGCGGCAATCACGAAGACCGCGCCAAAAATCGTGGCCCGGGATAGGGTGTTCGCACTGCGATGAAAGATCTGCGACATGCTTACGCACTAATTCTAAGAATACGAACGAGACCCAGCAGACTTCAATTTGTGGAAGCTTATTGGTTACGACGCGAATGAAAAATACCCACATATTTTTTCGCGTCAGCTAGAAGAACTGTGAATTATAAATATTTCGCGCGAACTTGTCGCGTCTTTCACCAAAGAATTCGCGGAACACGTCTCAAATTGAACTCGACAACAAAATGTTGCGTTCCTAAACGTTTGCATCAATTCCTAGCGCAAATTCATCACTAGCAACTTGGGTTCAGTCATCTCCTCGATGGCATAACGCAATCCTTCGCGGCCCAAGCCAGAATCTTTTATTCCACCATAAGGCATCTGATCGATGCGGAACGAAGGAATGTCGCCCGCGATCAGAGCGCCAACTTCGAGTTCGTCGTAGGCTTGGAAGAGCAGCTTCACGTCCCGGGTGAACAAGCCCGCCTGCAGACCATAGTTAGAATTGTTGATTCGCCGCAGAGCTTCATCAAAATTCTGATACGGCTCCACGGTTACGACGGGGCCAAAGATCTCCTGGCAGTTCACTTTCATATCGGGCTTGGTGCTGGTCAGCACCGTCGGACTAACGATTGACCCCTTGCGCTCTCCTCCGCACAACAGGCGCGCGCCGGAGTGGACGGCCTCGTCGATCCAGTTGGTGACGCGGACAGCATCACTTTCGCGAATCAGCGGACCGACATCGGTCGACTCCTCCATCGGATCACCGGTTTTCAACTTCTTTGTGCCTGCGACCAACAAATCGGTGAACTTGCCATATACCGACTGTTCCACCAGAATCCGCTGCACCGAAATGCAGGTCTGACCCGCATAGCCAAAGCCACCGGTGACGCAGCGCTCGGCAGCATAGGCAAGGTCAGCATCGCCGTGCACGACGGCTCCGGCATTGCCGCCGAGTTCGAGCGCAACTTTCTTCTTGCCCGCGCGTCGCTTGATGTCCCAACCTACAGGGACGCTGCCAGTGAAGCTGATCAGTTTGATCCGCTCATCAGTGACGAGGAGACTGGCGTGTTCATTGGAAAGGGGCAGAACGTTGAGGCCGCCGTCGGGCCAACCTGCCTGCTGAACGCACTCCGCCAGCAATAGCGAGCAAAGCGGAGTCTGCGGCGCCGGTTTCAATACCATGGAGCAACCGGCCGCGATGGCAGGCGCCACTTTGTGCGCAACCAGGTGCAACGGAAAATTGAACGGTGTGATGCCCGCGACCGGACCGAGCGGATAACGCTTTACAATGCCCCAGCGTCCGGCGGTGTACTCCTGCCAGTCGAGGGGAAGATATTCGCCGTAGATGCGCGTGGCCTCTTCGGCGGCAACGTTGAAGATGAATACCGCGCGGTCCACTTCAATCCGCGCCAGTTTGATGGGCTTGCCAGCCTCTTGCACAATGGTGCGGGAAAATTCTTCGCGGCGCTCAGCAATGGCCCCAGCCACCCGGCGCAGCACGCGCTGCCGTTCGAAGGCGGGCAAGCGACGCGTGGTGCCGAAAGCTTTAACCGACGCTGCAATCGCCGCTGCCGCGTGTTCGTGCCGCGCCTGAGTGACTCTCCCAACCACGCTGCCATTGAATGGGGATCGGACGTCGACCACGTCCCCGTCTTCCATCCAACGACCGTCGACAAAGAAACCGTGGGTCGCGACTGGCGCGATCGTCATCTCCGCCATGGCTAGCCTCCGGATTTGGACGAACGATTTTTGATTATAGGCCATGCTTGGGAGTTGGCTGCGAAAAGGCATACCGAGGAGGCTGGGCTGCGATTTGGAAGACGCGCGTCCACTACAATAAGGCCGCCTGCGACCATGCCCTTGCTTGAAACCATCGTTGAGCTTGCGCCGCGTCTTCGGCGGAAAGAAGTTTCGCCGCTGGAACTGACTCGCGCTTGTCTGGATCGCATCGAGAAACTGAATCCCACGTTGAATGCATTTATCACGGTGACGGCCGAATCCGCGCTGGCAGAGGCTCGCGCCGCGGAGATGGAAATCTCTCGGGGCGAATGGCGCGGACCATTGCATGGGATTCCAATTGCGCTAAAGGATCTGATCGATACCGCAGGTACACGCACAACGGCGGCCAGCGCGCTTTACCAGGATCGTGTTCCAACCGAGGATGCCGAAGTTGTGCGGCGGTTGCGGAGGGCGGGCGCGGTGATTCTGGGCAAGAATAATCTCCACGAGTTCGCTTATGGGGGAAGCTCGCTGGTTAGTTTTTTCGGCGACGTTCACAATCCGAGGAACACGGCGCAAATTGCCGGAGGGTCGTCGGGAGGATCAGCCGCAGCCGTTGCTGCGGGGCTTTGCTATGCGGCGATTGGAACCGATACGGCTGGCTCCATTCGCGAACCGGCCGCGCTGTGCGGATGCGTTGGCATCAAGCCGACTTATGGACGCGTGTCTTGTCAGGGCGTGATTCCGCTTTCGTGGTCGCTGGATCATGTAGGTCCCCTGGCTGCGACGGTTGGCGACGCGGCAGTCGTTCTGCAGGCGATTGCGGGATACGACCCGCTAGACATAAACAGCGTCGATGTGCCTGCGGCTGACTATGTTTCTGCGCTTCGCGAGGGCCCGAAGACGCTTCGCGTTGGATTTCCGCGGGCTTATTTTTATGACAATCTTGATGATGAAGTCAGCGCGGCTGTCGACGAGGTTCTCGTCGTAATCAAGACGCTCGTGGGGGAAACTCGCGAGATGCAGATGGAGATTCCTACCGATCGGGTTGTGCAGAATGCAGAGTCGTATGCGGTTCATGCTGACCATGTCGCGCGGACCCCCGAACTGTATCAGCCGGAGACTTTGCGGCGCATTGGCTTCGGCGCTGATATTTCTGCGGCGGAATATATTCGATGCCGCCGCCAATTGGACATCGAACGCCGAAGCGCTCACGATTTCTTTGCCGAACTAGATTTGCTGGTTACGCCTACAATTCCCATTCCGGCACCGGCCATTGCCGATCTGAAGAAAAATCCCGAGGCGCTTCGTCCGGCGGAGCTTGTCCTGCTGCGCAACACGCGGCCGTTTAATGTGTGGGGATTGCCGGCGATCTCGGTGCCTTGTGGGTTCACCAAGAGCGGGCTGCCCATCGGCCTGCAGATTGCGGGTCCGCGGTGGCGGGAGGATTTGGTGTTCCGGCTCGCACATGCTTATGAGCAGGCTGTGAATTTCTCCGCTAAATAATCGGCGACTGTGCGCTTCAGTCCACTGTCCTCACATCATCCGGCAGGAGCAGCACGAACATGCAGTTGCCGGTGGCCGTGGAGCAGGAGAGGGTTCCTCGCCGGAGGATTTTTAACGGGGTGTCGTCGGGGAAGGTTAGGCGATATTCGGCGGTGCGCAGGGCTTCGGTGAAGACTTTCAGCTTCTCGTCTCCGCTCACGAATTTCACTGCCTCAGCTTTTGCGGGAGTACCCGCGGCGCCGCTTAGCAATACGAAGAAATCTGCACTTCCGGGTTCTTTCGCTTTGCCCAAGTTGATGGTGCGGAGGGATTGCAGATTTTCTTTGCCTTTGCCCTTCGCTCCGTCATTCGGTTTCGAGTCGCCCTTGACCAAGGCATCGATTCTTGCCTTCGTCTCGGGGATGGGTCGCAGTCCGGTTACCGCAAGTTCGTAGGTCTGCAGAGCTCGATCTTTCTTTCCTTCTTTCTCGTAGATCTGACCGAGATGGTCGCCCACTTCTCCATGCTGCCCCAATCCCCAGGCAGCGGAAACGTATCTCTCGGCTTTGTCCAGATTGCCTTCCGCGAAATACACCCACCCCAGAGTGTCCCAATAGGCAATGAGCGAGGGCACCAGAGGCAGCTCCTGGGGGGTGATGCGGTCGAGCGATAGGTTGCGCAACGCTGCGGTGGTGGCCGAGACTGCAGACTCCGCATATTGCTGGGCGCGGTCGAGATGAGATTTCTTCAGCGAAAGCTGGTAGGCGATGTTGTTCCAGACCAGGGGCGTGGCGGAAAGTTCGACGGCGTGGTCGAAGGTGGCGAGGGCTTTGTCGTCCTGGCCGAGGTTGAGGTAGGCGTCCCCAAGGCTCACTTGCAGCTCTGGATTGTCGGGAGTGAGAGAGGTGGCCTTTTCCAACTCGCTGGCGGCCAGGTCGTACTTGTGCCACTCGGAATACATGGAGCCGAGGCCGGCATGAGCGAACTTGTCGAGGGGGTTGATCTCGATCTGCTTATTAAACGCGGTCACGGCATCGTCGTATTTGCGTTGCTGCCAGTACGCGCGGCCGAGGGCGTTGTAGGCGTATTCGTCGTAGGGATTGATCTCGATCTGCTTCTTGAGAGCGGCGATGGCATCGTCATTCTGGCGCATGCCCATGTAAGCGGCAGCGAGCATGTTCCAGGCGTATTTGTTTTTTGGATCCACTTCCGTGGCGCGCTTAAGAAGTTGAACCGCCAGGGGAAGATTGTTGCTACCGATGGCGGCTCGACCGCTTTCCACCAGATCATCCGCCTTCATGTCGGCGGGGGCGGGGGGCGTTCCGGCCACCGTATTCTCGACGGAAAGAAACTGTCCCAAATCAGAGGTCACGGCGCGACGAAAAGCCTGGTAGTCGGTAACGCGCGGAGCGGGAATCTCGTCCTGACGTAGGGTCAGCGTCCTTCCGGCCATGAGGGTGGTTCCTTCCAACTTGTACGTCGCTTGATATTCCGCGTAGTCGCGCTTCACGGAAAGCGGAAGTGGTGCGCGCGCGGTGTACTTGGCGGGTAGTTCAAGCTTGATGTTATAGACATACACCGCCTTAGGCCCGAGCTTGAGCGGTTCAGCTTCCGCATTGCCATCGTCATCGCCAAGATCCGGCAGGTTGAACTGGCAAAGCGGCAACGTGAGGTCCGATTTTTTCTTGGACCAGTCGAGGAAGTTGGGGCGGGAGACCTCGTAGGTCATGGTGAAGGGCTCGCGGGTCGCGGCGGGATCGCTAATCTTCAAATTCGTAACATCGCCACCCATGGGGGAATTGACGTTTTCCACCACGCGCTGCCATTGCGCTTCCGGCAGACGGCGGAAGATCGAACGGAGCAGGAGTTCTTCATCGCCGCGGAAGGTGTAATGCACGTGGGCTTCAAGTTTGCCGATCTCATTAATTTTTCCATCGACGTCGGCAACTTCGCTGTCGGGCATGGGAGTGTCGGCGGGGGTTTGTTCCAAGTGCGGGGTGCCCGAAGCGGGGATCACCAGGGCCTGTTTCTTGCGCAGGGTGTAGGCCAGCAGACGAAAGGGAGCGACTTCGCTGGTGGTGTCCATCCAGACTTCTTCTTGACCCATGGGAAGCATGGTGATGACATGATCAAATTGTGAGGGGGAAGGTACGTCGGGATCGAGCTTGCGGCTGGAATTGATCAACACGGAAGACGCGTGCATGCCTTCGGCTTCGAGCAGCGAAGCAAGCAGGGTGTGCTTATCCTTGCAGTCGCCGTATTGGTTGTGCAGGACGTCGCTGGCGGCGTGCGGCTGGTAGCGGCCTACGCCCAGCGACAGGCTGACATAACGGAAATTCTTGGCGACGAAATCGTAGAGGGCTTCGACCTTGTCCAAGTCGTTATTGAGACCCTTGGTCAGTTCGTCCGCTTTGGCGCGTACTTCTGGCGAGGGCGCCCGACGGTCTTTCTCGAGGCCTGCGTACCAGCGGCCGATCTGCTCCCAACTTACGAACGTGGTCAACTGAATGTCGGGGCGGTCATCCTCGGGATTCTTCTTTTTCTTCTTGTCTTTATCCTTCTGGTCGTCTTCGCGTTCCAGGTGAGAACTGGTCCAGTGGTAGAGGCGGCGTCCGTGTTCTTCTGAAATCTTCGGATCCATGCCGGGTTTGTTTTTCAATTTGAGCGGACGATCGGCGGGAACATCGACGTCGATTTCTTCGTCGAGGTCGATATTGGTTTTGTCGAACTCATAATCCGCCCAGAACTCTCCCGGAGCCAGAGCCGTATGAATCACCGTTACCATGTGGTATTCGAGCACTTCACCGGGGCGCAGGCCGGGCACGGTGATGTGCTTCTGGCGATAGTCGGTGTAGACCGGAGCTTGCTGCTCGAGGGGAGCGCTAAGGTCCTGGACGGCATCTTCACCCGCCTTTACCACGCTGCCATCGGCTTTCACCACGCGAACGTAGGGAATCTCGACACGTTCGTTGGCGGAGTTGTAGCCGACTTGAATCTGTCCCCATTGCTGGACTCCGGCCTCGCTTTGCACGCGGATACGGGCGATCGTCTCTTTGCGGCCAGTGCCGTCGTTTTCGAAGCGGTAAACGGAGTGGTACTGCTCGATGACAAAGGCCTCCTGGGAATAATCGTGCTTGTGGTCTTCGGGCTTGGAAACGGTGGCGTCCTGAGGGTTCGTTTTGGCGGCCTTCGACGCGGGGGACCCGCCCGATTGCGCTTGGGAGGCGAAAGCGCTGAAAGATGCGAGCAAGATGGCGACAACAACCGGCAAGCAAAAGAGACGACGCATAGGGTAATAGTAAGGCAGGTTGAGCAGTTTGTATCGCGCGGCGCCGGTTCAGGCGACAACGCGTCGTGGTCCGATCGATAGTCCAGCTGACCGTGGTATCGGGGTAGGATACCGTGGGATGGGACGATTTATTCGCCGACAAGGCTCGTGACAGACATCACATTTATATGTTCATTCGACACGAAACCGTAGTAAAATCGCGCCCAGAAAGTCTTGTCCGGCCAGGTTGCCGGACAGGCGTGACGCATAGCGTAATTGCGCCACGATCCTTCCGTTCGGAGGTTTGGCATGGAAGATCGGGCCCCTGACGTCTCTCCTTCGCTTCAGCAGTCTCCCCAAACATCAAGTTCTCAAGCCATGAGCGGCAGGCACCATGAAGGCCGCGGCGCATGGGTTCTCACCGCTTACGGCATCTCCGGACTGGCACTTTTCGGGATCCTGGCCTACTTCTTCTCGGACTTCATCGCTCATTAGTGGAGTGTCCGGCAGCGACGAGCGGACGTACGCGTCCGCGGAATGTGGTGATAGTGTAGCTGGAATTTTCTGAACGCCGGGCCGGGCCTGCTACGCGCGGCGACATCTTCGAACGTGTTACAATGAGCGACCTTGGATGGCGACGCTTCCCAAGGAACCCAGCGTTTCCCCACAACAGAAGCTGAGAACGAGACACCGCAGGAACTCGTGGCCAAAAGACCTATGCCCGCTGAAACGCCGATCACCTACGCCGACGCGGGTGTGAACCTTGACCGTGCCAACCGCACGAAACAACGCATCAAGTACCTGGCGCACAAGACTTTTACGCGCGGCGTGTTGAGCGAAATTGGCGGCTTTGGCGGCCTTTTTGCCGTCGACAAGACCAAGTACGTCGATCCCGTGCTGGTCTCGAGCGTGGACGGAGTAGGGACAAAACTCAAGATCGCCTTCGAAATGGGGCTGCACTCAACCGTTGGCGCTGACTTGGTGAACCACTGTGTCAATGACATCGCCGTGCAGGGCGCTGCGCCGCTGTTTTTCATGGACTATTTAGCCACGGGGACTCTGGAGCCCCCGATCGCCGAGCAAGTAGTGGAGGGCATCGCCGACGCCTGCAAACACAACGGGTGCGCGCTGATCGGCGGCGAGACCGCCGAAATGCCCGGCTTTTATCCCGACGGCGAATATGACCTGGCGGGATTCATCGTCGGAGTGGTGGAACGCGATCGGATTATCACCGGCAAAGACGTGCAGATCGGCGACGTTATTCTTGGCCTAGCCTCGAATGGTCTGCACACGAACGGATATTCGCTGGCCCGCAAACTTCTCTTCGAGGTCGGGCACTACGCGCCCGACGATTACGTGAACGAGATCAAGAACAAGGTTGGCAATGAATTGATGCGGACGCATAAGAGTTACTGGCCCGCGTTGAGGAAGCTACTCGACGCGCAGTGCGTTTCCGCATTGGCGCACATTACCGGAGGCGGTATCACGGAAAATCTGCCGCGGGTTCTGCCGCGCGGCACTGCGGCCTTGATTGAACTGGGCTCCTGGCCCGTGCTGCCTTTATTCGAGCACTTGCAGCAGCTGGGCAATGTTCCGCAGGATGAGATGATGCGGACTTTCAACATGGGATTGGGCATGCTGATGGTCATCCCTCTGGCGAAATTCAAGAAAGCTCAAAGCGTTCTGGAACGCGTGGGAGAAAAGGCCTATACCGTTGGCCGCATCGTGAAGGGCGAGCGGAAGGTGATCTACAGCTAGAGAACGGCTCACCCCAGAGACACAGAGAAGACCTCAAGGACTCTTGCGCTCCGTGCCAGGAACGGTAACGCTCCCCGAGTTTCTATAATTTTTAATTCTAGTTCTCCGCGCCTCGTGTCTCCGTGGTGAATTATCATGGCTTCGCTGAAAGCTTCCATGAAATCCCTTGGCATTCTCCTCTCCGGACGCGGCTCGAATTTCGTTGCGATTGCAGACAGCATCGATGCCGGCCGGATCGCCGATGCGCGAATTGGAGTCGTGATATCCAACCAGGCAGACGCACCGGGCACCGCCACCGCGCGACAGCGAGGCCTGAGCGCTCTCGTTATTCCGTCGAAGGGCAAGCGGCGCGAAGAGCACGATCAAGAAATTGTCGCTGCATTAAAACAGCACAATGTGGACCTGGTCTGCCTGGCGGGTTACATGCGCCTGCTCTCGCCCTGGTTCGTGCAACAATTTCCGCGGCGGATTCTTAATATCCATCCGTCGCTGCTGCCCGCCTTTCCTGGACTGGAAGCGCAGGATCAGGCCTTCGCCTACGGCGTGAAAGTTTCCGGCTGCACCGTGCATTTCGTGGACGAAGAGCTGGATCATGGCGCCATCATTGTGCAGAAGACAGTGCCCGTGCTCGACACTGACAACGAGCGTACATTGGCCGCCCGCATTCTGGAGCAGGAGCACATCGCGTACGCGGAGGCGATCAACCTCGTGCTCAGTGGAAAGTTCGAGATCATCGGAAGAAGATTGAAGATCTCAAGTCGGAAGGCAGAGGGCCCGGCTTGACTTCTGCGTTTTGACTTCTCACTTGAATTCCTTTGCCATCCTCACAATCGGCAGAACTTCCCCGTTCCCAAGCGGGACCTCCTGGTTCTCGACGGCGGCGTATCCCTTTGCCTCATAGAAGGCCACGCCGCTCAAGGTTGCGCCCATCTCCAGACGCGTGAAGCCGTCTTGCCGGGCGGCATTCTCGCAGGCTTCGAGGATCAAGCCACCGATTCCTCGGCGCGCCCACTTCGGATGCACAAAGAATGCTCGTATTTTCGCCGCATCCCGCGCCGGATCGAGCAGCGAATCTTCCCGCCCCGCGTATTGATCGCCGCCGTACAAGGTCTTGCGCTTGCTCCATCCGCCACAAGCAACGATTTCAACGTTGCCTTGCGATTCCGAGAACTCCGCTACAAGATACGTTCCATCCGCGATGAGCTGGCTGTCGACTCCGTACACAGACGTCAGGGCGCCCTCAATCTGCCCGGGCGAATAGTAGCCAGGTTGCAGACCTCGCACCGAAGCCTCAATGACTTCGCGCAGGCGGGGGACATCTTCCGGAGTTGCCTTCCGTATGGGAATGCTCATCGATTCCGTCTCGGTGAATTGCCGACATTCTAAACGCCTGGATTCGGCCATTGGCGGTTCGTTCCTTATAATGTCTTTTCCATGTCAACCTTCGCACCTGTCGATGAACAATTGACGTATCTCAAGAAGGGCTCCGCGGAAATCATCCGCGAATCTGACTTGCGCGCCAAGCTCGCGAAATCGCAGTCCACGGGCAAACCGCTGCGGGTAAAGCTTGGCATGGATCCGACGGCTCCTGACTTGCACCTCGGGCACACCGTGGTGCTGCGCAAGCTCAAACACTTTCAGGATCTCGGCCACACTGCAATCTTCCTGATCGGTGATTTCACCGGCATGATTGGCGACCCCACGGGGCGCTCGGTCACGCGGCCGCCGCTTACCCGCGAACAGATTGAGGAAAACGCCGAAACCTACAAAGCGCAGGTCTTCAAGATTCTCCATCCGGAGAAAACTGTAATCGACTTTAACCGGCGCTGGATGGGCCAATTCACTGCCGATGATTTCGTGCGGTTGATGGCGAAGTATACGGTTTCGCAATTGCTGGAGCGCGAGGATTTCCATAAGCGATTTCAGGATGAGAAGCCGATCTCTGTGCACGAATTGCTGTATCCGCTGGTGCAGGGCTACGACTCGGTGGCGCTCGAAGCGGATGTGGAACTCGGCGGGACGGATCAAAAATTTAATTTGCTTGTCGGCCGCGAACTGCAGCGCGCTTACGGGCAGGAATCGCAAGTGGTGCTGACTACACCGATCCTCGAAGGCCTCGACGGCGTGCAGAAAATGTCGAAATCGCTGGGGAATGCGATCGGCATCCACGAGCCGCCGCTGGAGATGTACGGCAAGATCATGAGCATCTCGGATGAAATGATGTGGAGGTATTACGAGTTGCTGACCGATATGCAGGTGGCAGATATCGAGAGGATGAGGCGGGAGTCGCATCCGATGCAGGCGAAGAAAGAGTTGGCACGGAGGATCGTCGAGGATTTCCATTGGGCGGATGCGGCGGAGAAGGCGGGGGAGGATTGGGCGAGGCAGTTTCAGAAGGATCAGGTACCGGAAAGTGTAGAAGAGGCCGAGATCGATGTCCCCGGAAACCGGCTCCGAATTGACAAATTAGTGGCTCGCGCGGGCCTCGCAGGGTCCGTGAGCGATGCCGGCCGGATGCTGAAGCAGGGCGCGGTCAGAGTCAACGGCGTGGCCGTAAACGATCCCACAACTGTCCTAGATATTTCGGCTGGAGTCACGTTGCAGGTTGGGCGCAAGATCAAGAGATTACGCCCCGGAATCCCCGGCACAGGTCCTGTTACCGAAACCTAGTCCCACTGATATCCAGAAACCGAACAGCCGAGGGCGGCTGTCTCTACATAAACCACTACGGCAGCGGGCCAAAGACGGCTACGCCGTTTGGAGTGCCTACAAAAACCTTGCCGTTCACGACGGTTGGCGTCATGAACTTGTTGCCGGAGCCGAATTGGTCGCGGCCACCGCTGGCTTGGTTGCTGTTGTAGATTTCGTTCAGGCTCGAAGCATTGTAGGCGTGCAAGACTGCTGGGCTGGAGTTCTCGACGGCCCACACGATCGCGTTGCTGGTGCCATTGGCCGAGATGCTGGGGGTTGCTCCAGGATAGCCGAAGCTGTTGGCGGTTTGTGCGGTGGCGCTTGTCGAGAGCTTCGCGTTGGTGATGGTGAAGGCCTGGATGGGGCTACCCACCGATCCGTAGTAGAGCGCGTTGTTGAAATACGCCGGCATCGCCCAGACGCCTCCGGGCAATGCGCCCGAAAGTTCCTGATAAATGTTGGCGTTGTTCGAGCTAAATTTGCCCATGGAATCGCGATTCACCAGGTAAAGGTTCGAGTCTTTTCCGGCGCCGACTGCCAGATGCAAAGTCTGGCCCGAGCCATTGGTCAGATCAGGCAGCACGATCATTCCGCCGGAGCCCAGGTCGGTGTCGCTGCCGTTCTCCGAGGCCTCGTTGTCCATCTCGAAGTAGTCGGCCACCGCGAGGCCGCTTGAAGTGGAGAGCTTCATCAAGGCGTTGCCGTAGTCGGCATCGCTGGGAAAACCGCTGGCGTTCATGTTCGTATCGAAATCGCCGTTGGCATCGAGAAAATAAATGTTGCCGGAAGTGTCGGCGGCAAGGCCGGCTCCAGCCATCCAGATGGCGCCTTCGTTGCCGTTGGGTGTGACATTCAGCACGCTGGCCTGCGCCAGCGTGGATTCGTTGTATCCGATGATCCATCCGGTGTAGGGGCGGATGTCGCAGTGCGAAGCCCATCCGGTATAGATGACGCCATTCAACAGGAGCAAGGCGGCACGTTCTTTGTACTGCCCGGGCTCGAAGACCACATTTCCGTTGCTGCTGCTGTCGCCGGTTCCGGGATAGGTCGCCTGGATATCTGCGGGTCCGCCCAATAATTCCGTGCCGAGGGCGAGATCGAGCGCGTGCAGGCGCTGGTGATAGTTGCCAGATGAGTCTTTCGACATTGCCACCACGTAGATCGCGCCATTCGGACCATTCCTACGATCGATCACGGGCGTCGAGGTGACTCCGATCTCAGGACTCACTTGCCCGCAACTTCGCGTGTCCGACGTGGTCTCACCGGTTTTCAACATCGACGCGTGCCAGAGGATCGCGCCGGAATCGGCGTCGAAACCGTAGACCGAATCGTGCTCCGTGGCAACGACCAGCACATTGTGGGTACCGTTACTCGGAACGGCAACGTTTGAGGCGTAGAGCGGTTGGGCGTCAACCAGGCCATCCACCGAATAGAAACCCAGCTTGCCAAATTTCGCCGAAGTCACGTTGCCGGTGGTCAACGTGGTTTCGGTCAGATTCTGCCCGGTGCGCGCGATGTCGTTGTGGTAGGTGAGCACATCGGTGGTTGCGGGGGCGGCGGCATTCACCGTTAGAGTGGCCGGGTTGCTGGTTGCATTGCCCGCGGAGTTGCTGACCACGACTTTATATTGCGTGCCATTGTTCGCGGTTGTGGTCACGGGCGTGGTGTAGCTGGCCAACGTGGCGCCGGTGATCGTGGTCGTTCCCTGGAGCCATTGATAGCTCAAAGGATCCGTCCCGATTGAGGTCACCGAGAAGGTTGCCGTCTGGCCGGCGGTTACCGTCACGCTGGAGGGTTGCTGCGTAATGGAGGGTGCTACCGAGGTTGCAGTCACGGTGAGAGTAGCCGCATTGCTGGTAACATTTCCTGCCGCATTGTTCACTATTACGCTGAACTGCGAACCGCTGTCGGCAGTTGTGGTCGCGGTGGTTGTGTAGCTGGCCGAGGTCGCTCCGGTGATTGCTGTGTTCCCTTTCTGCCATTGGTAGCTCAGGGGAGCCGTCCCGGCCGCTGTCACTGAAAAAGTGGCCGTCTGGCCGGCGGCAACGCTCTGGTTCACGGGCTGGACAGAAATGGTGGGAGCCGTGGGAGCCATCGAACCGGCCGGGGGCGCAGGCGTGCTTACGCCGCTGCAGCTCGCCAGGAGCAGGCCAACTGCAAGAAGAGACGAGATATTCGCCAGTCTTTGCGGTCCCCCACCGGCTTCTGAGAAACGAGCCATCAGGCATCCATCATGCCAGCCATTTCGCAATTTGGGGAGGGGGTCTAAAGTTACGATAGTCTTTGGATCAGCCCTGCTTCGGGAAGCATCGGTGGTGGCCGCTCGGACGAGGCCCAGTGGTCCTGCCGATCCGCCAACTGGTTCGACTCTGTTAGTCTCAACCGCGCAGATGCGCGCGGCTGTCATCCTCGGGCTGGGATGTTCTCGGAAAAATCTGAAGCCCTTCCAAACCGACCGAACCATCGATTGGCGCATCGGTCTGCCCGCGTCATCGGACCTAGTGGACATCATCGTGCTCCTTGGCGGCGATGGCACCATTCACCGCCACCTCAGCCAATTAGTTAAGCTCGCGCTGCCCGTGCTGGTCGTCCCAGCCGGCAGCGGCAATGACTTCGCCCGCGCGCTCGGGCTGCGAAGTGTGCGCGATTCTGTTGTCGCGTGGCGAAGCTTCTGCGCGGGAACATACAATGTCCGTGCCATCGATCTTGGAATCATCAAGCCGCTGGGAGACGCGGGCGGTGCCCGCGCGCAACCTGCGCCCTCTAGCAACTCGGTACTCGGTACTCAGCACCACTTTTGCAGCGTGGCGGGGGTGGGGCTCGATAGCGAGGTCTCACGTCGCGCCAATATGCTGCCGCGTTGGCTGCGCGGACACGGCGGTTATGCGTTGACGCTGGTTCCAACGATTTTTCGCTTTGCCCCGATCCCCATGAAGATTCTTGCGCCTAACCAAGCCGGGGATTGGATCGTCCGCAGCGATCAGCCGACTATTCTCACTGCCTTCGGCAATACCGCAATTTACGGTGGTGGGATGAAGATTGCACCGCGCGCCCGCATGGACGACGGTCAACTTGACGTTTGCGTGATCGCAGGCGTCAATCCCTTCAAGCTGGCTTGCATGTTTCCCACGGTTTATTTCGGTCGGCACCTGCGGATTCGCGAAGTCGATTACTTCCAGGCCGCACGGCTCCGCGTGGAAACCGAAACGCCCCTTGAGATCTACGCAGACGGTGAATATGTGTGCCGCACACCGGCCGAGGTCAGCGTCGAGCCCCGAGCCCTGAAAGTGCTCACCCCTTAGCTCCGGTGCTAAACTTTCCTCATGGCTGAACAACGATCCCGCACCCTGCTCTGGATTTTGATTGGTGGAGGAGCATTTTTCCTCTTTGTTTTGGCCGTGTTTTCGCTGGTCTACCTCACGCTGCACGCCGGCAGTAACGAGGCCGCGTTCGGCGGCTTTGGCGAGCGCATCGGAGTGGTGGACCTCGATGGGGTGATTCTTTCGCCGGAGCCGGTGGTAGGGCAGCTCAAGAAATTCAACGACGACTCTTCCATCAAGGCCATCATCCTGCACGTGAACTCGCCCGGCGGCGGCGTGGCTGCGTCAGAGGAAATTTACCGTGAGGTCAAACGCATCCACGATGAGAAAAAAAAACGTATTGTGGTCTCGATCGAGACGGTGGGCGCCAGCGGCGCTTATTACGTTTCCTCCGCGTCGAACAAGATTTACGCCGACAACGGCAGCATCGTGGGATCGATCGGAGTGATCGCGGAGTGGGTGAACTACGGCGACCTGCTGAAGTGGGCCAAACTAAAGAGTATTGTTTTCAAGACCGGCGAGTTTAAAGATACGGGCAATCCCGCGCGCGACCTCACTCCCGCGGAGCAGGCCTACATGCAATCACTGATCGACAACATGTTCGGCCAGTTTGTGCAGGCCGTGGCCGATGGGCGCGGGATGAAGTTCGATGACGTCAAAGCCATCGCCAACGGGAAAGTGTGGACGGGCGAGCAGGCCTTGTCCATGAAGCTGATTGACAAGGTTGGCGACTTCCAAGCGGTCGTGAGAGATACGGCGAAGGCGGTGGGCATCTCGGGCGAACCCACGCTGGTCCATCCGGAAAAGGATCGCAGGACGTTGCTCGACCTCATGCTGGGCGACGTTTCGCAGTATCTGCCTGACACGGAGAAAATGCTGGAGCAGCACGTTGGGTTCTATTATCTATGGAAGTAGGGCAGGTCTTTGGGACCTGGGTCTTAGGTCTTGGCCGATAGGTATTAGGCGTTGCCCCTTAACCGTGTGCAAATGGTGAAACAGGGCATCCTGCCAGAGGTATTGCCTAAGACCCAAGACCTAGTACCTAACCCTTGGGCCCGGGACTCCCCAAGGCTGCGACTTGCATACAACCCCTGAAATTTGAGAAGGTTATGAAGGTTGCCCGGCATGAACCCGAGGTCTTCGCCAGAAGATGGCGGCGTGGCAGTCAAACCCAGCGCAGGAGCGAAGGACCATTATGACGAAAGCCGATCTGATCGATGAAGTCTCTCGTTTGGCAGAACTTACACGCAAGGACAGCGAAGTGATCGTGGAAACCATCTTTGACAGTGTGGTACGGTCCCTGCGCGCGGGCGACAAAATCGAGATACGCGGCTTTGGCAGTTTTCGCACCCGACAGCGCAAGGCACGCATGGGACGCAATCCCAAGACCGGTGAAAAAGTTGAGGTGCCCGCGAAGAAGATTCCCTTCTTCAAGCCCAGTAAGGAATTGAAGGATCTGGTGAATGAAGGAATCGCCGAACCGGCCGCCACGCCTCCGGCACCGGCACCGCCGAGCACACCTCCGACGGCGTAGACATAATGCAGAAGGTAGAGCTCAGAATGCAGAAGTTAAGAGCAGATCTATCTCTAACTTCTGGATTCTGTCCCTCTGCGTTCTGCATCATTGCGCATCAACCGCGGATTCCCACCACTCCCATCATCAGCCCGGTCTTGCCTTTTTCGCTGCGATAAGAGAACAGTAAGTCTGTTCGACAATTCGTGCAGAGGGACGAGACTTCGATGCTCTTCGCCGGAACGCCCACGGCCAACAGTTGTTGGCGATTGGCCTCCGCCAAGTCCAGAAAAATCTTCTTCGGCAAAACGCTGTGACCGGGAGCGCGCGCCGTCAGGAACAGCATGGGATATTTCTCGCGCACGGGATCAGATTCCTCCACTACCCGGACCAACTTCTCCGCGTACGCGAACTGGGACTCGAACTGGTCGCGAACTTCCTCGCCCACTTCATAACAACAACTGTGAATTCCGGGACCGATCGCGGCCTCGAGATCGCGCGCCCCGGTGCCGAAGCAGCGGTGCATCTCCCCCACTCCCTTCTCCACGATTCGCCTGAGAGTACCGCGCCAGCCGGCGTGAAACACTCCTAAGGCGCGGCGTTTGGGGTCGACAAGAATGATAGGGAAGCAATCCGCAGTCTGAATGGCAAGCAACAGCCCGGGTGTGTTCGTAATCAGCCCATCGCCAACCAGCTGCGATTCCGGAGCCGACTCGACCAGCTGGATGATGTCGGAATGAACTTGCCGTAGCGTAACCAGCGGCCATCGGCGATTTAGCTCGCGCTTTGCGCCGAGTTCGGCCAGGAAGGCGTCGCGATTGCGCTGGACCGTAGCTTTGGAGTCGTCCCGGGTGAATCCCAGGTTCAGCGCGGCCTTCCCGTACACGCGTGAAAATCCTCCCACGCGCGTGGAAAATCCGTGGATGAGCCAGGGGAATTTACTCAGGTGGGCAGGGCGAAGAACATTGAGTTTAGCTTGTCTGGGAACCCGATTCGGCACGCAACCATGTTACCCGATGCGCGGCTCGAGCCTGGCTCGCGCCTCACCAGCGGCTGGCCCAGCGCTCCCGCACTCCGGCCAGAAACTTCTGCTTGTCCTCTCGCATGAGCCGGACAAGCGCTTGGTTGCCGGTGTCTTCGTGGGCAGCCGCCCAAAGCACCATCTCCGTTAGCACCGGAGCGAGATCGATTCCCTTCTGCGTGAGCAGATAAGTGACCTTGCGCCCATCTGCCGGGTCCGGCTCGGTCTTGATGATCCCATAAGCCACAAGCTTTCTCAGGCGGTCTGCCAGAATGTTGGTCGCGATCCCTTCATAGCACTCCATGAATTCCTTGTAGCTGCGAAAGCCTCGCAACATCATGTCGCGAATGATCAGCAGGGACCAGCGGTCGCCCAACATCTCCACCGAAGCGTTCAGGGGACACTCGGAGCGGCGGTTTGAGGCTGCCCTTTTCGACATCTTTTTCCATTCTAAATTATCACTTGCATTTAGCAAGTGAAATATGGATACTCTTCGTTCATGGGCAGCGCCAAACTCGCATCGTTTCTCTTGCAATTAGGGCTGGTGGATGAGTACCGTGTCATCGTCAACCCGGTCCTTCTGGGCAAAGGCAGGCCTTTGTTCGGGGACATTCCAGAAAGAATCCGCTTGAAACTTCAGGCTACGAAAGTTCTTGCCTCGGGGGTCGTGATACTGAGTTACCAGAGAGCTTGAGAAGAAGCAAAGACGGCGGAATAAAGAGGAAATAAATCTCAACCAAGAGAGGAAGCGATGAGCAACGTACGAGTTCTGGTCGGTACGCGGAAGGGCGCGTTCATTCTGACGGCGGATGGCAAACGCGAAAAATGGGATGTCAGCGGGCCGCACTTTGCGGGATGGGAGATGTATCACGTAAAGGGATCGCCGGCCGATCCAAATCGGCTGTATGGGTCGCAATCCAGTGGGTGGTTCGGGCAGTTGATTCAGCGCTCGGACGATGGCGGGAAGACTTGGCACCAGCCCGGAACGCCGCCCGGAGAACCGGCCGCGCCGGGTCCCCCGAAAGGCATGAGTAATAAGTTCGTCTACGACGTGTCTGCTGAAACCGGCAAGCCGCTCACCACGCACCAGTTCTACGACGGAACGCAGCATCCCTGGGAATTCAAGCGGGTGTGGCATCTCGAACCGTCGCTAACCGATCCGGACACGGTTTACGCAGGCGTCGAAGATGCCGCTCTTTTCCGCTCGACCGACGGTGGCGAGAACTGGAAGGAACTCTCAGGATTGCGTGGTCACGACAGTGGCCCAAAGTGGCAACCGGGTGCGGGCGGCATGTGTTTGCACACCATCATTCTTGATCCCAGTAATCCTGACCGAATTTTCATTGCCATCTCGGCGGCCGGCGCCTTCCGCACCGATGACGGCGGCAAAACTTGGCAACCCATCAACCGCGGGCTGTACTCGAAATACATTCCCAACCCAACCGCCGAGGTCGGTCACTGCGTTCACCACGTTGCCATGAACCCGTCTCGTCCCGGCGTGCTGTTCATGCAGAAGCATTGGGATGTGATGCGCAGCGACAACGCTGGAGATTCCTGGCACAAGATAAGCGGAAATCTTCCGACTGATTTTGGCTTCGTGATCGACGTGCACGCCCATGAGCCGGAGACAATTTACGTCGTTCCCATCAAGAGTGATGGCGAGCATTTTGTTCCCGACGGCAAGCTGCGCGTCTTCCGCAGCCGCACTGGCGGAAACGAGTGGGAGCCATTGACCAAGGGCCTGCCACAAAGCAATTGCTACGTCAACGTCTTGCGGGATGCGATGGCTGTCGATTCACTCGACAAGTGCGGGGTTTATTTCGGCACCAGTGGCGGGCAGGTTTACGCATCGGCCGATGCCGGGGACAGCTGGGCTGCGATTGTGCGGGATCTTCCCGCCGTACTTAGCGTCGAGGTGCAGACCCTGGATTAAGAGGAGTCCACACATGGAGATGAATTATGTCTCGATTGCAAGAGATGGTGATGCCGTCAAGCCAATCTTCCATGGCTGAGGCGCAAGTCCTGTTGACCGGCCTAGGGTTTGGCGAGTCGCCGCGCTGGCACCAGGGTCGTCTTTGGCTTTCCAACTGGGGCATGCAAGAGGTTGTTGCCGTCGATCTCGAGGGCAAGAGCCAAGTCATGCTTCGCGTGCCGACCACCCTTCCATTTTGCATTGCCTGGCAGCAAAACGGACGCCTGCTCGTCGTCTCAGGGCGCGAGAGTCTTCTGTTGCGCCAAGAACCTAATGGACAACTGGTGACTTATGCTGATCTGCGCGGCGTGTCGAACGAAGGCTGGAATGAGATTGTCGTGGACGGCCGCGGCAATGTCTACGTCAACGGCGGACCCGGAATCATAGCCCGGGTCGCCCCCGATGGCTCGGCTCGACAGGTGGCCGACGGCATCGCTTTCCCGAACGGCATGGCGGTGACGCAGGATAACTCGACCCTCATCATTGCCGAGTCCCACGGCAGAAGACTCACCGCATTCGACATCGCGGCGGACGGAAGTTTGTCGAACCGGCGGGTTTGGGCCGACGTTGACGGCCACCCCGACGGCATCTGCATCGACGCCGAACAAGCCGTATGGTACGCCGACGTTCCCAACCAACGCTGCGTGCGCGTCCGCGAAGGGGGTGAGGTGCTGCAGACGATCAACCTTGATCGCGGCTGCTTTGCCTGCATGCTCGGAGGTGACGACAGGAGAACGCTATTCATTGTCGCGGCCGAGTGGCATGGTTTTGCGAAAATGATGGACGGGTTAGGGACAGGCCGGGTGCTCACCGCCCAAGCACCCGCACCTGGCGTGGGGTGGCCGTAAGAAATATAGGTCGTCTTACTCTCGTCGTGAAGCGATACTCGGCAAGCGAATATGATCCGTGTCATACTCCCGCAGCATCTGCGAACCCTCACCCACGCCGGCAGCGAGGTGACTCTCGAGGTCGAAGCTCCAGTGACGCAGCGCTCGGTGCTCAACGCGCTAGAGGCTCGCTACCCCATGTTGCGCGGTACCATCCGCGATCATGTCACCCAGCAGCGCCGACCGTTCTTGCGTTTCTTTGCTTGCGAGGAGGATCTGTCGCATGAGCAGCCGGACGCTCCCTTGCCTGACGCGGTCTCCTCGGGCTCCGAGCCTCTGTTGATTATTGCGGCCATCGCGGGAGGGTAGGGCAGCACCCGCCATTTGCCCGGACCGCGTCCCGTCCGCTATAGTTTTTCTAGCCGTGTTTGGAGATTTCACCGCTACCGATCGCTGGACCAAGAAGCAGGTCCATTGCGTCTATCAGGCGCTGATCGTAGCCATCGCCACGCGTCATGCCGATGCCGTCGACATAAAATTTCTGGTCGATGGGAAGACGGTTTGGGTGGCGCTACCCCACCCCGCCTGGGTGGAGTACAAAAAGCGCACCGGCAAAGCCATCACGGATTCTCTGGCGGTGGAGATTGCCGGCCATTACTTGCAAAGCGCGCTCCAGGCGGGTGAAGGACTAGGCCGAGAAATGTACTCGCTCACCGTCGAGGAAACGCTGGCTCATCTGGAAGCCGTAGTTTCCGCGATGCAGGAAGCGATCACCGCCTAGACACCCCAGGCGACGGCAATGCGCGTTTTTTCTTCCTCAGCAGGAATCGTCCTTCCATTTTGACTGAACCGCATCTTTATGAAGTTTCGGCGTTTCGAAGGCAAAAAGATCAAATCGGCGCCCCGATTGTGATCCTCGCACTTGGCAGACTTCTACCTTTGAGGCACAATACGGCGTTTGCCGTTTTCAAGGAGATTTCATGGCGACCACAATGCACGTCAGTGATATCGCGGAGTTGCTCGGCGACGGCCGAACCCATTTCAATCTTTCTCCGGCCGACCTAGTAGAACACTCGATCCGCCGCCACGAAGCTAAATTGGCCGCCAACGGCTCGCTGGTGGGCTTTACCAACCGCACCGGCCGCTCGCCCAAAGACAAGTTCCTTGTGAAAGATGCGGTCACCACCGACAGCGTAGCCTGGGGCCCGGTGAACGCGCCCATGGAACCGGAGAAGTTCGACGCGCTCTACGAGCGGGTGATGGAGCACCTGCGCGGCCGCGAGCTCTTCGTTCAGGATCTTTTCTGCGGGGCCGATCCGGAATATCGCCTCCCGGTGAGAGTCGTCAACGAGTATGCCTGGCACAACCTGTTCGTACACCAACTTTTTTTGCGGCCTTCGGCGGAGGAATTGAAGACGCATCATCCCGAATTCACGGTTATTTGCGCCCCCGAGTTCAAGTCTGACCCCCAGCGCGACGGCGTCAATTCTGAGGTTTTCGTTGCGCTCAACTTCACCCGCCGAACGGTGCTGGTTGGGGGCTCGTCCTACGCGGGAGAAATGAAGAAATCCATTTTCAGCGTGATGAACTTCCTGCTCCCGCCGCGCAATGTGTTTCCCATGCACTGCTCGGCCAATGTGGGCCACAACGGCATAAGCGCACTCTTCTTCGGTCTCTCCGGAACCGGCAAGACCACGCTTTCGGCGGATCCGTCCCGGGGATTGATCGGCGACGATGAACACGGCTGGAGCGCCAATGGAATTTTCAACTTCGAGGGCGGATGCTACGCCAAGTGCATCAAACTCTCGCACAAGAACGAGCCGCAGATCTGGAATGCGTTGCGCTTTGGATGCGTGTTGGAAAACGTCATTCTCGATCCGCACACCCGCGTTCCCGACTACAATGACGGCAGCAAAACCGAAAATACCCGCGCCGCATATCCGGTGGATTTCATCGATAATGCGGTGATTCCTGGATTAGCGGGACATCCGAAGAACGTCGTGTTCCTCACCGCTGATGCTTTTGGCGTGTTGCCGCCTATTTCGCGGCTTAGCCCGCATCAGGCCATGTTTCATTTTCTCTCCGGTTACACCGCGAAGGTCGCGGGGACAGAAGCCGGCCTGCTGGAGCCACAGGCTACCTTCTCAACCTGCTTTGGATCGCCCTTTCTACCGTTGCCGCCAAAAACCTATGCGGAAATGCTAGGACGCCGGTTGCGCGAACATAACGCCCAGTGCTGGCTGGTCAACACCGGCTGGCAAGGCGGGCCCTACGGCGTGGGAAGGCGCATGGAGATTCCTTACACTCGCGCCATGGTGGATGCCGCCGTTGAGGGCCATCTGATTAAAGAAGAATTTGGGGTCGAGCCCACCTTCGGCTTCAGCATTCCCAAGAACTGTCCCGGTGTTCCCCCGCAGGTGCTCAATCCTCGCAATGCCTGGGCCGATAAGGGAGCATACGATAAGGCCGCCGAAGACCTGCGCAACCGGTTCGCTAAGAACTTCGAAAATTTCGATGCTCCGCCAGAAGTGAAAGCAGCCGGCCCGCGAGCTCAGAAGTAACCGACGGCAGCCTCGTCTCCAGCAGCACTCCTTCGCACCGAGCATGGGCATCACTTTTTGATGGGCTGTGACGTGCGCTCTGCACGTAATCGCAAGAGCTACCTTCTCACGGGTGGATCCACTGCTGGCCGACACTGTGACGGAGTATGTACCAGCCTGTGCGCTGCTGGCCGCCGGGAGTTTAAGAATGCTTGTGCCCGATCCCGGAGCAGCCAGAGTCGCATGCGTGAACGCCGCAGAAATTGGGCTCGGCAATCCACTGATGGAGAAGGGCATTGAAGCCTCCACTCACTGTGACCGTTAGGGTGGTGTTGTTGTTTGATCCGGCAGTGACTGAAAGAGAATTCGGGGACGCAGACGTCTGAAATGCCGGGGTGGCAGTCGCGTTGCTCCAGTGCTTGACGATGACTGCGGCATCGATGGAGCCGAGATCGGTGGCCTAGTCGGATCCCGGCGTCGCGTTAAATCCGGCCAGTCTGGGAACGCTATTGTTGCCGCTGGTGATGTCATGAAAAACGGATGCTCCACCTGCACTCTGCTTGGCCGCTAGCGAATACAACGCGCTATTGGCACTGCCTTGACGGGCTGCTGCATGCTGCGCTACCAGCGCCATGACCCTGGCAAACGACGGAGGAGCGGCCAATGTGCTGCGCGGCAAGCAGCTGGGCAAGAGCAGCTTCCTGCGCGGGGTCGGGAAGCAAGGTGAGGAGCATGCCATCCATGCGGAAAGCAGGTGAGACGGCGCCCCCGTCATAATTGCGCGATAGCCAGGGGGTGGCGGTTGCCATGCAGGGTGACACGCTTCCCATCGGCAACGAAGCCGGTGATGCGGTCTTGCGGCTGCACAAACGAGGGGTTCGGAGGGGTCGGCGGGAGGCTGCACGCTCGCCGGAATCGGCTGAGGAACAACTGCTAAAGACAAGTATCAAACCTAGCAGTGAAAATGGGCAACGGCGTCTGAGTGCTGCAATGAGTGCTGCAACAAGAAGGATATTCAACCTCCGAGGATTTTGCGGCTCTAGCGTTCCATCGGTAGGAAAAGTAAACACTTGAGGATCAGCCCTACGTTTTCTCGTACGGGAGTAACACCCGGGCGGAACTAAGAGAGTACGACCTTTTCGGGTTCGATTAGAGAGTTTTGTCGCCGAAAATCTCCGCAGTAAAGACCTGGAGGGTTGCGCCCTTTTGCCAGGCGTCCAGAGGCAAGCCAGCTTTGCGACAGGTTTGTTCGAGGAAGGTGGCGCGATCCCAATTGTGCTCGACGGGTACTTGCGGCAGCAGCAGGCCACGGCGGCCATGTTGGCTGACGAGGAGGCCGTGGCGTCCGATTTCGACGGCTCCGGCGGCGACTAGCTGTGGCGGCGACAGGATGCTGAGCTCGATCTCGAGATGCGAAGCTTCGTCCGGAGTGACGGGCGAAAAGCGGTTATCGTCAAAAGCGGCGGCGAGGGCGGTTTCCGCCACGGCGCGGTAGACCGAAGTGGCTGGCAGCACATAGCCCACGCATCCGCGTAACTCGCGGTTCAGGTAAAGCGAGGTGAAAACTCCCCGAAGCTCGGCCAGGTGCGGGGTTGGAGGATCAAAGGAAATCCCAGTTCGCTCAAATGCGGAAGAAATCGAATCGTGGGCCAGGCGCAGCAGAAGGGTTCGCTCCTCGGCAGAAAACTCATGGGCGATGACTTCCGATGCCACGGCGGACGGCGAATTATGTTGAAGGTGCGACATCGGCATCGGCCGCTCGCGGGCCTGCTTGCGCCTTGCGGCGGCGGCTGAGAATGAATGCCCGGCGGCGGCGTTTGGAAACTTGCCGATCGATCTTCGACCAGAAGGCGGCAAAGTAATCGATGGCAGAAATCAAAGAAACACAAACCACGAACCAGATCGCCGCGTAGGCGATCCAGTGCACCGGAAAGACGAAGCTTCCGTAAACCGGCCACTCTTTCCACCGGTGATCGAGAATGACTGCGACTACGGAAACGATCTGGACTACCATTTTGAACTTGCCCAGGTCGCTGGCTTCGATGGTAAATCCACCGGATGCGGCAATGGAGCGCAGACCACTTACCAGGAATTCACGGCCGATGATGATAACCGCGATCCACGCGGGAACCAGACTGGGATTGAACTGAACCAGAGTAACGAAAGCGGCCGCGATTAGAAGTTTATCGGCCATGGGATCGAGCAAAATTCCCATGGTTGTGATCTGGCCGCGCTTGCGCGCGAGATATCCGTCAATGCCGTCGGTCATGGAGGCGGCAATGAAGATCACGGAAGCGAGCAACTCCTTGGTGCCGTGTTCACTGCTGAAGTGGCTGGAAGACAGAATCCAGATCAGCAGGGGAATGCTGCAGATGCGGATCAGCGTGATGGAATTAGGCAGGTTCACCGCAGCTCTGCGAGTTTCCGGGAGGGCTACCGGAAGACTTTTTGATTATGCTCCACGCTACGAGGGAACGCAATCAGGGGAATATATAGTTTGGCCAGCGAGTTGCCCCGACCGTTAGGCCGTAGCGCCCAGCTATTTGGAGGTCGCCGGCGTCATGGCACTGGGCTTCGGCTGCTTGGCAATCACCAGGTCTTTGATCTTGTCGTACGTGGCTTGCGGAATGATTTTCTTGTGGACCAGGTCGAGCTTGGTGCGATAGGGGCGACCGGCAATGATTTTCTGGGAGTAGGCGACGCCGACGCCTGGCAAGGACTTGAGTTGGTCCGCGGTGGCTGTGTTGAGGTCGAGTTTATCGCCGGCGGCCGCCATTGCGCCTTGTGCGGCTGCGGCGTTTGAAGTGGCGAGAGCGGCGCCGGTCGTCGGCACTAAACACAGAGCCAGCAGCAGAGGCAACATCCGGGCAAGCATGCTTTTACTCATCGAGTACATAAATTGTCCTTAGGCGTAAATTCCGCGCTGGCGGATGGTGTAGGCGACGCGATCGATGGCCAGCATATAGGCCGCGATGCGATTGTTCACGCGATGGGTCTCGGCGTAACGGACCACGTCGCCGAAGGACGAGACCATGATCTCTTCCAGTTGCTCGTTGACGACAGACTCTTTCCAGAAGTAGCCCTGGCGATCCTGCACCCACTCGAAATAGGAAGTTGTGACGCCACCGGCGTTCGCCAGAATATCCGGGATGACGAAGACGCCCTTGTCGGTCAGGACGTCGTCGGCGGCCGAAGTGGTGGGGCCATTGGCGCCTTCCGCCAGAATGCGGCACTTCACGCGATCGACGTTGCGGGAAGTGATGACGTTTTCGGTCGCCGCGGGGATGAGTATTTCACATTCGGTAGTAAGCAAATCGGCAGGATCGTAGGCTTCCGCACCCGGGAAGCCGTGTACCGTCCCATTCTTCTGGCGAAATTCGACGAGAGCGTTCAGGTCGATTCCGTTCTTGTTATAAAGACCGCCTCCTACTTCCGCGATGCCGACCACTTTATATCCGCCCTGGAACATGAGTTGAGCGGCGTTGGAGCCGACGTTGCCGAAGCCTTGCACGATGACGCGGCTGCTCTCACGCGACAGGCCGAGTTTCTTGATGGCCTCGTCGCATACCACCATCACGCCGCGGCCCGTAGCCTCGCGACGACCGCGCGAGCCGCCAATGTTGATGGGCTTTCCGGTAACGCACGCGGTCACGGTTTGCCGCATGTGCATGGAATAGGTATCCATCATCCAAGCCATGATTTGTTCGTTGGTGTTGACGTCGGGAGCGGGTACATCTTTTTCCGGACCGATGAATTCGATGAGCTCGGAGGTGTAGCGGCGGGTCATGCGCTCGATTTCGCCCATCGACATTTTGTGAGGATCACAGATCACGCCGCCCTTGGCGCCGCCGAAAGGAATGTTGACCACGGCGCACTTCCAGGTCATCCAGCTGGCGAGGGCTCGGACTTCATCGAGAGTGACGTCGGGAGCATAGCGGATACCGCCTTTGGCCGGGCCGCGGGCGATCGAGTGCTGCACGCGAAATCCGGTGAAGACCTCGAGATGGCCGTCATCCATCTGGACGGGTATGTAGACCGTGAGTTCGCGGTTGGGATAGCGCAGAACCCGCCACAGGCCGTCGTCGAGATTCAGCTTCTGCGCAGCCAGGTCAAAGCGCGCCCGTTGCGACTCCCACGGATTACTTTCCTTGTCGACGTGCGGAGGCGTGGTCATCGTGGTCATAGAATCTGGTCTCCGGAATGATTGCGATTCGAGATGTTGGCCGACACCGGGGTATTTTCCGGGGTGTAAGGGCAAACGTTCAGAGTATATGAGCCGGGGCGGTGGGGAAGCAAGGCGAGGTGGGGATGGTTGTAAGTGCTCCAAGATAATGTCACCCCATAACTGCAACGAGACTCTGTCACCCTCCAAGGATGGTGACGATGAGTCAGAAAGAGTTCCAACGGGTGAAGGTGATTGAAAATGCAGCGGGCGGGAGGCTGAGCGTACGCGAAGCCTCCCGCCTGCTGCATTTGAGCGAGCGTCAGGTGCAGCGGCTGAAACGCCGCTATCGGCCCGATTCGGTGAACTGGGTGCAGCATGGCAATCGCGGACGCGGCATGCCTTGGGCGGTTTCTGTTCCCCAGAAGCAG
>JBEKRE010000021.1:0-77918 GCA_049519055.1 Candidatus Sulfotelmatobacter sp. | reverse complement strand
CGTGCAGGTTTCCCGCAGCGAGTTCCTCAAGATGACTCACCGCTTTACCCAGGCGTGCATAATCCGGGGCGACACCAGCGGGTGCCGTCGTAGGATCGCGTTGTACTTCTCCCACGATATCGCTGGCGTGATCGCTATCTCTTCTGCATGGAAGCAGTGAATCGGGCCATGGCCGCTACCGGGGAGATCCTAGGGCACTATCTGAACGTCACTGCCGCAACCATGGAAGAGATGTACGAACGCGCTGACTTCGCCAAGGAACTGGGCAGCGTGATTGTGATGATTGATCTGACGATCGGCTACACCGCCATTCAGTCTATGTCCAAGTGGGCGCGCCGCAACGGCGTAATCCTGCACTTGCACCGGGCTGGTCACGGCACCTACACGCGACAGAAGACGCACGGCGTGAACTTTCGTGTCATCGCCAAATGGATGCGTCTGGCGGGCGTGGATCATATTCATGCCGGCACGGCGGTCGGCAAGCTCGAGGGCGACCCCAACGCCATTCGCGGGTACTACAACACTCTGCGGGCGAACACGCCGTTGGCTGATCCCTCTCAGGGTCTGTATTTCGATCAGGACTGGGCATCAATGCCCGCAGTGATGCCCGTGGCCTCGAGCGGTATCCATGCCGGGCAAATGCACCAATTACTGCACCTCTTAGGTGAAGATGTCGTGCTTCAGTTCGGAGGCAGCACCATCGGTCACCCGGACGGGATCGCCCAGGGTGCGACAGCGAATCGCGTGGCCACGGAAGTGATGATCCAGGCCCGCAACGAAGGGCGCGACATCCTCAACGAAGGGCCGGAGATCCTGGCGAAGGCTGCGCGTTGGTCGCCAGAGCTGCGCACAGCACTCGAGATCTGGAAGGACGTTAGTTTTGCTACGAATCAACCGATGTGCCGCATGCAGTCGCCACGGTCACGGTTTGATGGCTAGAGCCGGTCGTTTCAGGCAGCAAGGCCAGAAGGGCCGCGTTACACCTCAATTGCCCGGCACCTGCGGAACGGAGACGAACAATGCGAATCACGCAAGGTACTTTTTCTTATCTACCCAACTTCACGGAAGAGGAGATTAAAGCCGAGGTGCGGTATTGCCTCGATAACGGCTGGGCCTTTTCCATCGAGCACACCGACGATCCCCATCCCCGCAATGCTTACTGGGAAATGTGGGGGTTGCCGATGTTCGATGCCAGCGACCAGGACGACGCCATGCATCAGATCGATGAGTGTTGCAAGGCCTTCCCGGACGATTACATCAAGGTAAACGGTTATGACCGCACCAAGGGTCGGCAGACGACCATGTTGACTTTCATCGTCCACCGGCCTAAAGAGGAGCCCGGTTTCTATTTGGAGCGCGCGGAAGGCCAAGATCGCCGCATCCAGTACACGATTCGCTCCAAAGCCAAGCTGGCGAGTTAGCACAGACAGTGCTTTGGTGTCGTTTCAATGACTTTCTGTGGTTCCCGGCGCCGTCAAGTCGTTGAAATTCACTTCTGTCGTTTATTCTGTTGGCCTCATAACTTCCAGTTCCCTAGTATTCCCAAGAGTTCCTTGGAATTCCTAATCGAGCGTTGCAAAGCTGGTAGAGTTTTGCGGTCGTGCCAACTTATCGCTTCCCTTCCCGTGTCTAACCCGTGCATAAAATCACCGCGATTTGGCGCGTTCTATAGCATCGTGGCAATCGCAAACCTCCCAAATTACCGAGGGATCATAATAAAGCTGGTTATAATAAAAGGTTCGGCATCAGACTCGGAGAGCGCTGGGGGATTTCTGGCGAGCGAGCGTGCCGGTTGACGGCCTTACCCGATGTCTCATACCACAGCTACAGACAGCATTGTGGTTCGCGGTGCTCGCGTCCACAATCTCAAGAATATCGACTTTGAAGTTCCGCACAATACGCTGACCGTGGTTACTGGCGTTTCGGGATCGGGCAAATCTTCCCTGGCCTTTGACACGATCTATGCGGAGGGGCAGCGGCGATATGTCGAGTCGCTCTCCGCCTACGCACGGCAGTTTCTGGAGCGGATTGAGAAGCCGGATGCCGATTCGATTGATGGAATCGCGCCCGCAGTGGCGATCCGGCAGAAAAATACAACCCGCAATCCCCGATCCACCGTAGGAACCGCGACCGAGGTTTATGACTATCTGCGGTTGTTATTCGCGCGGGTGGGGCGAACCTACTGCGTGAACTGCGGCCGCGAGGTAAAGAAAGATACGGTCGACGAAATCGCGGATGCGATTCTGGCGCTGGGGCCGGAGACACGGTTACAGGTTGTTTTGCCGTTGCGGGTGGCGGCGACGGCGCCAGTGGAAGAGGCGAAAAAAACTGGGCGCGGGCGAAAAGCTGGAAAGAAGGGCGCACCAGATTCTGGCGTGACGGAGCAGTTAAAGACTCGACTGTTTGATTTGCGGAAGGCGGGGTTCAACCGGTTGTATCAGGCTGGGTACGTGTTTGAATTTTCCACGCCGGAATCGCTGCTGGACGTTGATTTCAACCAACCAGTGTTCGTTTTGGTGGACCGACTGGCGGTTTCGGCGGAGGCGCGATCGAGGATTGTGGATGCGGTCGAGACGGCGTATCGGGAATCCGGGGAAGTGATTTTCGACGTGCCGGAGCGAGACAACCAACCAGCGCAGCAGTTGCGGTTCTCCCAGCGATTCGAATGCAAGCATTGCAATCTGCGGTACGAAGAACCAGAGCCGCGACTGTTTTCTTTCAACAATCCCTACGGAGCTTGCCCGCGCTGTCAGGGCTTTGGAAACACAATCGACTTCGACCTTGATCTAGTGATTCCCGATAAGACGAAAACACTGGCGGAAGGTGCGATTGATCCCTGGAACAAGCCGAAGTACCGGCCGCTGTTCACGGAGATGAAGAAGTTTGCCAAGCAATCCGGAATTCCGCTGGACGTACCCTGGGGTGAGCTCGAAACGGAGCAGCAGGAACTGATTCTGGACGGGGAAGGCGAGTTCTTAGGGGTGCGCGGATTTTTCCAGTACCTGGAGAGGAAGAAATACAAGCTGCACGTCCGAGTTTTCTTGAGCCGTTATCGGGGGTATTCGACTTGTCCGGAGTGCCATGGAAACCGGCTACGGCTGGAGGCAAGGCAGGTCAAGATTAACGGACGCAACATTTGTGATGTTTGCGCGATGACGGTGGAGGATGCGGCCGCGTTTTTCGGCAGCGTGGAGTTGAGCGGGGAGGAGGCGGAAGTTGCCGAGAGGTTGTTGCAAGAAATCCAGGAGCGGTTGAGATTTCTCAACGACGTGGGCCTGGAATACTTGACGCTCGACCGGTTGGCTTCGACGCTTTCGGGCGGCGAGGCGCAGCGGATTCAACTGGCGACTTCGCTGGGATCGCGGCTGGTGGGAACTTTGTATGTGCTGGACGAACCTTCGATCGGTCTGCATAGCCGTGATACGCACCGGCTGATCAAGATCCTGCTTGATTTGCGAGATTTGGGAAATACGATTCTGGTGGTGGAGCACGATCCTGACATTATGCGGACGGCGGATCGGATTCTGGATCTCGGCCCGGGAGCGGGGGAGAACGGCGGTAAGCTGGTGGCGGCAGGAACGTATGAAGAAATTCTGCGGAATCCGGCGTCGCTTACAGGGCGCTATCTTTCGGAGGATCTGCGGATTCAGGTTCCAGCCGTGCGGCGGCAACCTGGCGCGCAGCAGATCAGGATCAAGAATGTTAGGGCCAACAACCTGAAAGGGATCGACGTCTGCATTCCACTGAGGATGCTGGTGGCGATCACGGGAGTTTCCGGATCGGGCAAGTCGACCTTGCTGCATCAGGTTCTTTATCAGGCGCTGGCGGAGGCCAAGCAGCAGCCAACCGGCAGTGGAGTGCGAGGAGCGGCTGCCTGGGAGAGTCTGGAGGGCGACCAGTTTATCGATGAAGTGGTGCTGGTGGATCAGTCGCCGATCGGGCGGACACCCCGTTCGAATCCAGTCACTTACATAAAGGCTTTTGATGCGATCCGTGAGCTCTTCGCTTCCCTGCCGGAGGCCAAGAAGCGCGGCTTCGGAGCGGGACATTTTTCTTTTAACATCCCGGGCGGGCGGTGCGAGACTTGTCAGGGCGATGGCACGGTGACGGTGGAGATGCAATTTCTCGCGGACGTGGAACTGATTTGCGAGGAGTGCAAAGGAACAAGGTATAAGGCGCAGGTGCTCGAGGTTCGCTATCGCGGCAGAAATATTCACGAAGTGTTGAATCTGACGGTTAAAGAAGCGCTGAAGTTCTTTGCGGAAGTGCCTAAGATCACGGAGAAGCTGCGCGTACTCGAGGAAGTGGGGCTGGGATACTTGCGGCTGGGGCAATCGGCTACGACGTTGTCGGGCGGAGAAGCGCAGCGCATGAAGCTGGGGGCGCACTTGCAGCCTGCGGCGCGTGAGATTGGGCGACCGAGCGCGGGCGGGCAGGACCAGCCTCGCAAGGGACGTCGGCTGCTCTATATTTTCGACGAGCCTACGACCGGATTGCACTTTGACGACGTCAGCAAACTTCTGGCCGCGTTTCGCCGTCTTATCGATGCGGGTGGCTCCATTCTGGTGATCGAGCACAATCTGGAAGTGATCAAGACCGCCGACTGGGTGATCGATCTGGGGCCGGAGGGCGGGGCGCGCGGCGGGAGGATCGTGGGAGCGGGGCCGCCGGAAACGATCGCCAATCTGCACGGCTCTTACACGGGCAAGTATCTGGCTCACTTGCTGAACGGGCATGGCAGGGGCAACGGAGCGTCGACTCTCCATGGCAGCAAGTAAATCTCTCGCGAGCCTGGTGCTGATCTTCGGCGTATGTGCTCGTGCGGCGGCGCAGGATGCGAGCCAAGCTCCCGGAATATCTTCTTCTTCGGCATCGTCCCCCGCGCAATCGTCTTCTGCGCAATCATCCTCCAAACGATCGGGAGCGCATCGATCGGTCCATCACATTCAGGTTCCGGATGACGATGCGCCGGCGCAACCGGCAGAACTTACGCAAGCAGAAGCGGCGATCGAAAAACAGGACTACGCTGCTGCCGAACCGCTTCTTCAAAGACTAGTTGAACGGGATGCCGCGAGCTACGTGGGATGGTTCGATCTTGGCTTCGTGGAAAATGCTCTGGGCAAGGTGGACGCTTCGATTGCGGCGTATCGCAAATCGGTTGCGGCGAAGCCTGACGTTTTCGAGTCAAACCTGCATCTCGGGTTGCAACTGGCCAAGGCCGGACAGCCGGACGCAGAGGAGTTTCTGAGGGCCGCGACCCAGCTGAAGCCGACGAGCCACATTGCGGAGGGGCAATACCGGGCCTGGCTTGCGCTGGGCCAGACTCTGGAGAAGACGAAGCCATCGGAAGCGCTGGATGCATACCAGCACGCGGCTTCTCTGCAGCCGAAAGAGGTCGAACCGCATTTCGCGGCGGGAGCGCTTTTCGAAGGCGAAAATAGGTTTGCCGAGGCCCAGAAGGAATACAGGCGCGCTCTTGCGGTGGACCCGGAATCGTCGGATGCGATCATCGCGCTAGCGAATCTCTACATGCATGGGCGGCGTTTTCCCGAAGCCGAAGAATATCTTCGCAAGTTGATCGCCGAGCATTCTTCCTCGGCCGCCGGCTCAGCGGTGGTCGAGATTCAACTGGGGCGCGTGCTGGCTGCGGAAGGCAAGAATGATGATGCAATCGCCGCGCTAGTGGCGGGAATCAGGCTGGATCCAAAAGACGAGACGGCGCAGCGCGATCTGGCGGACCTGTATGCGAGTGTCGGGAAAAACGATCTGGCGGAATCTCGCTACGGTCCGCTCGTTGCGGCTCATCCGAACGACGCGGAACTGCATCGCAGCCTCGGCCAGGCTCTGCTGCGGCAAAAGAAATTTCCCGAGGCACAGCAGGAATTCGCGATCGCTGTGAAGCTAAAGCCTGACTTTGGGGAAGCTTATGGCGATCTGGCATTTACGGCTGGCGAGAATAAGGAATATGCACTAGAGATTCGGGCTCTCGATGCGCGGGCAAAATTGCTGCCGGAAATTCCGATCACGTATTTCTTGCGAGCTTCGGCTTGCGACCATCTGCATGACTTCAAAACGGCGGCGGCCAATTATCACCTCTTTCTGAATACAGCGAAGGGGAAGTATCCTGATCAGGAGTGGCAGGCAAAGCATCGGCTGATCGCCATCGAGCCGAAGAAGTGAGCTTGGCGAAAAAATGGAATGCGGCGTGGGAGATTGGCGACTGCGGCGGGTGGCGGTCCTGGCGGTGCTGGTGGTGGCTGGGAGCGCTCTCAGCTTGGCCAAGGAGCTGACGGTTGAAGAATTGAAGGAACGCGTCCCGGGGGCTTCGATTGCGGAGCGTGCCGCATTGTGCATTGAGATAGCGGAGCGGCAAGTGGAAGCGGCCAGCCGCTTGTACACGGCCGACGATATCGATAAAGCCCAGGTGGCACTCGTGGATGTAGCTGCATTCTCGGAATTGGCGCGCGACTACGCGATCCAGTCGCATAAGCGGGAGAAACAGAGCGAAATTGCAGCCCGCAAGATGGCGCGGAAACTGGACAACCTGAAGCACAGCGTCGCGCGCGAGGACCAAACGAAGATTCAGGAAACCATCGACCGGCTGCAGCGGGTGCGCGACGATTTGCTGATCGCCATGTTTCCGAAGGGAGTGAAGAAATGAATGGTCTCTGGATGCGAGCAAGCGCAGGAGTTTGTCTGCTGGGTTTGATGGCGGCGGGGGCGCTGGCACAGCATCGGCGGGATCCGTTTACCCAGCCGGAGATTGATCAGATTCGTGATACCAGCTGGGAACCGCAACTGCGGCTGGGTTTGTATGTGAAGTTTGCGCGGGCCCGGCTGGTGGGCTTGGAGCAGATGCGCAGCGACCCGAAAACGAAGGGCCGTGCACAGCAGACGTATGCCCGGCTGGATGATTTCCTGCTGATCTACGACGAACTGAACGACAACATCGATACCTACGTCGACCGCAAGAACGATATTCGCAAGCCCTTGAAGGTGATTATCGACGCCGATACCGAATTTCAGGCCAAACTACTGGCGTTGCGGGATGCAGCGGGCGTTCCGCCGGAAGAGGCGAAACAATACGAATTTGTTCTCAGCAGCGCGCTGGACACGCTGAATAGTTCCGCGAATGATCACCGGCAGCTTCTTGCGGATCAAGAAGAGGCGGCGAAGCATAGGAAGAAAACGGATGCGGCGCGGTCGGGCAGCCGGTCGGAGTGAAGTGTAACCGTGACCTTGGGTGCGGCTGATCAACGAAAGTCAGCGGCCTTAGTAGGTTTCGACTATCTGCAGAGATTCAGTTCGCTAGGCAAAGTCGACCACATGGGCTCGAGCCCGCAGTAATTTCCGCGACTAACTAACGCGGTCCTGAAGGGCCGCTCTTCCACGGTTCTCCGATCGCTCGTTAGTCACGGTTGTCAGAACAGTCATGAGTCACGGTCTCCCCAACATTCGCGAGTCGAGGTTGTGCGAACATTCGTAAGTCTGTCGCAGACTGCGAAAGATAGCACCGCTTCGTGTGTCTTTAAACAAACCGTAAAAGAACCTACCGTCTCTTCCTTGTCTCTTCGTTTCGTTTACCGCAGCGTGTGCTAATCTGGGCTCACTGTGCGTGAGGGATTGCTCGATATCTTCCATGAGGAACACCGGCAGTTGCGTCCCAGCGCTGCGCTACCGGAGTTAAAGGTTGAATTCTTCGCGTTCGCCAACGTTAACAACACGATTCGGTTGCGCGAAGGGCGGCTTCTGGTAAGGCTATCCGATCTGCTGGAAGGTGCGCCGGAGGCGGTGGTGCGCGCCATCGCTCATATCCTGTTGGCCAAGATGTACCGCAAACCGATTGATCGTGGACATGCCGTGCGTTATCGAAAATATGTTGCGAGCCACGAGGTGGTGAGTAAGGCGCACCTGGTGCGGCAAATGCGCGGGCGCAAGCAGCTCCATTCTCCGCAGGGGCATGTTTACGATCTCGACGCTGTGTTTGAAGATCTGAACCGGCAATTCTTTCATGGACTACTCGGGCGTCCGCGGATGAGTTGGAGTCCGACGAAGACCAGGCGGATTCTTGGGCACTACGATCCGGCGCATAATGCGATTGTGATCAACCGCATCTTCGACCATCCTCTTGTTCCCCGCTATGCCGTGGAGTACATCGTTTACCACGAGATGCTGCACCTGAAGCATCCGGTGAGGCTGCGCGGGAGCCGGCGGTGCGTGCACTCGGCGGAGTTCCATGCGGAGGAGAAATTGTTTCCGCAGTTGGAGCAAGCGGAGGCGTTTTTGAAGAAATTGTGAAGGAATCGCCTCGTCGCTCCAACGACCCCGATCGTTCTTGCATTAAGAGAGGCTTTCGTAGGTTGATCGCGACATCGAGATCGGTGACAGGTATTCCAACGTCTGCTTTATTTCCCCAAAGCGAGACTTGTTTCTAGAGCGCTACAGGTGCAGAATTATGCAAACCACCGGCCCAAAGAGGGGTTATGGAGATAACCTACCGCAGGCAATATGGGTTCCGGTTGCCGGCACCGCCGTGCTGGAAACAGGCGGCGCTCTGTGCCCTGATCATTGCTTTGTTACCCGCGCCGCTGTTCGCACAAAGACCACGAATGACCTACAACGGGCAGGTGGTAATGCTCCCAAAAAGACCGGATGACCGCGTTGTTGTCGACAACGGTGACGCGCGAACGGGAGCCGGCGAAAAGGAGCTATGTTCGATTCAGCCGTTTCCAGGTATGCCCAGCACGGCCAGCGTTACGAGCTTGCAGGTTCCCCACAAGGCTCAAAAGGAGTATGAACACGCCTGCTCGGCCCTGAAGAATAAGAAACTGCCGGAGGCCGAGCAGCACTTGCGGAAGGCGACGGAAATCTATCCGAAATACGTTGCCGGATGGGTAATGCTGGGTCAGACTCTCGAAACCAGGCAGCAGACAGCAGAGGCCCGTAACGCTTGTTCGCGGGCGTCGAGCGCTGATCCAAGTTACTTGCCCGCGTATCTTTGCTTGGCGGAGATCGCAGGACGCGAGCAGCAATGGAATGAGGTTCTGAACCTGACCAGTCGCGCGCTTGAGCTGGACGCTGTAAGCGATGCGTATGCCTATTTCTTCAGCGCGATTGCCTATTTCAATCTTAACCAGTTGCCCGAAGCGGAACAGAGAGCTTTGAAAGCCGAAGCGATTGACAGGGACCACGACGAGCCACTGTTGCAACTCTTACTAGCTCAAATTTACGAAGCCAAGAACGACCCGGCGGATGCTGCTTCTCACCTTCGGGAATATCTGAAACTTGCTCCGGAATCGCAGGATTCGGATCACCTGAAGAAGGTGTTGGCAGAGGCACAGAGCCCGAAATAGATGTATCACCCCAAGTTTTGGTGAGTTTCGACGAGTTCAAGCTTGATTCGGCTCGTTTCCTGGAGTGGACTCCTGAGTAATGCCCCCGCTGCATGATGACCCTCACCGCCGTTTCGGCAGATCGGTACCATTGCGCCCACGCCAGGCGGCTGCTGTGAGGCCCGTTTAATCCCATATTTCTCCGCGTGATGCAAATCACTGGCGTTTGTGAGATCGCACATTGACGCTCCCGTGGCGAACGGCATATCCTTAAAGTTGAAATTGAAATTCATTTTCAAGATTCTGCGGGTTCTCTAAATGCTGCAAGCCTTTATTATCACGCTGCGCGAGGGGGTTGAGGCCGCCCTGATCGTGGGGATCACGCTGGCCTATCTCGCCAAGATTGGGCGCAATGACCTGCGCAAGGCGGTTTACGCCGCACTGGGCGCTGCGTTCGTTGGAAGCATCGGCGTTGCGGTGTTGATGTCGCGGCTGAACCTGAACGAAGATGCGTTTGAAGGCTGGGTCATGCTGGTGGCCGCCTTCTTCGTCATCACCATGGTTATTTTCATGATGAAGACCGGGCGCAAGCTGAAAGGCCAGATTGAGGGCAAGGTGGGCCTGCTGGCCGGCAACGACGCATGGATCGGGCTGTTCTTTTTTGTGTTCTTGATGGTTCTGCGCGAGGGCGCCGAGACGGTGCTGATTCTCTCCGCAGTGACGCTGAATTCCACGGAACTGATGAGCTTTCTGGGAACACTGCTGGGGGTGCTGTGCGCGATTGCCTTCGGCGTGATGTTTGTAAAGGGTAGCGTGCGGATTAACCTGCAGAAATTCTTCCGGGTGACGACGGCCATTCTCTTCCTGGTGGCGGCACAGTTGGTGATTGCCGGGTTGCACGAGCTTTCGGAGAGCGGGATCATTCCTTCGTCGAAGACCGAGATGGCGATCATCGGGCCGATCGTGCGTAATGATCTGTTCTTTTTTGTGACAATCTTCGCGTTGGCGGCGTTGATGGTTTTGTTTGATGCCAAGCGACGCGAGCCGGTGCTGGAATCGCCTTCGGCGGCGGAGCGGCGCAAGGCGCTGTGGACGGCGCGCAAGGAACGGTTGTGGATGGCTTCGGTGTATGGCTTCTCGTTTGTGTTCATCGCGCTGGTGACGGCGGAGTTTATCTATACCAAGAGCGTGAGTGCGCTGTCGCCGGCGGCAGAAGTGAGCTTCACGAACGGCGAGGTGAAGATTCCGCTGGCGCAGGTTTCGGATGGTGATTTGCACCGCTTCCAGGCGAAGGAAAATCGAGTCGAGGTACGCTTCTGGCTCTATCAAAAGCCGGATGGCAAGATGGCGACCGTTCTGGATGCTTGCGAAATCTGCGGCGCCGTAGGGTTCTATAAGACTGCGAACGGCGTGGTTTGCAAGAATTGTGCGGCGCCGATTAATCCGCAGTCGGTGGGGACGGCAGGGGGGTGCAATCCGATTCCGCTGAAGGTCACGCAGACCGCGGATTCCGTGATTATTCAGGAGGCGGACATTGCGGCGGGTAGCCGGATGTTCGAGAAACAGTAAAGGAATGTTCGTCCGCCTCGTTTACGAATCGTTCCGGCGCCAGAAGCGGCGCAAATTGCTGGCCGGCGCGGCTATTACCTTGGGAGTAACCGTCGCCACTGCAATGATTGCGGTCGCCACTGATATTGGCGACAAGATGAATCGAGAGCTGCGTACGATCGGCGCGAACCTGCTGATTACCCCGCAAGAAGACACGCTGGACGTGGAAATTGGCGGCGTCAACCTGAAGCCGCCAAGCGATGGCGCTTTTCTGAATGAAGCCGACCTGCGGAAGATCAAGGGAACTTTCTGGCACAACAACATCACGGGATTTGCGCCGGTGCTGCCGGTGAATGTGACGCTCGAACGGGACGGCAAGACGGAAAATCTCACTCTGGTGGGAACGTACTTCGCCAAGAACATTTCGTTTGGGAAAGAGGAGTTAACGACTGGGGTGCGAACTACCCATCCGTGGTGGAGGGTTTCCGGTGCCTGGCCTGGTGATAATTCGCGGGACGTTCTGGTGGGAGAACGGCTGGCGGCACGGCTTTCGGTGAAGATGGGTGATGAGCTCGCGCTTTCTGGCCGGACCCTACGCGTGAGTGGGATTCTTTCTACTGGCGGAGCGGAAGATGATGAGGTGGTGGCACCAATCTCGCTGGCGCAGGAGATTCTTGGGAAGCCGGGAGCGGTTCGGCGAGTTTACGTGAGTGCGCTGACCAAGCCGGAAGATGCGCTGGGGCGGCGCGATCCGAAGAGCATGTCTGGTCCGGTGTATGACCGGTGGTACTGCTCACCTTATCCGCAATCGATTGCTTACCAGTTACAGGAGGCGATTCCGCACTCGCATGCGGAGCAGATTCGTCAGGTTGCGCAGAATGAAGGGGCGGTACTAACGCGGATTGAGGGGCTGATCTTCTTAGTCACGCTGGCGGCGCTGTTTGCTTCAGCGCTGGCAGTTTCGGCCGCGATGGCTACGGCGATTTTCGAGAGGCGCGCGGAAGTGGGGTTGATGAAGGCGCTGGGCGCGGGGCGGTTTGCAATTGCGTCCATCTTCTTTACGGAAGCAACTTTGCTCGCGTTGATTGGCGGACTTGTGGGCTTTGCGGCGGGCGGGATGCTCGCGCAGCAGATCGGGCGCTCGATTTTCAACTCCGCGATTTCAATTCCACCTGTGCTCTTGCCGCTGATTCTGGCGATTGCGGTGATCGTCACCTTTGCGGGGAGCGCGGCCGCAATTCGTAAAGCGGTGCGATTGGATCCGGTGTTTGCGCTGCGAGGTGAACTGTGAGCGGGGGCCGAGTCACTTCAGGGCAGCCGCATTCCACACCGGGTGTGGCAGCCGGGCGCGCGAACGCTCCACACACGTCGATGTTTGTGAGAATGCTGGTGCAGGCGGCGGTGCTGCGGCGGGGACGAGCGGCGTCAGCCTTGTTTGCCATGGTGGTGGCGGCGGCGGTCGCTACGGCGATGCTGAATCTTTATGTCGATGTGCAGGCCAAGCTGCGGCGCGAGTTCCGCAACTATGGGGCGAACATCGTCGTGGTGGGAAAAGACGGCGCTTCCCTTCCCGCGGATGCTCTCGGGCAGGCGGAAACCGTGGTCGCGGGTCGCGGGGTGGTGGCACCTTTCGCCCTGGTGGTGGCGTTAACCGCGGATGGTCGGCCAATTGTTGTGGCGGGTACGGACTTCGATCGAGTGCGACAGCTTGACCGGTGGTGGTCGGTAAGCAGCTGGCCTTCGGCGCCGCAGCAGGCGCTGGTGGGAGTGCGGGCCCTTTCGGTGGTGTCGCCGAAGAATCAGCCATTCGATTTTGAGTTTCAGGGGCACACTATTCACGTCACAGCGGCCGGAACGGTACAGACTGGAGCAGCGGAAGACAGCAGGGTTTATCTTGCCCTGCCGGATTTTGTTTCATGGACTGGGGTGCAACCTTCGACTATCGAGGTCGCGGCGAATGGATCGCCTGAGGAGATCGCGGCCATCATGCATCAGATGCAGCAGGCGATTCCGGGCGCTGATGTGCGGCCGGTGCGTCAAATTATGGAAGGGGAGGCGCGGGTGCTGGGCAAGACGCGGGCGACGCTGCTGGCAGCGGCGGCGCTGATCATCTTGACGGCGGCGTTGTGCGTGCTGTCGACGCTGATGGGATGGGTTTTCGACCGGCGGCGCGACTTTGCGATTATGAAAGCTTTGGGCGCTTCCGACCGACTGCTGAACGGATTCTTTGCGGCGGAGGCGGCAGCGTTGGGAGCGATCGGTGCGGTAGTGGGATTTGTTTTTGGGATCGGCATTGCGGCCTGGATTGGGCGGGCGAACTTCCATGCTCCGGTGGTGCCGCGGTTTAGTGTGCTGCCTTTTGTACTGGCTGGTAGCATATTGGTTACGCTGCTTTCGGCGATCCTCCCGATTTCGCTGCTACGGCGGGTGCAGCCGGCGGTCATTCTGAGGGGAGAGTGAAATGATTCAGATCAAAGACGTCACCAAGCTCTACCCGGCGAAGGCTGCGGGAAATCCCACTTCTCCTGGACAGAACGGCGCCATTCACGCGCTCGATCATATTTCGCTGCACGTGGCGCAAGGGGAATGGTTGTCGATCATGGGGCCGTCGGGGTCGGGCAAATCGACGCTGGTGAATTTGATTGGATGCCTGGATCGGCCGACATCGGGCGAGATCTGGGTGGACGGGCTGAATGTTGCGGGTATTTCTGCGAGTGAACTAAACCGGGTGCGGGCGGAAAAGATTGGATTTATTTTCCAGCAGTTTCACCTGATTCCGTTTCTTACGGCGGTAGAGAACGTCATGCTCGCGCAGTATTTTCATAGCATGACGGATGAGAAAGAGGCGATTGAGGCGCTGACTCGGGTGGGGTTGGGCGACCGGGCGCATCATTTGCCGTCGCAGCTTTCCGGTGGCGAGCAGCAGCGGGTTTGTATCGCGCGGGCGCTGATCAACGATCCGAGGATTATTTTGGCCGATGAGCCTACGGGAAATCTTGATGCTCTGAATGAAGAGCTTGTGTTGCGCTTGCTGCGCGAGTTTCACCAGCAGGGGCGGACGATTGTGATGGTTACGCACGATCCGGTGGTGGCGCGGCTCGCCGACCGGCGGATTGAGTTCCATCACGGCAAGATTGCGTCGCAGGAAGTTTTCGCGATGGCCGATGAGGAACAGTTTGACGAGGTGCTGGAAGAGCTGTGGGTATTGGCGGAGCATGGGGAGATTGCCGAGGTCGAGCGGATGGAAGTTCATGGAGCGCTTCCGGTCAGCCTGGCGATTGAGAAAATGATGCAGATGGGGCTGGTGGTTTCCGCGCCGCACCCGCCGTTGGCGCATGGGCACAAGCCGTTCGTGAATCCTTGCCATGACGCGCTCAAGCCGGTTTCCGCTTCGGTGGGCGATGGCACGGCGATCGTGGAACTCACGTCGCGCGGCCGCGAACGGGCGGGCAGCATCATCCGGCGTCACCGGCTCGCTGAGAGGCTGTTCACGGACAGTCTTGCGATGGACAGCGAGTCGGAAATCGAGCAACAGGCGTGCAAGTTCGAACACATCCTTTCACCGGAAGCGACCGATAAGATTTGTGCATTCCTGGGACATCCGCGCACTTGCCCGCACGGAGCGCCGATCCCACCGGGTGCGTGCTGCGGCCGGAGTTCGGAGTTTGCTGGAGCCACGACTGGCAGTGCGCACAAGCAGAACTAGCCGCGCTCGGGGAACAAATCTGGTCATCGGCCCTGAACCATCCGCGCTGCTATGATCGAAGTGCAACTACTCCCACCATGACCACTCGCAGGCCTACCATTGGTGTATTCGACTCCGGCTTCGGCGGGCTGACTGTCCTTAAAGCGTTACTTGAAGTCATTCCTAGCGCTAACTACATTTACTTCGGCGATACGGCGCGGCTACCCTACGGCTCCAAATCTGTTGAAACAGTGGCGCGTTACGCCGGCGAGGCTGCCGACTACCTGGAGGATCAGGGGGCTGAAGTATTGGTGATCGCTTGCAATACGGCGACAGCGCTGGCGCTCGACCGAATTACTTTGGCGGCGCATGTTCCGGTGGTGGGGGTGGTGGAACCGGGCGCGGAGGCCGCCGCCTTGGCCAGTAAGAATAAGAGGGTCGTGGTGATTGGGACTGAGGCAACGGTGAGCAGCCACGCCTACCGGAAGGCGCTTGAGGCGCGCGGGTTGGAGGCGACGGAGAAGGCATGTCCGCTGCTGGTGCCATTGGTGGAAGAGGGGTGGGTGGATCACACCGTTACGGAGGCGATTGTCCGGATTTATCTGGGTGAGGCTTTCGGTGACGGGTTCCGCGAGGCGGATGTACTGGTGCTGGGCTGTACCCATTATCCGCTGCTCAAGCCGCTGCTGCATCGCGTGGCGCCAGCGCATGTGAACATTGTGGACTCGGCTGAATCTACGGCTCGCGTGGTCGCCAGCCAGTTGCAGAGGCTTCTGTCGCCCGCCGCGAAGATTCATGAGGAGCGACGGGCGCTGCCGCGCTTAAGATTCTTTGCCACTGACTCGGTGGAGAAGTTCCGGCGACTGGGCGAGCGCTTCTTAGGGCATTCGATCGAAGACGTGCAACATGTCGATCTGAAGGAATAGGGGCCCGGTTTGGTATGAGGCCCTCGCCCAGCCGCTAAAGCCCGGTCGTGAAAATAAGCTCCGCAGCGCAGAAAGCGCCACCCAAAATCAAATGAACATCGGGGCTAGCCAAGATTGGGTAGCCGTGTCCTTCCTTTGCCCAGCATATCGCGCATTCCAGCTTCGGGCTTTGGTCGCAAGGTTCGGATAGTGCCATCGGGCTCACGCAATTACTGTGTCCAAAGGGCGGTTCGATCAGTCCAATCAGAACGCTAATCAAAATGCATCCGCTCGACAATGTGATCTGGCAGGCGCTGACCACGCGGCAGGTAGAGTTCGCCGAATCGTTTGAAGGGGCGCGCAGGTTCACGGCGGAGGTGAGTCCTCTCGCCGGTTTTCAGAAGGCTTCGCCGGAAGGCTATGAATCATTGCAGCGATTGTTGGGATCAGGGGAAACGATTGCCTTGTTTCTGGACTCCCCGTACCAGGACCGGGAGGGATGGACGCTGGTTGCGAGGGCTCCCTTGCTACAGATGGTTTGCGTAAACGTTCATTCCGCTCAAGCCCAGCGAATTGTGTCGGGCGCTGATTTGGTCGAACTCAACACTACGCTTTCACCGGAAATGATCGAGCTGACGGCACTCACCAAACCCGGGCCGTTCGACAAGCGTACTCATGAGTTGGGCACCTACGTTGGAATTTTTCGTGAGAAAAAACTAGTAGCGATGGCTGGCGAGCGGCTGAAAGTTCCCGGCCATGCGGAAGTGAGCGCGGTTTGCACGCATCCGGAACATAGGGGACATGGCTATGCTCGAGAGCTGATGAGCGAAGTGATGCGACGCATTAGGGAACGTGGGGAAATTCCGTTTCTACATGTCAGAGAAGATAACGCGCGCGCGATTGGCTTGTACGAGAAACTGGGATTTCAGAAGCGCGTAGTGCGACACTTGGCGGTGATCCGGAAAGATTAGAAACCGATCGTCTCAGTATAAGTGGAAGTCGACTTCGACGGCCATTTCGACCTTGACGGGGTGGCCATCTTTTAGTCCGGGCTCAAAGCGCCAGGTGCGGACGGTTTCGAGAGCTTTTTCGTCCAAGCCCATACCGAGGGAGCTCACCACGCGAAGATTGATGGGACGGCCATCGGTATCGACCACGATCATCAGGGTGCAGGTACCCTGATACTTGGCTTTGCGAGCTTCTTCAGAGAACTCCGGCTCAGGAGAATAGATGGGACGCGGCGGAGTAACCCCGCGGCCAGGGCGGAAAACGCCGCCGCCCATGCCACCGCCTTCGCCCGGACCTACACCGGGGCCCGTACCCGACCCCACGCCGCCACCGCTACCGGAACCGATCCCAGAACCGTAGCCGGTACCGTTTGACGGGATGATTGCGGAAGACTTGGGGTCGCCAAGGTTGGGCAGGTTGTTCATGGCCACCTTGATGTCAGGCGGAACAACCACCGTGGGTTCGACCGCAAGCTTGGGATTGAAATTTCGTATGACCGCGGTTGGCGGGGTGATCTGCTGCATGGAGAACTTCGGCAAGCGACCCTTCGAAGCTTGCAGGACATCGCGGTCGCCACCGCCTCCACCACCACCGGCTTGCGTTTTGGCGGGCTTCAGGGAATAATCGCCGGGATCGATCAACTCGGTGGTGCTCTGCGGTTTGGCCACGGCTTTGGTCACGATGCGCCGGCCCATGATGGTGCCGCCTATGATCAGAGCAATGACGATGACGTGAGCGACCGTCGAACCGAGGGCCCCGTTTTTCTTGTAGTTGTAAAAGCCCCAGATATCCTTGACCGGAACCGGCTTCGATTCCAGCTTGAGGGGCGGAAGCTTCTTGGGAAAGAAAAACTCATCCAGTCCGCGAAACAGGGATTTCCACAAGGGCTCGAAGGTGTCGGGCGCCAGCAGGAGGTGTAGTTCAGGCTCTTGCGTGGGTGTCGGTTTGACTTCTACGGATGGCATGTTCCCCGATTCGGCTGTTTTGGCTCGGACAGAGGCTGGTCTGACCCCAACCAGACGGCCTGTTTAACACAGATGAGTGCTCTTTCCAACAAGTTGCCTTTATGTCTCGCCTAACTTCGTTAATTGTCGTGGTCGTGACCCAGGCGACAAGATCATCCGTCTATCTTGGCTCTTTGTAAAATTGTACCTCTTCCCGCCCCGGTTTACGAAGTGTATTTCCGAGTGCCCGGGGGATGCAAGCCACCTCACGGTATCGCGCTGCTACACAGGTGTTTCCTAGCCTCCTCCGCCAAATGGACGTTCCTGGGACGGCTCCCTATAATAAAAAGATTCAATCCTTTGGAGAAACCAACCGAGTGCCGCTCGAACTGAAAGCGACCATCAATCTGCCTAAAACTGCCTTCCCCATGAAGGCGAATCTGCCTCAGAATGAGCCTAAAATGCTGGCCCGCTGGGAGCAGGAGCGAATTTACGAGCGTATCCGGGAGGCTCGCAAGGGGTCCCCGACCTACATTTTGCATGATGGACCGCCTTACACCAGCGGACCCATCCATATGGGCACGGCGCTGAATAAGTGCCTCAAGGATTTCATCGTCAAATCGAAGACTATGGCGGGTTTTGATGCACCCTATGTGCCGGGGTGGGATTGTCATGGCCTCCCGATTGAGATCAAAGTCGATAAGGAACTGGGCGGCAGAAAGCTGCAGATGCGTCCGACGGACGTGCGGGCGGAGTGCCGGAAGTATGCCCAGAAGTTTCTTGATTTACAGAGGGAACAGTTCAAACGTATCGGCGTATTTGGGAGGTTTGACCGTCCATACGCCACGATGAATCCGCAGTACGAGTCTGTGGTGCTGTCGACTTTCTTTTCGTTTTACGAGAAGGGATTTGTCTACAAAGGACTGCGGGCGGTTTATTGGTGCATGCATGATGAGACTGCGCTGGCTGAGGCAGAGGTCGAGTACGAAAATCACACCAGCGACACCGTGTTTGTGAAATACAAGCTGCTCGATGATCCGGTGAGCATTGATGCGACGCTGGCGGGGAAAAAAGTTTCAACCATCATCTGGACGACGACACCGTGGACGCTGCCGGCGTCGATGGCGGTGGCGTTCCATCCGCATGAAGAATATGTGGCTTTGGAATCGGGCGGCGAAGTCTACATTGTGGCGGCGAAGCTGGCGAAGGATGTGGCGGAGAAGTGTAATCTTGCGGATCCGCGCGAGCTCGCCCAGTTCCCTGGAAGCAAAATGGAGCGACTGAATTTCCAGCATCCTTTTCTGGATCGCAAAATCCTCGGCGTGCTCGCGGACTACGTCACGATGGATACGGGAACTGGCGTGGTTCATACAGCTCCCTCGCACGGAGCGGAGGACTTTATTACTGGCATGAAGTATGGTCTCGACGCCACCAGTAACGTGGACGAAAAAGGGATCCTGCGGAACGGGCTGGCGGAATACACCGGGAGGCGGGTGTGGGACGCAAACCAGCCGATCATCGATCTGCTGAAAACACGGGACGCTTTGCTGCATACGGAGAAGACAGAGCATTCTTATCCGCACTGCTGGCGCTGTCATAATCCAGTGATCTTCCGTGCGACTGAGCAGTGGTTCATCTCGATGGAAACGCCGATGCCGGGCGGGTCCGGCAGTCGAGGTTCGGAAAGCGAAACGGTGCGCACCCGAACGCTGGCAGAAATCAAACATGTGAAGTGGGATCCGGCCTGGGGCGAAGAGCGGCTGTCGAACATGATTGCCACGAGGCCGGACTGGTGCATCTCGCGGCAGCGGGTTTGGGGAGTTCCCATCGCCGTGTTTCTTTGCGAGAGCTGCGGCAAGCCGCTGAACGATCCGGCTGTCAATCGCAGGGTGGTTGAGTTGTTCGCGAGCTCCGGGGCGGATGCGTGGTTCACTTCCGAGTCAGATACGATCCTTCCCGGGGGTACGAAGTGTCCGCACTGCGGGAGTACGAAGTTTGAAAAGGAAACCGACATTTTTGACGTGTGGCTGGAATCGGGCGCGAGCTATCTGGCTTTGATTGCCGATGAACCGACCTATCCCTGGCCGTCTGATCTTTATTTGGAAGGCGGAGATCAATACCGGGGATGGTTTCAATCTTCACTGTTATGCGCGATGGGTACGCATGGGACGCCTCCATATAAGGGAGTGGTCACGCCGGGATGGACTCTGGACGAAAAAGGGCAGGCCATGTCGAAATCGCGAGGAAACGACGTGGACCCGGTGGATATATCGGATCGGCTGGGTGCGGAAGTGGTGCGGCTGTGGGTAGCGTCGGTGGATTTCAGAGAAGACGTGGTGGGATCTGAGCAGCTGATGCTGCGCATCGCGGAAAACTATCGCAAGATTCGCAATACGTTTCGCTACATCTTAGGGAATCTTGGGGATCTCGATCCGCAGACGGACGCGATTCCTTTCGAGAAGATGGAGGCACTTGATCAGTACATGCTGCGCCAGACCTTGGCGTTCGCCTCCGAAGTGAAGGGATCGTACGACGAGTTCGCGTTCCACAAGATTTATCACCGACTGAATCAGTTTTGTATCGTCGACTTGAGTGCCTTTTACTTTGATGTACTCAAAGACCGGCTTTACATTTCTGCGCCAAAGTCGAAGGGGCGCCGCAGCGCGCAGACTGCGATTTGGCGAATCGGAGAAGCATTGGTGCGGTTGATTGCTCCAGTCATGAGTTTTACGGCTGAAGAAGTGTGGAATTATCTGCCGAAGACCGCACGGCGAGCAGAGAGCGTGCATCTGGCGTTGTTTCCGTCGGCGGAGGAAATTATGGAGGATGAAAAGAGTGCGGCGAAGGCTTCCGACTCGAGCGAGGGAAAATCCAGCGAGGAGTGGAAGACGCTGCGCGCCGTGCGCGACGAAGTGCTGAAGGCGCTCGAAGAGGCGCGTAACAATAAGCTGATCGGCACCGGACTGGAGGCGCAGGTCACCGTCACCGCATCGGATCCGGCTTATACTGTGTTGGCGCGGCACGCCGACCAATTGCGTTACTTGTTCATTGTTTCCGTGGTCAACTTGGTGCAAGGCTCGGGCAATGGCACGAGCGGCGTGCACGTCGAGGTGAAGAAAGCGGAGGGATCGAAGTGCGAGCGGTGCTGGAATTACTCGATCCACGTCGGCGAGGATAAGTCATATCCGACGGTCTGCGAGCGGTGCAGCGCCGTGTTGAAAGAGATCGAAACATCCCGCTAGCCAGCTCTCTTCGCCGGCGGTTAAGCATTAGGGCTGAGGACTGCATATCCCGATCGACCTATCAGTAAATTGGCAAATAGTGCGAAAGATGATTGCATCATGTCGCAGCTGTGCATCATCATCGGTACGACGGTATAATTTGCCCCCATCGAGATACCTGTGAAGTGGCGAAAGCTGCGAACGTTCTTGCTGACAGTGCTGGTTTTGTGCCTCATCCCAGCCACGCGCTACTACCAGATCGATGAACCCCTGTTGCGGTATTTCAAGGGAACGGGGGAGGTTGATCCGCTTGCGCTGCATTTGTCGGGAGAATTCGTCGAGAATAATCTTGGCACCCAGCAGAACGCCGATGGGTCGGTGACAGTGCGCATGATCGCTCAACAATATTTATTTGTTCCGCACTGTATTCTGGTGCCGGCTGGAGTTCCGATTCATCTGCGCATCACCAGCGCTGACGCCGTCCACGCGCTTGCCTTCAGTGGGACGGAATACAACGTGAAAGTTTTGCCGGGCACGATCAGCGCAACGCGGCTGGAATTTTCCCGGCCGGGAGAATATAAGACGGTGTGCCGCGAGTTCTGCGGGGCGGGACACTATGCCATGCGATCTGAGTTGAAAGTTGTTCCGCGAGAGCAGTTCCGTGTTTTACGCGCGGGGGAAAGGGGGAGCTGTGCCGCCCAATAGCGGACACTTTTCGACCTGGAATTTTCTGCGCACCGTTGCAGTAGGGGTTGCGGCGAGTTCGCTTGTTCTGGTGGCAAGTGACAGCGCGCCGGAGCGGATACCCTCCTACGTGTCGTGGTCGCAGGAGACTTTGGCTGCAGCTTCGTCCGGAGATGCCTTTCGAGGAATGCTTCTCGCGAAACGCTGCGAACACTGCCATGGCGCGGAAGGGTTTAGTGACAGAGGTTCGACTCCAAACCTCGCGGGCATGGACAAGTTGGCAGTGTGGAAGCAGTTGGAAGATTTTCGCAGTCACAAGCGAAAATCGCGGGTGATGGAGCCAATTGCGGAATCGCTTTCACCCCGAGACGTGGGTGATGTGGTGGCTTATTACTCGAAGCTGCCGGTGTTTAGCGACCCGCAGGATAATCGCAGCTTTCCGGGATCACAGCCCGATCCGGTGCATGCAGGGATTGCATCGCATCTGGTTTCGTTTGGAGACGGAGAGCGTGGGATTCCGCCGTGCCAGTCATGTCATGGTCCGGTTGCGTATCGCCCGGGAGTGCCGTCGCTGATGACCCAGAATTCTGAGTATGTTCTGGATCAACTCACGGCGTTCGCAAATCGGACGCGGACCAACGACATTAATATGCCGATGCGGACTATCTCTTCACTGCTCTCTGACGACGAAAAAGATGCGCTGGCTGAGTATTATGGATCGGGGCTCGGGTTGCAGCCGGCGAGCTCGAGGTAGTGATATGCGTTCGGGGGAGCGAGGAAGCAGGTTACTCACGGGGCCTTCGACCCGGTGCGGAATGACCGGGTTTTTTGTAGTCGACGCAGAACACTTCTAGCCTTATCTCAGTTCCTCCATGGCGGCGTCGAGTGCGGCCGTGCCGGGGCGCGTCATTGATTCCGGCAGCGTGGCCAGGGGCTCATCAACAATATTCAGCATGTCGATGAAGCTGGGTGCTTTGGTGTTGACGTAGAAGACTCCGGTCAAAACTTCATTTTTGTCGTGCGCTTCGCTCAGGCGCGTCATGGCGGCAATACGGTCGGTCGGGTCATAGTCTTCTTCCAGTTTACGCAAACGCAGACTGGATCCGTCGTGCATGGTGACGTTGACCGTGCTGCCCGGATCGTATTCCACATCGATCTCTTCGAAGTGGGGGACGAAGCTCATCTCCTGCAGCGCCTCGTCGTGATCTTTTACATATTTATAGGACTTGGTCGAACCCTCGTGATCGTTGAAGGTGACGCAGGGCGAGACCACGTCGAGCATGACCGTACCGTGATGAGCGATGGCGGCTTTCAGCATGGTGCTCAACTGGCGCTTGTCGCCGGAGAATGAACGGCCAACAAAGGTTGCGCCCAATTCGATGGCCAGGCCGCAGGTGTCGATGGGAGGAAGATCGTTGATCACGCCGGACTTTAGTTTCGATCCTAGATCGGCGGTCGCGGAGAACTGGCCTTTGGTGAGGCCGTACACCCCGTTGTCTTCGATAATGTAAATCATGGGAAGATTGCGGCGCATGAGGTGAACGAACTGGCCGATGCCGATGGAAGCGGTATCACCGTCACCGCTGACGCCAAGCGCGATGAGATTGCGATTGGCAAGCATTGCTCCAGTGGCGACGGAGGGCATGCGTCCGTGCACGGAATTGAAGCTGTGGGAACGATTCATGAAGTACGCGGGACTCTTGGAGGAGCACCCAATGCCGCTCAGCTTGGCGACGCGTTCCGGCTGCACGCCCATTTCATACATGGCTTCAATGATGCGTTCGGAAATGGCGTTGTGGCCGCAACCCGCGCAGAGAGTGGTCTTGCCGCCCTTATAGTCAATTACAGTCAAGCCGATGCGGTTGGTTTTCGGTTCTGCGGTGGGCGTGGTCGCCATTTACTTACCCTCCATGGTGCTGATTTCGTCGGTGACGGAGCGGGCATCGAGTGGCAGGCCGTCGAGATGGCTGATGCTGCGCAGCCGCGGCGTTAGCTCCGGTTTCAGGTCGAGTTTGAGCAAACTCAGCATTTGCGCGTCGCGGTTTTGCTCCACCACATAGATGCGTTCGTGCTGCTCGATGAATTCATGCACCTCGCGCGTGAAAGGATACGCCCGCAGGCGGAGGTAGTCGGTTTCAATGGCGTATTCGTTGCGTAGCTGATCGCGGCTTTCGGTTACACCCCAGTGCGAAGTTCCGTAGGCGATGATTCCGATTTTTGTTTTTGCATTCCCTTTGAAAATTTCTGGCCGGGGCACAAAAGAGCGAGCGGTCTCGAATTTGCGGTTGAGGCGCTCCATGTTGTTTTCGTAATCGTCGGGGCGCTCGCTGTAGTTCGATTTGTCATTGTGTCCACTGCCGCGAGTGAAGTATGCGGCAGAAGGATGGTCGGTTCCCGGCAGAGTGCGATAGCCCACGCCATCGCCATCCAGATCTCTGTACCGGGCAAAGCCGCCGAGCTTTGTGAGTTCGTCTTTATCCAAAACTTTGCCGCGCTTGATGGGTGTCGTGGGATATTGGAAGGGATCGGACATCCAATTGTTCATGCCGAGATCGAGATCGGACATGACGAAGACCAGCGTCTGGAATTGTTCGGCGAGATCAAAGGCTTCGGAAGCCATGCTGAAACATTCGGCAACCGAACACGGAATCAGCATGATGTTTTTGGTGTCGCCGTGGGAAAGAAAAGCGGTGGAGAGGATATCGCCTTGAGAAGTGCGCGTAGGCAAGCCGGTGGACGGACCGACGCGCTGGATGTCCCAAATGACGCCCGGGACTTCCGCGTAATAGGCCAGGCCGGAAAACTCCGACATTAAAGAAATGCCCGGGCCCGCGGTCGCGGTCATGCTGCGGGCACCGGCCCAGCCGGCGCCGATGACCATGCCGATCGCGGCTAGCTCATCTTCTGCCTGAACAATGGCGAACGTGGCTTTGCCGTCGGGGCCGATGCGGTAGTCCTTCATATACTCGATCATCGTCTCGACCAGCGACGACGAAGGCGTGATGGGATACCAGGTGACGACCGTACATCCGGCAAACACGCAGCCGAGCGCCGCGGCCGAGTTGCCGTCGATGATGATCTTACCGGCAGTCTTATCCATGCGCTCGATGTAAAAGACGCCGCGCTTCTGCAGGCTGGCTTTGGCGTAGTCGAAGCCCGCCTGGGCAGCGGCAAGATTTAAGTTGGCGGCTTTTACTTTTTTCGCGAATTGTTTACGTATGGCTTTCTCAACTTCACCCATTTCGATTTCGAGAAGCTGAGCGACCACGCCGACGTACACCATGTTCTTGACGAGTTTGCGCAGCTTCGCTTCCGGGCAGACCGTAGCCACTATTTTGTCGTAAGGGACGGAGTAGAAAACCAGATCGTTGCGGAGTTTGTCCAGCGCCAGCGGTTCGTCGTAAAGCACGGAGGCACCGGGCGCCAATGTCATGACGTCATCCTGCGCGGTCTCGGCGTTCATGGCGACGAGAAAATCGATTTCCTTCTTGCGGCCGATGTAGCCATCTTTATTGGCCCGAATGGTGTACCAGGTAGGCAAACCGGCGATGTTGGAGGGAAACAGATTCTTGCCTGAAACTGGCACGCCCATCTGGAAGATGGCGCGCAATAAAACTGTGTTCGAACTCTGTGAGCCCGAGCCATTCACAGTGGCGACCTGAATGCTCATGTCATTGACGATGCGTTTGCGCCCCAATTGCCCGCCTGCTCCCTGGGACACGACATCCGTAGTGGCCATCCCGACACCTTCCTTATCCTTGAGAGGCGGAGTTCTCCGCCCGAATCGTAACCTGAGGGGAACAAATAATTATACGGCGACAGCGCTCCCGGGGCACGCCTAATCGCCTGTCCGCAGCCGGGAGGAATCTGTTTGGAAAACGGAAGAGAAAGATTACTCCGGACTCAGGACTCGGTCTTGAAAAATTGGGCAATGTTCCGAAACTTATTATATCGTGACACGAGCAAGTCAGCGGGAGGGACTTTCTTGAGTTCGGAGAAATGTTTCTGCAGGCTGACATCGAGCAGATTCGCAGCGGCCTCGTAATCCCGGTGAGCCCCGCCTTCGGGTTCGGGAACGATATCGTCGATGCAGCCGAGTTCGCTCAGATCGGTGGCCGTGATATGCATGGCTTCAGCCGCCAACTCTTTCTTGGTGGCATCTCGCCACATGATGGCGGCACAGCCTTCGGGAGAAATCACCGAGTAGATAGAGTTCTCCATCATGAGAACGCGATCGGCAACGGCGATGGCGAGCGCTCCGCCACTGCCGCCAACTCCGATGACCGTGGCGATGATGGGAACCTCGAGACGCGCCATCTCGCGCAAGTTGTGAGCAATGGCCTCGGCTTGTCCACGCTCTTCGGCATGAATGCCGGGATAGGCGCCATCGGTATCGACCAGGGTAAAAATCGGGCGGCGATATTTTTCCGCGACCTGCATCACGCGTAGAGCCTTGCGATAGCCCTCCGGGTGCGGCGTACCGAAATTGCGATAGACGCGCTGCTTCATGTCCCGGCCCTTTTGAGTCCCGACGACAAGAACTTCCTCGCCGTGAAAGCGAGCCATGCCGCAAATAATGGCCGCATCGTCGCCGAAAGTGCGGTCGCCGTGAATCTCGCTGAAGTCGGTGAACAAGCGCTCGATATAGTCGAGGGTTTGGGGACGCTGCGGATGGCGCGCGAGTTCGGTTTTTTGCCACGCGGTCTGCGGGGCCTTCATATCTTCCCTCAGGGTATGGATGCGTTCTTGGAGCTGTGCGAGCTGACGATGGGTTTCCTCATCCTGGCCGGTGCTGGCCTCGATTACGGCAACCTGACGCTCGATCTGGTCCAACTCCTGCTGCGCTTTATCGTTGGCATCCATGTTTTTAAGCGGAACTTGATTCAGGAAATCACTCGCACACTGCCACGTCCGCACAATTGTTCGACCCGCGCGATGAAGCTGCGATCTGGCAGGACATTATAACCTTCCGCTTCCATCACGACCATGAAATCGCCGGCGCGTTCCACATCGAACAATACTCGGGCGTCGCCTTTGCGCTCCTGAAACAGAACGTGGAGGTCGTCGACAGTAGATTCGGCCGCGGTTTCGAGCGGCACGCGAATGCGAAGGGCGCGGGGGAGGGGGACTTTGGCATCTTCCAGCGGCATAATTTCCCCGGCGGTTATCTTTGGATTTGCTCCCTCTTCAATTCTTACTCCTGCCCTCACCAACACTGGAACTTCGAGTTTGACTTTGTCGCCCAGCCGTTTATAGGCTTCGGGAAAGACAATCATATCGATCGAGCCTGACATGTCTTCGAGCGTGGCCTGGGCGTAGAAATCTCCGCGCTTGGACTTGAGCACGCGCACGTTGGCGATGATGCCGGCTGTGGCGATGGTCTCATCCTTACCCGTGGACCTGGTCATCGCGCCGATTTCGACGATGCTCAGAGCCTGCAGGTCCTGGAGCTTGTCTTTGTATTTTTCCAGGGGATGACCGCTGATGAAAAATCCCAGAATTTCTTTCTCGGAGGCGAGGCGCAGGTGTTCATCCCAGTCGGGAATGTTGGGAAGCTTGTCGTTGTGCGCCTCGGATTCTTCCTCTTGAAACACTCCAAACAGGCCGTGCTGACCCGATTCGGCGTCGCGCTGGGCGTTCTGGGCGCGCTCCATGGCGCGGTCGAGCACCGCCATGAGCTGAGCGCGGCGGCCGAGAGAATCCATGGCTCCGCTTTTGATTAGCGATTCCAGGACGCGCTTGTTGAGCAGGCGTAGATCGACATTCTCGCAGAATTCATAAATTGACTTGAAGCGGCCGAGTTTCTTGCGGGCGGCCACTATCGATTCAATGGCATTGCCGCCAACGTTTTTCACTGCAGCCAGACCGAAGCGGATCGCTTCGCCGTGGGGAGTGAAGTTCGCGTCCGAAACGTTAATGTCCGGGGCTTCGACGGAAATGCCCATTTCACGACATTCGTTGATGTACTTCACCACGTCGTCGGTGCTGCCGGTGACGGAAGTCAGCAGCGCGGCCATGAATTCGACGGGATAATGCGTTTTCAAATACGCAGTGTGATAGGCCAGAAGCGCGTAGGCGGCGGAGTGTGACTTGTTGAAACCGTATCCGGCAAACTGCGCCATGAGATCGAAAATTTTCTCGATTTTCTTTGGAGGAAACTTGCGCTGGGCCGCACCTTCCACGAAGCGTTCGCGCTGCTGGGCCATCTCCTCGGCTTTTTTCTTGCCCATGGCGCGGCGCAGCAGATCGGCTTCGCCCAGGGAATAGCCGGCGAGACGGTTGGCGATCTGCATCACCTGCTCTTGATAAACGATGACGCCCAAGGTTTCCTGGAGAATTTCTTTCAGCTCCGGCAGTTCGTACTCGACCTTTTTGCGGCCGTGTTTGCGATCGATGAAATCGTCGATCATGCCACCTTGGATCGGGCCGGGGCGGTAGAGTGCGTTGAGGGCGGTGAGATCTTCGATTGAATCCGGCTGATATTTTCTTAGCACGTCTCTCATCCCATGCGATTCAAACTGGAAGACGCCGGAGGTTAGACCCTTGTGAAAGACCTTCTCGTAGGTTTGCGCATCATCCAGGGGGACGGTTTCGAGAGCGATCGTGGTGCCGTGGGTTTGCAGGATGAGTCGCAGCGCGTCCGTGAGAATCGTCAGAGTGGTGAGGCCAAGGAAATCCATCTTCAGCAGGCCCATCTTTTCGATGGCGACCATATCGAAGGCGGTAACGATTTCGTCGTTCTTGGTCTTGTGCAGCGGAACGAGCTCAGTAAGGGGCTTCGGAGAAATTACTACACCAGCGGCATGCACGCCGGAGTTCCGCACCATGCCTTCCAGTTTTTTCGCTGTCTGCATCAACTCGCGAATCTGGCCATCTTTTTCCATGGCTTCGCGCAGTTGCGGAGAATCTTCGATGGCCTGATCGAGCGTGATGTTGAGCTGCGTGGGAACCATCTTGGCGATGCGATCGACATCGGCGTAGGGGATGTCCATGGCGCGGCCGACGTCCTTGATGGCGGCTTTGGCGGCCATGGTGCCGAAGGTGATGATCTGGGCTACGTTGTCGCGGCCGTACTTCTGGGTGACGTAGTTGATCACTTCGCCGCGGCGATTCATGCAGAAATCGATGTCAATATCGGGCATGGAGACGCGCTCAGGATTGAGGAAGCGCTCGAAGAGCAACTCGTGCTGCAGTGGGTCGATATCGGTGATGCCGAGGGCGTAGGAGACGAGAGATCCGGCGGCTGATCCGCGGCCGGGACCTACGGGGATGTCGTGCTCTTTGGCGTAGCAGATGAAGTCCCACACGATCAGGAAATATCCTGGAAATTTCATCTGCTGGATGATCGCGAGTTCGCGTTCGAGGCGCTGCTCGTAGTCCGAGATCGAGTGCTTGAGCTTGCTCTGTTCGTGCAGCGGTCGCAACGCGGCCAAGCGGCGGGCGAAACCTTCGCGGGAGATGTGAACGAAATAACTGTCGATGGTGTAGCCGGAGGGAACGTCGAACTGCGGGAACGGTGTGGCTACTTTTTCCAGGCGCAGGCTACAGCGCTCGGCGATGTCGAGAGTTCGCGTCAAGACTTCGGGCGAATCTTTGAAGATGCGGTACATCTCGTCATGGTTCTTGACGAAGAACTGGGTACCGTCAAACTTCATCCGCGCTGTATCGTGAATGGACTTGCCGGTCTGGATGCACAGCATCACATCTTGCGCGTGGGCGTCGTCTTCGCAAAGATAGTGGCTGTCGTTGGTGGCGACGAGTGGCAGGCCGAGATCTTTTTCCAGCTTAAATAAGCCAGGATGAATCTTGTGCTCCATGGCCAGACCCTGGTCCTGAATCTCGAGATAGAAATTTTCTTTGCCGAAAATATCGCGGTAGGTTGCGGCGGCGGCCAGTGCGGCCTCGTACTTCCCTTCTGAGAGACGTTCCGCGACTTCACCTTTCAGACATCCGGAAAGGCCGATCAAACCGCGGAAATGCTCTGCGAGAAAATTCTTACTCACGCGGGGCTTGTAGTAAAAGCCGTGCAGAGAGGCCTCCGACGTGATCTTCACCAGATTGCGGTAGCCCTCTTCATTCTGGGCCAGCACCAGAAGATGGTTGTAGGTATCGCCCTCGGGGGGCGTGCGCACGATGTTGTGGTCGTCTTTTTTGCAGATGTAGAGTTCGCAGCCGATGATGGGTTTGACACCGTACTTGTGGGCCGCGTTCACAAAGTGCACCGCGCCGAAGATATTTCCGTGGTCGGTCATGGCGACGGCGGGCATGCCCAGTTCAGTGACTCGTTGGCAGAGCTTGTCGACGTCGCAGGCGCCATCGAGCAGAGAATAATCGGTATGCAGGTGCAAGTGAACGAATTGGGATGCGGGGCTCAAAGTCATTTTCGTTGGCGCCATTCTAACGGGAAATGCGCGGGACGAGGCGGCGCTTTATCCACAGAACGAAGCTCAGAAGTGGAAAACCGGCGAGATGCTATTGACCTTCATTCGCGCCGGGCACGCGGAAATCCACGCCGCGGTCGTCATTCGCCTTGGTTGTTGCTGAAAGATCAAGTTCAGTGAGCGGAATCTTCTGGGTATGCTGCGGCGCAAATAGCCACACAGTCTGCCCCACGATGGCATAGTTTTCTACTTCTTGCTGGTGCTGATCACGGAAAATTAGCACCGTGGGCACGGCGGCTTCCGTGCGCTCTGGTTCGCGTGGTGCCGGAGGTGCGTAGCGCCCATAGGAATCTTGATTGCCTTGCTGACGCATCTGTGGTTCAGCGAGGCTCTGCTGATTCATCTCGTTGGCCAGGCCCATCTGATTATGCTGGTCTTGGTCGTCGGAGGAATCGGAATCCCACCACCAATACGGATCGACTCCGCCGCCCAAGTAGGGGTATCCGTAACCCCAACCGCAGCCGTATCCATAACAATTACTTCTAAATCGCGCACCGTAGGTGCGGATTCGCAAACCGACGCCGGAACGATTGAGAGCTCTGGAATGCAAGGCGCGAGAGGATAACGGTACGCTGTAAGATCGTCTGCCGGCGTAGGAACGCGGGGCGAAGCTCGATGCAGAGCGAGCGCCAGAAAAGGCGTGGCCGCCGAAACTGCTGTGCCCGGCGAAGCCGCCGTGTCCTCCGGCGGATCCATGGCCACCGCCGCGCTGCGCTTCGACTTGCAAGGACGCCGCAAAAACCAGGAAAGCCGCAATGCACATCAGGCGCCGCATACCCTCATTATATGCCTGATATACCTGTTTCGGGTTAAGGGATCCAGCAATCGAGGGCCGTGGAGATCTAGCGCTTCTTGCCCCTCTTCGCGGATGGTTTTTTTGCAGCTTTCTTTGGCGGGGTCTTCTTTGCCGAGTGTTTGGCGGTGATCTTAGCGGCGAATTTTCCCGGCTTCTCGGTTTTGGCTGGCCTCGCTTTTGAGGTCGGCTTAGCCGTCGGTTCGGGCTTCGCGTTGGCGATTGGCGAGATAACAGGCGCACTAGCGGCCGCTGCGGCTTTCTTCGCTTTGCCTTTTATCGGCTTACCGGCTACTTCCGACACCGGGGCCGGCGCCGTAGCGGCTGCTTTTGGTCCACGACCGCGCCTAGGCGGAGGAGGTGGCGGAGGCGGCGGAGGCGCGAATGGCTTCAGGAATTTCAAGGTTTCTGTCCGCGAACGTAATTTTCCATCGAGCAGCAGCATGAATACATCGCGCGCGATCTTGGGATACTCGGGCAATTGCGGCGTGATCAGAAGCTCAGTCATCTCGGGGAGCGGTATGCGCTTCTGCACGTCTCGCCACTTGGTGAAGAAGTTCTTGATTTTCTGCGCCACGGCCTGTTGCCGCGCCGTCACCGCGAGAAACAGAACCATTTCAGGGCGCGCCGAGGAAAGCAGATTCCAGGTTCGCGAAGGCGTCGCCGCTTCTTTCCCCATCAACCGTTTTGCCAGGTCTTTGGCGTGATCCTCGATGTCCCGCCAGGCCTCGACCAAATCCTTGCGCGGAATCTGGCGCCGCAGATCGGAGACATCTTTATCGGAAAGGTGTGCCGTCAGGAAATGCATCACCGACGCCGAGGGGTCGACTGTGTAGCCCAGGTCCACGATCTGCTGTCGGGTTTTCATCAGCTGGCTGAGGCCGCTGGTGTCGACCTTGGCTACAGTCCAGTGCGGATGTAGCACTTTCAAGAATTCTTCTTTCTCCAGAGCGCGCACCACGGCCAGCGGGTCGTCTTCGTGCGCCAATTGAGCGATTTCGTGCCCTATCGCGGTCTTGGAAATGTGGTCGATATATTTGTTCTCTTTGGCCGAGTCGTAGCGCTGCTGGGTGCGTTCCTCGAGCGGCCAGTGGAAACGAGCCGAGAAACGAGTTGCGCGAATCAGCCGCGAGGGATCTTCCACGAAGGAGTAGTTGTGCAGGACCCGCAGAACCTTGGCCTCAATGTCGGCTACGCCGTTGAAGGGATCGAGCAGCAGTCCACGGGAGCCTTCATTCAGCGAGAGGGCCATCGCGTTGACGGTGAAGTCGCGGCGGCGAAGGTCTTCCTGGATGCTGGCAGGAAACACAACCGGCAGCTTGCCAACCTTCTCGTAGTGCTCGGAGCGGGCCATGCCGATCTCTGCGCGTACGTTGCCGGGCAGCACTAGAAATAGCGTGCGGACATCTTCATCGTGGCCGACGAGTCGGGCGCCCGCGCGTTCGAAATCCTTCTGCAGTTTGAGAGGATTGCCTTGGACGGTGAAATCGAGGTCTCGGATGGTAAAACCACTGATGATGTCGCGGATCGCGCCGCCGGTAAGATAGAGGGTGATTCCCGCCGCGCGGGCTACTTCTTGCACGAGGTTGACGCCCTTCATCTGATCCGGCGTCAACCGGATTTCCATGGTGTAGATGTAATCAGCCATTCGTATTCAAGCGATCCAGATCAAACGGCCACCGAGTCGGCTTTCCTATGGCAATCCGCCTCAGTTTCCACAGGATTTCCACAGGGCGGAGCGGCCCAGCCCCGACAAATCCACTCCGAATCTGACACAAGCCATTCAATACAAGAGACTTATAAGGACTTTGGTCACACCGAGGCAACTTAAAGAAATAACACAACGTTTACGATTTGGCTACTGCCAACGTGGATTCCGGCGATTTCGGATGAAATAGTGCGAGAATCACCCGTGCGGGACGGTTCATTCCCACACGACTCTGAAGCCATTTGGCCTTGATGCCCTCTACGCACAAGAAAGTTATCGTCCGCAAGATGGACCGGGACTCGGTCTCCGGGTACGTCTCGCCCACTCAGTTTGTCAGCGAGGGCAAACTGGAATTGCTGAACACGGCCGGCAACGTGGTCGCCATGGACCTGCACGAGATCAAGGGAGTCTATTTCGTGCGTGAGTTCGGTGACTCCGAGTCGCTTACTCGCAAGACGTTCACTTCCCGTCCCCGTTCGGAGGGTTTGTGGGTGCGGCTACGCTTCAAGGATAACGAAATCCTCGAAGGCCTCATGCCAGCCGATCTGACGCAGACTACGCCGGAAGGTTTTCTGATCAGTCCGCCGGACCAGCGCTCGAATACGCAACGCATCTTCGTTCCGCGGAGCGCGCTGGAGTCGTTGACGGTGCTGGCCGTCATCGGCGCGACACGTCGCCCGCGTCGCGGCCCTGTCGAAGACCAGCGGCAAGTGCCTATGTTCGAGGAGTAAAGGCTATCTTCTGCGACTGAGGTTGAAACCGATCTGATTCTCCTGCCGGGCTTTGCCACGCGAACGGCCTCGAAAGGCGGGGCTGGAGCGGCTGTGCAGGCTGAAATCCAGTTGCAATCCGGGAGAAGTTGGGATAAAAAGGCTGGTCCCACGCGAACTGGAACATGTTCGTGTGGCGAGATGGATCGGGCCACTTCCTTCCTCCTACCCCTGTCCGTTCTCCGCAGGCATAGCTGTGTCTCAGTAAAGGTGCCGAAGTCATGAGCGCTTTCTGCCGCTTCTCGTCGTGTCTTATATTCGCCATAATTCCATTATTTGTAGCGATTAACTTTCCCCTGGCGTTGGTCGCGCAGGAGGCCGGTTCGGCTTCAGGCGTTGGTGTAGCGCCACGTCCGCTGATTACGCAACCTGTCGATGAAGCGCAAGTCACGGTGCTGAAAGGAAATACGCATCGTCTGGCGCGTCCGGAATTCGACCTGGGAACTGCGCCGGCCCCGCTGCCCATGCAAAGAATGCTATTGGTTTTGAAGCGGAGCCCGGAGCAGGAAGCCGCGCTCAGGAAACTACTCGATAACCAGCAGGATAAGGCTTCGCCCAACTATCACGAGTGGCTTACGCCTGAACAATTCGGCCAGCAGTTTGGACCTACGGATAGCGATATGCAGACGATCACGTCGTGGCTGCAGGCCCATGGGTTTCAGGTTGGATCGACCAAAGGGCGCACTGTGCTTGAGTTTTCCGGCTCCGCCAGCCAGGTGAAAGAAGCGTTCCATACTTCGATCCACAAATATGTGGTGAACGGAGAACAGCACTGGGCAAACTCCAGCGATCCGTCGATTCCCACGGCGCTGACGCCGTCCGTGGCGGGCGTGCTGACGCTGCATAATTTCCTCAGCGAGCCGCAAAGCCATTTAGTGAAGTCATCTGTTTTGGCGCAGCTGGCCCCAGGGAAAGGCAATAAGCCGCAGGTCACTTTCCCCGCTCAGAACGGCCAGCCCGCGTTCAACGCCCTCGAGCCGCAGGACTATGCGGTGATCTACAACATCAATCCGGCCTACCAGACCCTGACCGGGTTCGACATAACGATTGGCGTGGTTGGCCGCAACGATCTTTACAACGACGGCCAGGACGTGCTGAACTTTCTCGGCACGATCGGATGGGGAAACAATACGTTTCTCGCCGCCGGCAATGCCTTTCTCCGTATCATCGAGGATGGTCCCGACCCGGGCGACTCAGGCGGCGATGAAGAACTCGAAGCCACCCTGGATGCAACTTGGTCCGGCGCCATTGCTCCGAATGCGTTCATCGATTTCGTCGTCTCTGGCTCAACCAACACTACAGACGGGATCGACCTCTCTGAGCTTTACATCGTGGAGAACAACCTCGCCGACATCATGACGGAGAGTTTCGGCACTTGCGAGTATTTTGCGACCGATGCGCGACTTGCAGGAATCAACGCCGTGGCAGAACAGGCCGCAGCCCAGGGGATCACCTATTTTGTTTCCACGGGCGACTCCGGGGCCGAGGGCTGCGATGATCCGAGCAATCCTCCAGCTACCGGGCCGGTCTCTGTGAACGCGCTGGCTTCGACGCCTTTTAATATCGCGGTGGGTGGAACGATGTTCAATGAAAACGGCGACCCCAGCAAATATTGGGCTTCCACCGCGCCGATTTCCGAGACAGCGCTCTCCTATATTCCAGAGGACGCGTGGAACGAGAGCAGTCTGAGCAACGGACTTTGGTCCGGCAGCGGTGGAGCTAGCGCCGGAAATTTTGGAGATAATCAGATATCTCCACCTGGTACAACCAACGGGGTGCCGAAACCTTCCTGGCAAAGCGCCCCTGGCTTGAACATACCCGCGGACGGGGTGCGCGATCTGCCAGACGTCTCGTTAACCGCTGCTGGGCATGACTTTTATCTGCTCTGCCTGGAAGGGTCTTGCGTCCCCGACAGCCAGGGATTTATCGATTTGGCGGGTGTTAGCGGAACCTCAGCCGCAGCGCCCTCCTTCGCCGGCATTATGGCGCTGGTCGATCAAAGTGCGGGTGGCAGGCAGGGGCAGGCAAACTATGTCCTGTATCCTCTGGCCGCGGCGCAGGCGACGCAAAGCATTTATCCTTCGCAGTGTAATGGCTCGAATACATCTAGCCCTCCCGCCAGCACGTGCATCTTCCATGACGTGACGGTTGGGAACAACGTCGTGCCCGGTGAAGTTGGCTCCGATTATCAGGCCGGAGTGGGATACGACCTGACCACCGGACTGGGCTCAGTCAACGTAGCGAACCTGGTTAACAACTGGGGGACCGTCACATTCAACGCGACGACAACGACTTTAGCGTTGGGTTCGACCACGAACATCACACACGGCACCCCCGTGAGCGTCACCATAACGGTCGCACCAAGTAGCGGAAGCGGGACGCCCACTGGCGAGGTTTCCCTGTTGGCGGAAAATGGCCCGGTGGACTGCTTTGGTCCGACTGCCGCGACGGATGGTCGGATGCTGCCGGTTGGATCGGGGTCGTTATCGTTCTCGACGACTGTCTTGCCAGGGGGAGGCCCCTATTGTGTCTGGGCTCATTATGCTGGGGATAAGACGTACGCATCCAGCAATTCCAATACTTCAACGGTTACGGTTAGCCCGGAGTCGAGCACGACCACTTTGAGCTTGCAAGGAACCTCGGTAAATGGAAACACAATCACCAGTCCGTTTCCTTTCGGCAGTCTTGTGTTTGTGCGGGCTGATGTTGCCAGCGCCACCCACAGTACGACAGTGTGCCAGAGCCCTTCTTATGCTGGCTGCCCGACCGGGACGGTCAATTTCAGGGACACCTTCGGCGCCCTTCCCACGACAAATCCTCAGGTAAGCCCTCCGGTTCAAGTGGTCAGCTATCCGGCGCTCAACAGCCAAGGCAACACCTCGATCGGCGACGGGATCATCAGCTTCGATGCTGGCAACCACAGCATTTCGGCGAGCTACTCGGGTGATCCCAGTTTCACCGCCAGCAGCAGCAACAGCCCAATCACCTTCACGATTCAGCCCGGCTTCACTGCGGTCTCCGGTCTGGCACCGGTAAGCATCTCGGCTCCTGGCGGTACCGGCAGTACTACTGTAGGCATCATCGCGTCGACGGGTTTCACTACGGCGATCACCTTCACTTGTAGTGGTCTGCCCGCCGAAACCACCTGCTCTTCTTCGCCCGCGACCGGGCAGGGGCCGACCACAGTGGTGACCACCACTATTACGGTAACCACTACTGCTCCACATACGACATTGCTGCAGACTAAGGAGCGTGCTTATTTTCTGGCTGCGATTTTCGGCGGCGCATTGCCGGTGGGCGGAATTTTCATGCTGGGCGCGTCTGGACGGCGGCGATGGGGCGCAATGCGCGGATTGATGATGCTGCTTGCGATGCTGGTGACCATCCCTGCGTGTGGTGGCGGCGGAAGCGGGGGCGGGGGCGGAAGTCAGCAGAAACAAGATCCCGGGACACTGGCGGGCACCTCAACCGTGACGGTGACTGCTACGGCGGGATCCCTTTCTGAGCAAGGAAGCTTTGTTTTGACGGTGCAATAACGCGAAATCTGGCCCGTCATTGCTGTTAGGCACAGCGACATAATGGGGAAGCCTCGTCGTCTCGGGTATCGGTCCGTTACAATCGCGCTGAAACTCTCTTCACAGACCCTATGAGACTATCTGCCATTGCGTCCGCGCTCGATGCGCGGCTTGAGAACGGTTCGCCTGATACCGAGATTACCGGGCTCAACGGCATTGAACAGGCGGGGCTGGGCGAACTGACGTTTGTTTCTAATCCCAAGTACGGGGCGGCAGCGCGCTCGACGAAGGCGTCTGCGGTGATTGTGGCCGAGGACTTTCCTGCCATTCCAACGGCGATGCTGCGGGCGAAAGATCCTTATCTCGCCTTCGCACGTGCGCTTGAACTTTTCCATCAGCCGCTGCGATATGCGCCGGGAGTACATCCGACGGCCGTGGTGCATTCCTCGGTGAAGATCGGACGCGGTGCTCATCTCGGTCCCTACGTGGTAATCGATGAGGATGTTGAGATTGGAGACGACGCGGTTCTGCTGGCGCATGTGGCGATCTATCGCGGAGTGACGATCGGTAAAAAGTTTTTCGCGCATGCGCACGCCGTGGTCCGGGAGAATTGCCGCATCGGCAATAACGTTGTGCTACACAATGGGGTGGTGATCGGGTCGGACGGTTTTGGCTTTGCCAAGACAGGAGATGCGCGTTGGTACAAGATTGCACAGCCGGCTCCGGTCGTGATCGAGGATGACGTGGAGATTCAGGCGAATTCCTGCATCGATCGCGCAAGCGTTGGAGAAACGCGCATCCGTCGCGGTGTCAAGATTGACAGCCTCGTCCAGGTCGGCCATGGGTCGCGAGTGGGAGAGGATGCCCTACTCTGCTCCCAGGTAGGCCTTGGGGGGTCAACGGAGATTGGCAATCGCGTGATTCTGACGGGGCAGGTTGGGGTGGTTGGGCATTGTAAAATTGGTGACGACGCGATTGTTACGCCACAGAGTGGCGTGGCGAACGACATTCCCGCTGGCGCGTTAGTCAGCGGAGCGCCCGCCGTGGACCACAAATTGTGGCTGAAGTATTCTGCACTGCTGTCGAAGCTGCCGGAGATGGCACGGGCGCTGCGGGCGAAGTCTCGGAAAGAATAGTCGTGGTCTGCGTTCGGTGCGCCGCTGAACAGCGGAAATCACACCGATTGGATCGTTAATCGTCTTCGTAAGATGAAGCGAGCTTCGTGGCTGATGCGGTTTCGCGGTATTCCTCGGGCAGTCCGCTATCGATCGCCGCGCGGACCTTTTCCATCAGACATTCGCGGCTGCCGAAATCCTCGGGCTCAATTGGTGGATGAAAATTCACCGTCACCAGGCCCGGCTTGATGGCGAATCTTCCCTTCGGCATCACGTAAGGTGTGCCTGTGATGGTTATCGGAACCACGGGCACACCGCATTCCATCGCGAGATAGAACGGGCCTTTTTTGAACGGGAGAAGTTTGCCGTCGAATGAACGCTTACCCTCCACGTAGATCGTCATATTCAGGCCCTGCTGCACGACCTCTTTGCCAGCTCGCACGGACTCAATGCCGGCGTCGCGATTGCCGCGATCGACTGGGATCAGTGAACCCATGCGCATTGCCTTCCCCAGGACGGGGACCTTGAACAACTCTTTTTTCACCAATACCGAGGTGCGCTTCGGAATCAGCGGAACGGTTATTGGAGGGTCAAGATTTGAAACGTGGTTGGACATGAAGATATAGGTGCGCGCCGGGTCGAGTTTGTCGAGGCCGACGGTTTTTACGCGAACGCCAGTAAGGCGTACGCCGTTCCACGCTCCAATCATGAACATGCGATACAGGAGGCGAATATCGCCGGTAATAAAGGTCCAGGGGAATCCAATCAGCGCCGCCACGGGCAAGGCGAGTGCCCAGAAGACCAGCATTGCGACGGTTCGGATCATGAGTTGATGCGCCTCGGCGCGAGCCCGCTGTTAGTGTGAGGACGACGCTGGCAGGGATTGCGCCTCGCCCTTTAACCATGCCGTCCGGCGCGCGTGTTGTTCCGCGCTAATGTCGTCCATATCTTTGAGTTCGTATGTGATTTCTTCGCGACCGCCCACTTTCCATTTTAGTTCGCGCTCCGCGCTTCGACGGCTGCGCACTCGGACTGTGATCGTATCCCCGGCCGCAAGTCCAGCGATGGCCTCGGAAGATTCCTGTCCTGCTACCCTGCCGTTGATTTCGAGAATTGTGTCGCCGCCTTGCAGACCGGCACGCTCGGCTTCGCTGCCGGCGGTGACCGCTTCAACCGTCATGGGGCCATCAAAATTCCGCGAGGCCGTAAAGCCTGCATCTGCCGCAGTGTTTTTTCCTACTACCAGATGCAAGCCTACGCTGCGGAAGGAATCATTCCATGGAATCTCTTCGGTGCCCGAAACATACTTAGTGAAGAACCAGCCTAAGTCCGCTTGCGTTACCGCTTCGGCTGCTTCCCGGACGCCTTCAGAGTCGGCGAAAAAGCGTCCTTTCTTCGCATAGTTTTGGTCCATCCATTGAAAGACTTCGCGCAGAGAAGCTTGGCCGTGGCTGGCTTCGCGTACGGTCAAGTCCAACATAATCCCCAGCAGCTCACCTTTGTTGTAATAAGAAATGCTGCGGTCCGAATGACGGTAGTGGGCGTAGCCCTCCAGCCATGCATCGAGGCTCGAATCTTCTGCCGACTGCGTCAGGTGCGCTGGACGCCGCTCGAGCTCTGCGATCCCTGCCGACAACTGTATTTCGAACTGGCTCTCATCCATTAGTCCACTGCGCAACTGAATGATATCGGCCGCGGTGCTAGTGCACCCTTCGCTAAACCACAGGGCACGCGTGTAATTTTCTTTCGTGTAATCGATCGGTTCGAGGGTTTGAGGGCGAATGCGCTTTACGTTCCACAGATGAAAAAACTCATGCGAGGTTACGGACGCCAGCGCTTCCAGCGAATGCGCGAGCACATCGGCGTTCACATCGATTGCGGTTGAGTAGGAGTGCTCCATGCCTCCGCCTGCAGGGCCTCGCGGGAAGTGGTAGAGAAACATATAGGTGTCGAAGGGACGATCGGCCATCCAGTTTGTGGCGGCTGACACGATCTTGTGGAGCATGGCATCGATTTTTTCCACATCGTAATCGCCAGGTTCGGCGTCAATCACCACCCTGTAGTGCCCGCCGCCCTCGTCGAAATCCGATTCTTGAAACGTTCCGATCTCGACTGGCGAATCGACGAGACGGTCATAACTCTCGGCGCTGAATCTACCGTTTGGCAAAGACAATAGCGGCGTGGCAATGCGCCATCCATCTGGAAGCTGGTCAAAATGCACGACCATCGGGTCACTCCGCACCTCGACCGGATACATCAGAATTTGCGCCAGATTGAAAAAGGCATGATGAGGCGTGAGCTGTGCGCCGAAGGGACCGAAGGAGTCGACGTAGATCTGATACTCCAGGATTGCGCCACCTTCTGTTCCGGAAATTTGCCAGCGGCTTTTGTCCAGCTCGCGCACGGTGAGAGGGCGACCGGCGCGATCTTTGGCGCGGATCCAGCTGACGTATTGCGCGAAGTCTCGGACCTGATACAACGCATTCCATACGGGAAGTTGCAACTCCCGCTGTGATGATCCTTCTGGTAGCTGGATTTGTACTTCCACGAGATGCTGCGCAGGGCTAACGAGAGAGATTGTGTAGTTGGTTACGCCGTAGGCGGGCGCAAGAGCAGCGGCTACGATGACCGCGACACGGAGAAGATAACGCACCGCGCCCCGAGCCGCATCGGAAACGATCATCGGGATCCTGCCGCATTCGCCGAATTGCTGGTAGCGGCCTCTCCTGCGAGCGCTCTCAAACGAGCCGGCAATTTCTCATAGATCCCGCCAAAGCCGCCATTGGAAAGAATCGCGACTACATCGCCGCTGCGCATCTCCGGGGCTACGGTCGCGATGATTTCCTCGGCGTTTTTGATCAAACGGGCTCTCTTACCGAGTTTCTCGATGTCTGCCGCGAGTTCGGGCAACACCAACCGTTCGTTTTCTGGAACGGCCTCGGAACGGAAGACACCCGCGACGATGATTTCGTCGGCGACCGCGAGGCTGCGCGCCAGATCGCTTTGCAGCACGCGGCGCCGGAGCGTGTTCGAGCGCGGCTCGAGAATGGCCCACAATCGCGCACCCGCATAACGCGCCCGTAAAGCTTTCAGGGTTCCCGCAATTGCCGTGGGATGATGAGCAAAATCGTCGATCATGGTAATCCCGTTTACCTGAGCTTTCACTTCCAGTCGGCGCTTCACGCTCTTGAAGGTTTTCAGCGCCGCCGCTATTTCTTCTTTCGAGACGCCGTACGCGGCGGCCATTGCTGCGGCTGCAGTGGCGTTCCACACGTTGTATTCGCCGGCCAGAGGAAATTCAAAGTCCGCCCACGGGCGAGAATCATGGAATACTGTCCAGGAAGTTTTTTCTGGGTCCAATTTCAGGTTCTCGATTTTCCAGTTTGCGCGTGCACCCGCCCCGTAGCGCTCCACGGGGCTAAACGACTTGCTCAGGCAGCGTTCCAGGCTAGCACTTTCGGGGGCATAGGCAGTGGTTCCATCGAAAGCGATAATCCGGCCCCGGCGCGGGACGAGATTCACCAGCCGCTTAAACGCAGTCTCGACCGCGTCGAGATCTTTATAAATATCGGCATGGTCGAACTCCACCGAGGTGAGAATGACGGTGTCGGGAAAGTAGTGCAAGAATTTCGGCCCCTTGTCGAAGAAAGCGGTGTCATACTCGTCGCCCTCTAGGATGAAGTGCTTCCCTTGCCCCACGTGGAAGCTGGAGCCAAAGTTTTCGGCGATGCCGCCGATTAGAAATGAGGGTTGCATTCCGGCGGTGTGGAAGATCCACGCCAACATCGACGTAGTCGTAGTCTTGCCATGTGTTCCCGCCACGACCAGAACTTCCTTGCCGCGCAGGAACTCGTCGTGCAGTAATTCGGGCAGCGAACAAAATGGGATGCGCCGATCGAGGACGTGCTCCAGTTCGACATTGCCGCGCGAAATCGCGTTGCCTACAACCACCAAATCGGGGGCAGGCTCGAGATTTCTGGCATCAAACGGCTGAGCCACAGGAATTCTTAGATCGGCCAGAAAATCGGACATCGGCGGATAGGCGGCAGCGTCTGAACCAGTCACCTGGAATCCGCGCTGCTTCAACATCCCGGCCAAGGACGCCATCGCGGTGCCGCAGATGCCGATCAGATGAATGTGTTTCTTTTCGTTCATGTCTCCCTTCGCAACTAACTGTTCCTGGCTACCGGAGTTACCGATGCTTCCAGAATCTTTATACTTACTTCTCCATCGCGCACCGTTAAAGCTGTTCGCACGCCGATCGGCAGGGTCATATTCCCGGCCGTCACGTGTCCCGAGCGGACTCCGTAAGCAATTGGAACTCCCAATTTCCCCACGATACGCAATATGACATCTTGCAGCGTGTAACCTTGGTTCGCAGTTTGCTGGCAATCGCGCATCTCGCCAAAGACAATACCACGCACGCCTTTAAGCTTTCCCGCCAGTTTCAACTGCATCAGCATGCGGTCGATCTGATAAGGCTTTTCCGCTAGATCCTCGAGAAAAAGGATCGTACCTGCCGTCTCGATCTCGTATGGCGTGCCGAGCGAAGCCACCAAGATGGAAAGGCAACCTCCGTAGAGAATTCCTTCGGCAGCGCCCTCGACTAATCCAGTGACGCCGGAACTGGCGCCGAGACTTAGTTCCCAAGTGGCTGAACCGTTGAGTGCGGACTGCCAGGAGGCGAGATCGACGCCAGCAGCGTGCGCCCAATCTTTCGCCACCATCGGGCCGTGGAATGTCACTAAACCAGTTGTATCGGAGAAGTAAGTGAGCAGCGTCGTAAGGTCGCTATAACCGACAAAAATCTTTGGGTGCGCCTTGACCTTTTCCAGGTCCAAGGCTTCCAGAAGATAGTTCGAGCCGTAGCCGCCACGGGCGCAGACAATGGCTTTCACATCTGGGCGCGCAAACATGGATTCCAGTTCGGGCGCCCGACGCTCTACTGATCCGGCGAAGTAGAGATCTTGATCGAGGATCGAGTCGAAATAAAACGGCCGGTAGCCGGCGCGCCGGAGAGCCTCGCATCCCGCCTCCAGGTCGCTGCGCATTACATTGCTGGCCGGCGCCACGATGCCAACTGTATCTCCCGGCAGAAGAGCCGGCGGCTTTACCAGCGAGGTTTTTGAGAAAGACATGCAGTCAGAAGCCTATCGAACGAAAACGTCAATGCACACGAGGAAAACGACCTCAGACTTCTTCCCCCATTACAACCTGAGAAGATCAGTTTAGGAAGAATTCTCCTCGGCAAACCAATCGCGCGGTTCCGCGAAGAAATACTTCGCCTTTTTCCTGGCGTACGGTCTGAGTACCTCCTGGGGCGTGCACTCGCACCGGAGATTGTGCATGGCCGGTCGCTATTGACGCTACGGCGCATGCACAGGAACCCGTTCCAGACGATTGCGTCTCTCCCACTCCGCGCTCAAAAAAGCGCGCGGTTACGTCGTGCTTCCCATCGATCATCACCAGCTCAACGTTCACGCCCTCTTTGAATTCCGGACTGCGCTGGATCTCCGCCGCGCTCAACCGCCAGTTCTCCGCAAACTGTGGGACAAACACTGCGTAGTGTGGATTTCCCATTGAAACCGGAATCCCGTGCACTTCCCCCCCAGCAAGCTGCACTGCGAGTTCCGCTCCCACCACGGCCTCGCCCATCTCAATTTCAAACTCATACTCAGATTCGCTCCGGCCAGTTAAGGTGCAAGTTTTCAACCCGGCTCCGGTCTGGATTGTAATTCTCTCTTTCTGTTGTGACGCGCAGACGTAGGCCGCAACGCATCGGGTTCCGTTACCGGAGATCTCTGCTTCGGAACCGTCAGCATTGATCAGCCGAATTTCAATGTCGGCTGACCTGTGCCGATACATCCATTCCACGCCATCCGCCCCCACGCCATCATGCCGGTCGCAGATTCGCCGTGTGAGCGCCGCAATTTCCTGAGGAACCAGGTCGCCTTTAACGGTCGCAGGTTCGAGGACCGTTGAATCGATCATCAAGAAATCGTTGCCACAGGCGCTGGCCTTCACAAACGAGATGATCAAAGGCGATGAACTCACTTTAGATCCACCGGTCTCAGAGACGTGGCGTTCCCCAGTACGGTCGAGGACTGCAGTTCGCGCAGCAACGCCTTCTGATCGCGGTTGCATCCGGAGACATCAAACTGCAACCGGATACGCTGGCCGGTACTGCCACTGAGCACATTTTGCATCCTGCGATGTTGACATTCGAGAATGCGGTTGGCCTCCTGCGTGACCTGTTCCACGCCGGCGCCGGTCAGCTCGTAACCGATCAATAGTGTCTTCAGATTGAACGTCAATTCCAGATGGCCCAGGGAGAACAGCGCTACCAGAACCAAGCCAGTGGCAAAAATTTCTGTCAGATAGTGACCGCCGCCGGTGCCCATTCCCACCGATGCAACCACATACAAGGTTGACGCCGTGGTGAGGCCGGTCGTCAGCCCGAGAGTGTGCAAAATCGATCCAGCGCCGATGAAGCCAATGCCGGGGATAATCTGCGCTGAAATGCGGGTGTGGTCGCCGAGATGCTCGACCGCCAGCACATTTGAAAGAATTGTGAATAGAGCTGCGCAAAAACAGATGAACATATTGGTGCGCAGGCCCGCGGGCCGGTGTTTCAGTTCCCGCTCCAGGCCGATCACACCGCCCAGCACGGCGGCTAGTTCCAAGCGCCCCAGAGAGGAAGCGACAACGCCGCTCGCCATTTCTTTGTGTACCAACTCGGCAATGTGTTGCCAGTCCATGGATTTGACTCTCTGTCCGGGAAAGGCCTGCGATGGCCGGATTTTATCACTGCAACGGACTGCTTCCGGCAGCCGGAGCGTTAACCTGCGTGATTACCGAGTACTGCTCCGCCGGGGCGTCGCATCCGTCAGTCGTCCCTGGAAGATTACTGCCGGCGGCTGTCGGGTGGTGTGAATCTCGACTAATGACGTCAAGTGGCGGTCGTGCGCGGCCGTCCATACGGGATCGCCCTGGAAGGCGATGACGTAATCGGCATAGGCAACTGGATCAGCGCGCGCGCGCTCCCACAAGCCTTCGGGATCCGAGGGCTGCTTCCATACGCGATGATTGCCTTCGTTGATGGTTCGGCGCAACGGAATGCCATTCTGCTCGAGAGCGCCGACGTGCTCGCCCAAATACATCAACAAGGTTGAATTCGGCGGCAGTTTCATGATCCACTGCCCGATTTGTCGGTCGAGGGCCACGCGGCCCTTCATGTTGAGATCGGCTTCGCGATAGCAAATCGGATCGGCATGCCAGATCGCGGCATAACTCGATAGCGCGAGCAGCAAGATTCCCAACAGCGTTACCGAAGGCGCCCAGCGGCGCCATGTAGGCCCAGCCGCGGGAATCTTCGTTGAGGATTGGACTAGAAAAGAAATTCCAGTGGGCACGAACACCGCGAATGCCGGAAGCAGTTGCAGCCCGTAGCGCACGTTATATTGTGAAAACGGCCACCACGGCGGGACAAAGATCGGCACGCTCCCATACGCTATCGAGAGAGCGTAAAACGGCAGCGGCACCCAAAGCAGCAACGCAACGCGCCCGTGTCTACTAAACCACGCCACTAAACTTCCCAACACAGCCAACGCCAGCCAGAACCGTCCTGACCAGGTCGATTCAGCCACATTCAGTTCGGCCGCTTTTAAGAAATATGATCCGGCCGCCAGGAGATTCCCCTTTGCCGGATTTACGGTATCGGTTTTCCGCTCGATTGCCTTTGCCGAATAGGGTCCGTTCGCGAACTCCAGCGGATTGCGATAGACGGCCGCGTTATACCCTAGCCACAAAAGGGGTCCGGCCGCCGCGATCAAAATAAATTTGGTCAACAGAATCGGCGATGGACGCGCGGTTCCGGGTATCCCGTCTGCCTGCACTTTGGGAGAGCGGAAGGTAACTACCACGGCTGCGATGATTACCACTCCTGCCAGAAACCATCCGTCATAGCGCGTCAAACACGCCGCTGCAAGGCAAAGCCCGCACCTGATGAGCACCTTCGGATTTCCGCGGGCAGATTCTGCGAAGTAGGCCACGACCCAGATGAAGAAAGCGAGATAGAGCGACTCGCCCATCGCGGTCGACTGCATGTAAATCAGATTCGGATTTGCGGCGTACAAAAGCGCAGCCGTCCACGCACCGATCCGTGCCGTGTAGTCCCCTTCACTGTCGGGGCCCAGCGCCGTGCGGACCAGGCGGAATATTCCCAGCACACCGAACACAAACGCCGCCATCGAGGGGATCGAGCCGCCCGAGCCGCTTTGCCACATCTGTTTGGATACGATAAATGGCAGGATCAGCAAGTGCGGTAGCGGCAGCCACACGGTTCCCAACTGCAGCAGCCCGGGAGTTCTCGAATCAAACACGCGGCGCGCGATGTTGATGTGCGCCACGGCATCGCCGTAGAGCAGCAATGCTCCATTTCGATAGTAGAAGAGAAACGAAAATACCGAGATGAAGATCGCCAGCCAGAGCAAGCGCACGATCTCAATTCTGAAATGCGCCTGCGGGGGCGAAGATTGCGGCTTCATTCGAGGTGGGTCAGTTCGCGAAAAATCTGAAAGCGAGCGTCGATTTCCTCGCGGGTGAGGCATTGCAGCCGCTCCGTACCAAAATCTTCCACGGCGAACGATCCCATCACGCCACCATAGAATAGCGCGCGCTTGAGAACTTCGCGACTCAACTCCGGCTGCGAGGCCACGTAGCCCATGAAGCCGCCGGCAAAGGAATCTCCGGCGCCGGTAGGATCCTTGACTTCATCGAGCGGCAACGTCGGCGCACGAAAGGGATGACGCCCGATTCCAAAGGCGCCCTCGCGAAAGAAAATCGTTGCTCCATATTCGCCGTGCTTGATGACCAGCGCCTGTGGCCCCATGGCCAGAACCTTCTGTGCGGCTCGCGGCAGGTTTTTTTCGTCTGCGAGCATCTTGGTTTCGGTGTCGTTGATCAGCAATACATTCACCAACTTCAAGGTCTCTGCTAACTCCTGGCGCGCACCCTTGATCCAGTAATTCATGGTGTCGCAACCGGTCAGTCGCACGCCGTTCATTTTTCTGCGGACGTTGGCCTGTAACGTTGGCTGGATGTTCGCGAGAAAGAGAAACTCGGTATCCTCATACTCCTTCGGAATCTGGGGATGAAATTTCTCAAAGACGTTCAGGTCGGTGAAATTGGTCTTCGCCTCGTTGAGGTTGTCGGTGTAGGAGCCGCCCCAGCGAAATGTCTTGCCAGAGGCACGCTCGATGCCACGCGTATCGACGCCGCGCTTCTTGAGAACGTTTTCATCCAGCGCGGAAAAATCGTCGCCCACCACCGCGACCATGCGCACTTGCGTGAAATAGCTGGCGGCCAGCGCGAAATAGGTTGCAGCCCCTCCGAGAATGCCTTTCACGCTGCCCGAGGGCGAGGTGACGTCGTCAAATGCAACCGATCCTACAACGACAATGCTCATTCGCGCACCTGACTTCCCTTCTGAGTGAGCTAGTGGTCAGTGGCTAGTGGTCAATAAAAATCGCGCGGGACATGGTTACTGCCCACGGGCCACTGATCACTGAGCACTTGCCTTGAGATACTTTCCCAGAATCAGCTTTAACTTCTTCCGCGTTGCGGCTGGCATTTTCTTATGATCCGTCAAAATGGCATGGGCTAGTGCTGATCCGCACTTGCACGAGCGCTCTCGCGGCATAGCGGCGACGGTCTCGCGCACCACTTTGGCTGCGTTCTCCGCATTCTTCGCCAATACGGCGACGATCTGATCGACGGTTACCGAATCATGATGCGGGTGCCAGCAATCGTAATCCGTGACCATGGCAACCGTTACGTAACAGATTTCTGCTTCGCGCGCCAGCTTCGCCTCTTGCAGGTTGGTCATGCCAATCACATCCATGCCCAACCCGCGATACACATTCGATTCCGCCCTGGTGGAAAATTGGGGCCCTTCCATACACAGATAAGTTCCACCATGTCTGCCGGTTACGCCAACCTTCTCGCACGCAGCCTCGACCACCGCCGCCAGTTGCCCGCATACGGGATCAGCAAAAGCGATGTGGGCGGCGACTCCTCCGCCGAAAAAAGTATCGACACGATGGCGCGTGCGGTCGAAGAACTGATCAGGAATTACAAAATCCAATGGCTTGTGCTCTTCCTTCAATGATCCTACGGCGGAAACCGAAATGATCCTTTCGACTCCGAGCTGCTTTAAGCCGTGAATATTGGCGCGGAAATTGAGTTCGCTGGGAAGAATGCGGTGTCCGCGCGCGTGGCGCGCCAGAAAGGCCACCTTGCGCCCCTCGAGCGCGCCGCACACGTAGGCGTCGGAAGGCGCGCCGAACGGCGTCTTCACACGCACTTCTGTTACTTTGGTCAGCCCTGCCATGGAATACAGGCCGCTGCCGCCGATAATGCCAATCTCCGCTTGAGCCACCCATCCTCCGGAAAGTGAGAGCTTACTGTATTGTTTCGTGCGCGCAAGCCAAACCCGTGATTATACAAGACCACCTGTGTGCCTTCGCCGATTGCGGAGTTTGTGCAAGCCGCGAACCGTTACAATCTCGCAATGCGATTCTGGACCGCTCTCATCGCGCTATTTTTCTTAGCAGTCTCCGCTCTGGCTCAAGACGCCGGCAAGTCGCAGCCTGAGCCCAAGTCCGCTACGGTTCCCATCACGCTCGATCACAACCGAGTCGTGATCGACGTTTACCTGCCGCTGCCCGATGGATCGAGCAAGCGCGTCCGCGGGTGGGTTGATACGGGCGACCCCGAATTGCAGATGTCACGCAGGGTGGCCAAACTGTTGGGACTTGCAATCGCGTGCGATGCCAACGCCTGCTCCGCCCCGCCTCCTCGGCAGATCGCAATCGGAGACATGAAGGTCTCTCTCACTTCACTGAAGGAGGTGACGATTCCACTCAAGCCGGAGAGCGCCGCTTCGGTCATGGTTCCGGGTATGAGTGCGGAGATCAAAATCCCGTCAGCTGTTCTGCGCAACTACGACGTGCTCATCAATTTTCCTGATCGCGAGTTCAGCATCGGCGTGCCCGGCAGCATTCATTTCAAAGGCGTGCAGAGCAAGATGCTAATCAACGCAAGCAGCGGCTTCATTCAGATTCCCGGCAGGATTGAAAACAAGAATTACAACCTGGGCCTCGACGTGGGCTCGTCTATCAGCTTTCTTTCGGAAGAGTTATCCGACAAGCTGGCCATCGGCCATCCTGACTGGCCGCACATGACCGGCGCCGTGGGCCCCGCCAACGTGGGAGAGGTCGGTGACGATGAAACAAAGTGGAAGCTGATGCGCGTGGACCGCATCCAATACGGACCGTTGTTTCTCACGGATGTGGCCGTGGCTGAATTCCCAAAGAGTTTTTTCGCTTTCTTCGAAAAGCACACGCACAGCGCTATCTCCGGTGTGCTGGGTTCGGACGCGCTGATGAACTACCGCGTCGGCCTCGACTACGCCCACTCCTCGGCATATTTCGATATCGGCAGGACCTTCAAGTTTCCTGAATTTGACGTGGTGGGCCTCGTTCTGCGCCCGGAAGACGACACGCGATTTACCATTCTCGGCGTCGCCGATTTCGAGGGCGCACCTTCTGTGCCGGAGGTTCAGGCGGGCGATCATCTGGTCGCCGTTGACGGCATTCCTGTGCCCGACTCCACCATGGGGCAAGTTTGGTCACTACTCGAAGGATCGCCAGGACAGGAACGCAAGCTTACGGTCGAGCGCGCGGGAAAGCAGTTCACCGTTGCCGCGAAAGTGCAGCATTTCCTAGCAGACACGAATGAGACTGAAACGAAGGAAAGGTCGAGGAGGAAACATTAATTCGGTTCAAAGGTGAAAATTGAGTCCTATTTCTTGAACACTTCTTTTTCGATGGTCTCGGTCGTAGTTGCGTCTAGGCTCTCGGTCACCAGCACGGTATCGCCTTGTTCTTCGATGACAACGGCCCCTTCTTCCGTGGTCCAGGCATGGCGGCCCTGGAGAAGATTGATCTTATATTTGGGATGCTGCACCGCTCGCCCTGACGAAGTTTTCCCCACTTCTTCGGCGTGTTTGTATCTCGTGGCCAGTGAGCGCGCGTAAATATCGGCAAACTCGGCGGCCTTCTCCGCGTCGGACCAGCGCGATACGTACATGAGCCCCAGGGGTGCGGTGGCATCGCCTTTCGGACGTGCGGCATAGTAATATCCGCCGCGCCACTCGGGATACAGGCGCTCCGACAATTTCTTTCCCGCGTATTGTTCGACGAGGACCGCAACATCAAATTCACCCATCCCGCCGATATCGAACTTAATGTAATCCTTGAAGTCACGCTTGAATTCAATGACGGGCATGGGCGGAATCTGCTCCCCGGACAAGTAAGTTTCGGGCTGCATAATCTGCCGCGTGGTGCGCGGCGGATTCGCCAGCACTTCGGGAAACGCCTTTTCCTTGCCGCCTTTTTCCAGCAGCTTCACTTCAAACTTCAGCCCATAGCTGTAAGGAAACGTGAGTGACTCCCGGAGAAAAATGGGAGCGTCTTTGAACACGGTGGAATCGTCCGTACCATTGGCCATCTGCGATTCCATCTCATCGACCAGATCAGGAGAATCCAGGATCGACCGCCCTACCGGCGCCAACTCATATTGCAACATCACGGCCTCGGCCTGTCCTTCGACGACGGCCTCGCGCGAGTCATCCATCTCGTCGTTCTCAATATCGGCCGAAGTAGGATCTTTTCGGCTCTCACCCAAATCCTTCTCGCCTCGCTTCATCCACTTGTCGAGTCCGACCGTCTGATCCTGCAGCGCATGCGTCAATTCGTGCGCCATCACCGGTTCCTGTTCTTCCATCGGAACCCAGTCCAGGAGATTGACGGTTTTTGTCTTGGGGTCGTAATAACCGGCCACCTGCTCGCGCAGCAGCGAAACCAGCAGCTTTTCCAGATCGAAGTCGAGGGGTAGCAGGCCAAACTTCTTCAGCACCAGCTCGGAGCGCTGCAAACGCTTCACGTCTTCGTCTTTCATGTGCTTGGTCAAGTAGGCTTCCACTTCGTCGCGGCTGGTGAGGCGGCGCTTGACCTGCTTCTTGATCGGCAGACCGCTCTGCTTGCTATCAAAGGCCAGAATCTCGTCGACGGAGTGGAAAAGTTCCTCCGCCTCGCGAGGGGTGATCTTGACTTCCGGTTTTTGCGCGGGAGATTGGGCTGGAGGTACGGGCGGGGTCGAGGGCGGGTCTTCAGCAGACTTTCGATCCTGAATGGGGCGGGCATCTTTTTTCGCCTGGTTTTGAATTTGATTCCCCTGCGAGGCCTGATCCTGTGCCGCACCCGGCATGCTGCTCCCGAGCAGCAGCACACCTGCCAAAAGCGTCCCCACAAACCCGCTCCGTAGCAACTTAAAGATATTCATTAGGAACGAGTCTACCCTGTTTCCCTATACTCACTTCAAGGACACCAGTCCTCGGGGACGAAAAATGACCACAAATGCCGTAAACCGCTGGACTTCGGCTGAGCACGCGCGCGACTATCTCAATCGCGCTGATTCCATCTTGCACCGCAGCGAAGGCGAATCGACCCTTCTCGAATTCGTTCCGGCGAGAGCGCGACGGGTTCTCGATCTCGGCACCGGGGATGGCCGTCTGCTTGCGCTGGTCAAGTCGGCGTTGAGCGGCCAGACTGAAGAGGAGATCCGCGGCAAAGCAGAAGCGGTAGCCGTTGATTTCTCGCCTGCGATGCTGGCCGCCGTTGGGAAACGATTTGCTGAGGATGCCTCCGTCACCATCGTGACTCACAATCTTGACCACCCACTGCCCACGCTAGGCAGGTTCGACGCCGTGGTTTCCAGCTTCGCGATTCATCATCTGGTGCACGAGCGCAAACGCGCGCTGTATGCCGAGATTTACAGCCTGCTGAATCCCGGCGGGGTCTTTTGCAACCTGGAGCACGTGGCTTCGCCGACGCCGCGGCTGCACGAAGAGTTTCTCCGGTGCATCGGTTACACGGTCGAAACGGAAGATCCATCCAACAAGCTATTGGACTTTGAAACGCAACTGCGGTGGCTGCGGGAGATTGGCTTTGTGGACGTGGATTGTCACTGGAAGTGGCGGGAGTTGGCACTGTTGGTGGGGGGGAAGCAGTAAACCTAATTCTTTTCATCATGCGAGCACTATTTTGCCCTATGAGCTGACAGTATTTTCCTCACGCCTGGACAACGAGCTCCGGATCGCGGCCTTTACCTGGCGCGAACCGAATACTTCGGCTACGCTGTGCCCCACGCCGGGGAGTTCAATCCACTTCCATTGCAGTTGCCAGCCATGAGCCGTTAGCGCAGCCGGTGCCGCATGAAAGGTGTTCATCCCGCGGTCGAAACGAGTCCTTCCCTGCTTCTAGCGCGGCTGGTTCGTCGTCGCGATGTTGTCACCGACGTCTTCCTCGCCCAGCACCATGAGGACGGGCTGTACCAGGTGGTTCTGTCAAGCTGTGTCGGCTTTGTCCGGGTCATAAACACCCCTGAATCCGAATGGCGGATCCACATTCAGACTAGGAATCACGTGCGTGGACGGATTGGCGATCGCGATGGCCGTCGCCTGGTTGGGAATAAACGCGGTAAATCGACTCTAGAATGGGGCTCCCGCAGAATGTCCAACCATTACATAGGGCAACCCTGGTCGGTTCTCGTCCTTTCGTATCCGGTCCACGAGTCCTATCACAAGCTTTCCCGTCCACGCGTCCGACGGCATCACTCGCCCTTGGTGAGCGATGCCATCTTTCTGGTAGCGCCACCATGGAAAGCGCTGCTCGTCAAACAGAGGCACGACTTCCAACATGCAGAATTCATTTGCCAGGGAATGCAGATCGTCGCGGTAGGAGTCCACATTGCGGGGTAATCCGTGGAACACGAGTAAGACTGCAGTGACCGAGCATTTCTTTGGACGATACGCGAATATCTCCAGATTGATCCCGCCCCGGTCCACGGACTGATGCCTGTTGCCGTTTTTGAATTGATGCGGCTCCGGCCGGCAGCACAAAATAAGCTGCCAAAAGGGCCACTGCAACCTGCGCGATGCCAGCCAGTCTCTTCCAATGTTGGTTCATATCTTCTCCGCCACCCATTCTCCGGCTTCCCGCGTCCCAAGCGTTCCGCCGATGTCTTGCGTGGTTTGCTTCTGCTTTACCGCTTCCAGCACGGCTCCTTCGATCTTGCCCCCTTCCTGAGTCAACCCCAAATGCTCCAGCATCATCGCGGCGGTGAGGATCGCGCCGATCGGGTTCGCCACATTTTTCCCAGCGATCGGTGGGGCGGAGCCGTGGACCGGCTCGAACATGGAGGTTTTGCCGGGATGAATGTTTCCGCTGGCCGCCATGCCGAGGCCGCCCTGCAGTCCCGCGGCGAGGTCGGTGATGATGTCGCCAAACATGTTGTTGGTTACGATCACGTCGAAAGACCGAGGATCACGCACCAGTTGCATGCAGAGCGCGTCCACGTACATGGTCTGCGCGGCGATCTGGGGGTGCTCGCCGCTTACATCCCTGAACACGCGCTGCCATAAGCCGCCGGCGTGTGTCATCGCGTTCGACTTGTCGCACATGAGGACCCGGCCACGTGGGGAGCCGTCGAGTTTGCGATGTTCCTCGCAATACTCGAACGCGTAGCGGATGACGCGTTCGACTCCCTTGTGGGTGTTGATGTCTTCCTGGATCGCGATTTCGTCGGGAGTGCCTTGTTTGAAGACGCCTCCGGCATCTGTGTACGCACCTTCCGTATTTTCGCGGATCACGACAAAATCCACATCCTTCGGCTCGACACCTTTCAGGGGACATAGCGCCGCATCGAGCAACCGCACCGGGCGTACGTTGGCGTAGAGATCCATCTTGAAGCGCATGCCGAGTAGAATTTCTTTGGCGTGGATATTGGTTTTCACTCGCGGATCGCCGAAGGCGCCGGCAAAAATTGCATCGAAGTCGCGGCCGAGCATGGTGAATCCGTCGGGAGGGACCGTCATTCCGTCGCGGAGATAGCGATCGGCGCCCCAGTCGAACTCGCTCATTTCGACGTCCGCTCCGGATGCGCGGATTACTTTGAGAGCCTGGGGGATTACTTCTTGTCCAATTCCATCTCCTGGAATCACAGCAATGCGTTTCTTGGAAGTCCTTTGCGGGTCCACGGCAGAAACGTTAACACAAGCCAATCTGAATCCGTGCGTGATTCTCTGGAGGCCCGGCGGGGCAAGATTTTCAATTGCCAACCCCCAATTGCCGAATAGGCAGAGCCAACGGCCGATGAATCACGAAGTCCTTCGCTATAATCAATATTCCATGTTCCGCACTCCACTCCAAGAGGCTCTTCGTGCGCAAGCGGCAAATCAGGCGCTCTCCATGCGCGTGAGCGAGTACCGCGGGGCCGAAACGGCAGCGAGCTATTCCGATCCGCAGGGGGAATTCGATGCCTTGCGGAATGGTAGCGGAGTTTATGACCTCGGCTTCCGGGCCCGGATCTCGCTGGCGGGCAGCGATCGCGCGCGCTGGATGAACGGGATGGTTACGAACAATATTCGCGATCTGAACGAGGGGCGAGGCGTTTATTCTTTCCTGCTGAATCCGCAGGGGCGCATCCTCGGCGACATGCTGGTTTTCAATGACGGCGAGACGCTAACCGTCGAGACAGATCGCAGCCAGGTTGAGAAGATCCTGGCGACCTTCGACCATTACATCATCATGGATGATGTGCGAGTCGCGAATATCAGCGGGAACTGGACGGCGTTGGGCATGGCGGGGCCTAAGGCACGCACTGGCCTGAACGCCGCGGGGATCGAGGTTACGGAAATGGAACCACTGCAGACCCATTTGGCGCGATGCAATTGCGATTGCGACTGTGTGCAATGCACGGTAGTGCGTGGCGAAGACGCGCAATATGAGTCGTACGAAATCTGGCTTGCGCCGAAAGATGTTTTCGCTACATGGCGGTCTCTGGTTTCCGCCGGCTCGACTCCGGTGGGAAGCGAAGCGCTGGAGATACAACGCATCGCGGCAGGCGTTCCGCTCTACGGAGTGGATATTCGTGAGCGCGACTTGCCGCAGGAAACCGAGCAGATGCGCGCGCTCAACTTCAACAAAGGATGCTACGTGGGACAAGAGATCGTGGAGCGCATTCGATCCCGCGGCAACGTGCATCGCAAATTTACCGGCTTTGTATTGGAAGGCTCGGCGGAGATTGCAACGGACGCCAAGATTGTTTCGGGCGAGAAGGAAGTGGGAGAAATTACCAGTGTCGCTCTTGTTCGCTTACCGTTGAGCGAACGTAAGTTAGCGTTGGGATATATACGGCGAGAAGTGGGAGTGCCCGGGCGCGAGGTCATGATTGGCGGGCTCAAGGCGACTGTAACCCAGTTGCCGCTGGCGGGTGTTGCTCCGGCTCGGGAATCGTTACTGCAACGGTAAGAAAAGCTTTAATCGCGGAGGACGCGAAGAAGATATTCCTCAAAATTTTGGACGAGGCAGAGAAGGACGGATGCTATGGCTGAGAAGAGACAAGAATCAGGTTTCACGGTAACCGACCGTCGCTTGTTTACCGAGGACGGCGAACGGCGGCAAGATGTTCGCGAGGAATCGGAAGCACCCAAGGCCACGGCTCCCGTGGCCCAGAAACCCGAGGCAGTGCCGGCTGCAAACTCGCCAGCAGGGCCAGAGGTCCCTCCGATGCCGACCGTGGAGGAGCAACGGGCGCAGGCGGATGCGTACCGAAAGTCATCTGATGCGCTGGACTCGCGCGTGGAACTCAGCGGGCGCGATGCCAAAGAATTCGAGATGACGTTCGAGCGCTTTCTGGCGTCGCTCTACATGACTGCGATGCTGCAGTTGGGATTGATGCAGCAGCAGGGGGAGCAGCCACGGATGGACATCATCGGAGCACGCCAGACCATCGACACCCTGGCGCTGCTGGCGGAAAAAACCAAAGGCAATCTAACTTCCACGGAAGAGAACTTTCTGCAAAACAGCCTCTACGAAGTGCGCATGGCGTACGTGGAAGTGACCAATGCGCTGTCGCGTCCGCCGCAGCCTGGAGCAGCCACGGGAACCACGGGACGGTGACCGTACCGGCGTGGCGGGTCCAAACAGGTGCAGCAAGAGAGTGAAGGTATGAAGGCCACCCTCACGGTGCTGGGCAGCGGCACATCGATGGGCGTGCCTACGCTAGGCTGCGATTGCGCAGTATGCCGCTCCAGCCATCCTCACGATCGGCGCACGCGTCCTTCGATCATGTTGGAATTTGCGGGCAAAGTTGTATTGATTGACACCACGCCAGATTTCTACGCTCAAGCGATTCGGGAGCACATCACGCGGGTGGACGCGGTCTTCTACACGCACACCCACGCGGATCATATCCTGGGCATCGACGATTTGCGCCCGCTGAGTTACTGCCACAAGCCGGGGAAGCTCCCACTCTATGCGCGTCCGGATGCGGCCGCTTTCCTCCGCAAAATGTTTAGCTACATTTTTGACGGGGACTACAAATACGGCGGTCTGCCACGACTCGAGTTGCGGCCGATTGATGGTCCAGTGGAGATATTTGGCGCTCAGTTCGAGCCGGTACGTTTGATTCACGGCGAGGTCGAGATCTATGGATTTAGATTTGGAAAGGCTGCCTATCTTACCGACCATAGTGAAATTCCGGAGGCCTCGTTTCGTCAGCTCGAAGGATTGGACGTTCTCTTTTTGGATGCGCTGCGGCACAAGCCGCACCCGACGCATTCGACGGTAGAGAATTCGCTGCGCATCGTGGATCGAGTGAAGGCCAAGCGGGCTTTTTTTACCCACATTTGCCATGATCTGGCGCACGAGGCCACTAACGCAACTTTGCCAGCGCATGTGCGGCTGGCGTATGACGGGCTGAGAGTGGATTTTGAAATTTAGACCTACCGCCGAGGGGCGCCGCCGAGAATTCACGGATCAGCAAGGTAGGAATTCGTCAGGTTTGTCAGCGTACTTTGCGACTTCGCCGGCTAAGTGCCGCGCATAATCATGCAGGTTTTTCATAGACTCGAGGATGTTCCGGCGGAGTTTGGGCCTTCGTTGGTAAGCGTGGGTAACTTCGATGGCGTCCATCGAGCGCACGCGCTCGTGCTCGGCAAGATTGCTGCGAGGGCACGGGCCAGCGGCGCGAAGGCCGTGGCAGTAACGTTTGAGCCGCATCCGGCACGCATTCTGCGGCCGGACTCGGGACTGAAACTACTCACTCCAACCCCAGAGAAATTGCGCTTGCTCGGGGCGACCGGAATTGACGCCATCTTGATGTTACCCTTCGGACGCGATCTCTCGCTGATGACACCGCGGCAGTTTGCCGAACGCATCTTAAAAAAGAAACTACATGCGCGCGAAGTGCATGAAGGTTACAACTTTCGCTTCGGACACAAGGCGGCCGGGAATGTGGATTTGCTGGAGCAGTTGGGGCAGGAGATGGGATTCGAAGTGAAAGCTTATCCGGAGCAGAAGCTGCGCGGCGAGCCGGTTTCGAGCAGTCACATTCGTAAGCTGCTGGGCGAAGGGCGGGTGAGCAGAGCGCGGCATCTGCTGGCGCGTCCGTTTTGCATTCTGGGCGCACCGGGCCGCGGGCGGGGCTACGGGTCGAAGTACACCGTGCCCACCATCAACCTGGCGCGCTACGAAGAACTCGTGCCGGAGGATGGCGTTTATGTCACGTGGACGCGTGTGGGGGTGGAGTGCTTTGATTCTGTGACCAATGTGGGGAACCGACCGACGTTTGGGGCCGATTCGTTTGCTATCGAGACTCATTTGCTGAATTTTCATCCTATTGAGCTGACGCCGGAGAGTGAGGTGGAAATTTGTTTTCTTGATCGGCTGCGGGATGAAATCAAGTTTCCGTCCGTGGAAGCGTTACGGGAGCAGATCGCACGCGATGTGAAGAAGGCGAGGAGGTATTTTCACCTACTGCGACTTTGTGTCTCGGATCACTGACGCTTAGCCCGCTACGCTTCACAATCAGGACGGCCCGGTTGGATGCGGGCAATCTGTTTCATGCAGGAGGGGATATGGCAACTCAGCATGCGTCCCTGGAAGCCGTCGAAGATTTTCTCTCTCATAAACGTATTGCGATGGCGGGGGTTTCGCGGAATCCCGCTAGCTTCAGTGTGAAGCTGTTCGAAGAACTCTGCCGCCGTGGGTATGATTTGGTGCCGGTGAATCCCAACGTTGACGAAGTGCAGGGGCGACGGTGTTTTGCGCGGGTGCAGGACATCCAGCCGCCCGTCCAGGGAGTCCTGCTGATGACTTCCCCGAAAGCCACTGAATCCGTCGTGAATGACTGCTTAGAGGCGAAGGTGCCGCGGGTTTGGATGTACAGGGCTACGGGTAAGGGCTCAGTGAGCGCGGAAGCGGTCGAGTTATGCCGGGAGCGCGGGATGGCGGTGGTTCCCGGAGCTTGTCCGTTTATGTTCTTACCGGACACCGCGGGCATCCATCGCTTTCACGGCTTCATCAGCAAGATCATTGGACATTACCCACAGCGAGCGGCTTCCTAGCTTTGAGACGATGAACCATGAGTCCTGAGAAAACCGGACGTCTTGTAATTCTCAGCGGGCCCTCGTGCGTCGGGAAGACTCCGCTCTACAAGTCCCTTGGGAAATTCCATCTTGGGTTGTTCGCCAAACTTCAGAAATTAGTGCTGGTTAACAGCCGCGCTCCACGTCCTGGCGAGCTTGACCGAGTGGATTTTCACTTTCGCACGCGGGCTCAGGTGGAGGCGTTACGGCGGGATCAACGATACGCCGTGCTCGAGGCGCGGGCTGACTTACAAGCAGTGGACCTCGAGGAACTGAAGTCTTTGCTTCAGCGAGGCGATGTCTTGTTCGAGGGCAATCCATATATTGGCCGGGCGCTGCAGACGCATCCTCGCTTGGCAGAGGTCACGCGACTCAGTATTTTTGTGTCGCCGCTTTCGCAGGAGGAAATCGCCTACTTAACTGCCCCGGAACGCAATGTGTCCTTTCATGAACTTCTCACCGACATCATGCGGCGCAAGCTCTTGCGGAGGACTCGGCGTCAAAAGGGGGAGTTGTCGTTGAGGGATTTAGAAGATGTCGAGACTCGTGCATCTAGCACCTACCAGGAACTGCAGGAGGCGTCGCACTTTCAATATGTGATTCCCAATCACGACGGCGAAGACAGTGATAACTGGGAAGCGTTTTATTACTTGATTGGAGATGCCCGCAAAGCGCTTGAGGCTTTCGCGGGCTTGCTCAACGGCTCCGTTCCGCTAGGCGTGGAGCAGTGGGACGAAGACCTTTGCCGTCGGATGCGCGTGATCGAAAACGGGCGGCCTAGGTGAGGCGCTTCGGCGGACGATTCGCCGGCGCAGATCCAGCCTAATGCGGCAAATAGCCAGATTCCATGGGCAATTTCCCGTCGACGCGCACCACGTTAATCGTGTTGTCGACGGAGCGGAGTTCCACCAACCCAATCGCCCCAGGCGTGGATTGCACGATCCTGAGTATGTCCGCATCGGAGTCCACCACCTGGATGGAGTCCTTGTGAGCTGCGATCAGCGTTTTCAATTCGCTGGGGCTCATCTTGATCAGGCGCTGAAGGGTTTCGTTTTCGCCGACAGAATCCTTGTGCAGAACCAGGACGACAGTTTTGCCGTCCGGCCACTTCTTAATCTCCGCGCGGAAAATCCTCGACAGTTGGGCGGCCGCGACGTTTCCAACGTTGTTGTCCTTATCGACCACCACCGCCATGTGGTGGGCAAAACAAGGAGTGAGGAATGTCACGAGGAAAGCAAAGAGTACGGCGAGCCGCTGAAATCTCATAAGCGCTCCACTTGCGGACTGTGTTTATCCAAAGGTTGCGACCACCCTACCAAGCATCGCACGACTGGAAGAGGAGACATTGTCAAATCTGGCGGGGTATCCGGGGAGGAAACACCGAGATTCCTCTTCCTCTTATTCGATCGGCTCAACCACCACTCGGTCCCCGGTCACGCTGCGACTGGGGCGTTGCACGATCATGATGGCAGAAAGTACCAAGCCAATTCCCAGGACCTGAATGGGACGCAACACTTCGCCCAGAAGCAGGGCGGCGAGCAGAATCGAAAACACTGGCTCGAGGCAACTGGCGATGATGGCGCGAGTGGGCTCCAGATGCTGCAGGCCGAGGAAGTAAAGCGAGAAAGCGCCGAGCACTGAGATCATCGAGAAAACGAAAAGAAAAAGCCACTGCGCGGCTGCGTATCGAGCGGCCACGATTTTCCACGGAGGGTTGACGACCAGCCAGAAGGCTGTAGCGGCGGTGAGAGTCCAGACGAGGACGCGCCAACGGTCGTGGCGGGCAAGGATGCGGTGTCCGCCAACATTGTAGAAAGCGAAGGAGAATGAGGCGAGCAGCGCGGCGATGATGCCGTAGAGATCGAGATGGAGCGCAGCGCCGGATTTATTTCCGGGGAGCGCGGCTCCGAGGAGATCGATGACCAGCGCGATTCCTGTCACAGCAAAGGCAACGGCAGCCACCTTTTGCGCTGTGAGTTTTTGTTGGCCGCGAGCCACCACATAGAGTAGAACCCACACCGGGGCAGTGTATTGCACAATGATCGCGGTGGCGACATTGGTTCGCTGGATGGCGACATAATAGAAATAGTTGGAGACGGCTACACCGAGTGTCCCGAGCACGAAGCAGTAGGCGAGATCGCGGGCAGGAAGTTTGATGCGCTGCCAACCCTTCCCTGCAACGAGAAGAGGAAGCAGCACGAGTAACGAAAAGGTAGTGCGGCTTTGGGAAAGGATCAGCGGGTCGATGTGACGCAGGGAGGCGGCGCCTAGCGAAAGCTTGCCAGTGAAGACGGCGCGGCCGAGGGCCGCCGAGATTCCCCACAGAAAGGCGGCGGAAGCGATAAAGAAATATCCGCGGAGTGGATGCGGCGGCGAGCTTGGCTGAGTTGTATTTCGAATAGCGATCCTCGGGGATGACTTCGATGATCAGGCAGCGGAGAGCAGGTGGTCAAGGCGGTCCGGATGGAAGCCTTCGATTACTTCGGCACGGGCAGCGGTGAAAATCACCAGGGTTGGGGCAGTGTGGCTGTGGTAGGTTTCGAGCAACTCCACGCGGGCAGCGGAGTCGAGACTCATGTTCCGTTCTTCGAAAACCATTTCCTTGGCTTCGAGAAAAATCTTCATCAGCTCGCAAGAGAGACAGCCGGATTGAGTGAAGAGCAGGATTCTTAGCGCCATAAGGCACCGTAAGCCTATTCGTCGGTGTACTCGATTGAGGTGCTAATTTTCGCAGTCTTCTCCAGCATTGCCGAGACTGAACAGTATTTCTCCTTCGAAAGACGGACTGCGTCCTCAACGGCCTTGCGAGAGACTTTACCACCGAAACGGTAGATCACCCTAATTCCTATATAGACGGACGGAGGATCAGAGGCACGTTCGGCTTCGGCGCGGATTTCAAGGCTGGTGAACGGTTCCCGCTTCTTCTGCAGAATGGAAACGACGTCGTAGCCGGTGCAGCCACACAATCCGATGAGAACCAGTTCCATGGGAGTATTGCCGGTGGTCTTGTCCCCGTCGACGACCATGGAGTGGCCGCTGTCGGATAATGCGTTGAAACGGTGTTTCTCGATCCAGGTGGCGCGGGCGTTCGTCATAGGTAAGTACTCCAGCTAGATTTTACCTGCGGTTATCCGTGCTTGGTTCGGGATGAATCAGCACGCGGAACAACTCAGGAGCGGCTTGCTTGAAGCGGATTTCAAGTTCGGTCTGGATCTCGTGGACACGCACTAGCGAAAGATGGTCGGCGATCGTGCAGTGGCAGGAAACATATAGCCGTCCCCGAACGCGGGTGACGACAAACTCGTGAACATCCAGGATGTCGGGGAATTCCGCAGCGACAACTTTAAGTTGACGCTCCAGGTCGGCGTCGCGCACCAGTTCTTCCGGCTTCTCAATAGTGGCGGGCTCGCTTTCGATATGGGTGAGGATGGCTGCGATTTCGCGCACATCATGGCGCATGTCGGCTTCGAGGTCAGTGACCTGATCGTGGGCGTCCTTCAGGGTCATGCATTCGTCGAGTTCGACGTGTTGCTCGACGTGAAGCTGGCCGTCGAAATCCTGCACCGTGATGTCGTGGACGTTCAGATTGTGGCGAGTAGCGACGGCACGAATGCGATCGAAGATATTTTCCGAACGCTGAGCACGGGGTAGCGGTTGAACGGTGACGTCGGCGTCGGGAAGGATCTCGCGCACCGCGATTGTGACAGCTTCGACAAGCTGTTCGGAGCGTTGGAAGGTAACCGTGCGCGCCAGGCCAACGGCAAGATCGGCGAAATAGCGGTTTCCGGAGCGGCGGATGCGCACGCGCCCGATTTCGAGCACACCATCAACGTGTGAAACGGCGTCGGTGATTTGACCGCGGACTCCAGCCGGCGCTGCGTCAAGCAGTGCGTCGATGGTGCGCCGTGCCAGCCGCCAACTCACGGAAACGATCACGCCTGCGACAAAAAGAGCGGCGATGGGATCAGCGAGGCGCAGCCAATCCAGATTGTAGACGCGTCCCGCCAGGATAAGAGCGAGGCCCAGGACTACGACGCCTGCGGACCATATATCGGTGGAAAAGTGGAGTGCGTCGGCTTCAAGTGCCTGGCTATCGTACTTGGTGGCGATGCGGCCTAAAGCGCGGGAGCGCCAGTAGTCCACTACCATGGAGACGAGCATCACGGCGAAGGCCCAGACGGAAGGCTCGACGTCTACGCGTCGGAAAAATAGTCGAACAATCGCTTCGTAGATCACCCAGATGCAGGTCAGCAGGAGCAGCCCGGTTTCGACGAAGGCCGAGAAATTTTCGACTTTGCCGTGGCCGTATTGGTGATCGGCATCAGCCGGCTTGTCGGAGACTCCGACCGACAAGTAGGTAAGGAGGGCTGCGATGAGATCTAGCGCGGAGTGCGCGGCTTCCGACAGAATGCCCAGACTGCCGGTGGTGACGCCAACCACGATTTTTCCGCCCGTGATGAGCAGGGCGGCGAGCACCGAGTTTCCCGCCACGGCGCGTTTTTCGGCGCGCATCGCCTTGGGTGAGTAAAGGGCCGGCGTCCCGGACATGATGGGATTATCGCCGCTAAGGCGGAATTGCGCCAAGGGAATCAGCTTTCCGACGCACTTGAACGGAAGGCCAAGGCGGTACTGCGGAGAGCTGCTCCTATGCTACGATGCTAGGTTCGAGCGATTGCAACTTCCTGATCTACCAATCCTGGAGGATTTTTCGTATGAGTAAGAGTTGGGTGCTGTGTGTGTGGTTGGGGTCGATGGCTTGGGGACAAGCGCCACCCGGAACTGCGAGGACACCGCAGAGTCCAGCGCAGGTTGCAAATGGAACTGCGGCGAGCGCGGGATCGGAAGTTCTGGAAGACGCACCCGTGCTTACGGTTTTTGGCGTCTGCTCGGCCACTCCGACTAACGAGACAGCCAAGACTGGCTCGGCAGCCGCCAAGACGGCTGGCAAGAAGCCGGAGGACTGTAAGACGGTCATTACCCGGAAAGAGTTTGAGAAGATTGCCAGCGGCCTCTCGCCGAACGTCACGCCGCAGTTGAAACACCAACTGGCAACAGCGCTGCCTAAGTTCATAGCCATGTCGGAAGCGGCGAAAGCCAAGGGTTTGGACAAGACTCCGCAATATCAAGAGACGTTGAAAGTTGTGCAGATGCAGATTCTGACGCAGCAACTGCAGCGCTCGGTGCAGGAAGAGGCGGAGAAAGTCTCACCTGAAGATATAGAGGCTTACTACAAGAAAAATCCTGAGGCGTATGAGCAATTCTCTTTGGACCGGCTCTTTATTCCACGCTACAAGCAAGCGGAATTGGAGAAGAGAACGGAGAATGGCGAGAAGCTGACCGAAGAGCGGCAAAAAGCGAAGGAGGCCGCGGATAAGGCGAAACAGGAAGCAGGTGAGCAGGAGCTGAGTAAATTGGCCGAGAGCTTGCGGGAACGAGCCGCTGCTGGGGAAGACTTCGTTAAGCTGCAAAAAGAAGCTTACGAAGCCGCAGGCATGAAAGTGGAGACGCCTACGGTCAATCTGCCGAAAGTGCGGCGCACCGGGTTGCCTCCGGCACACGCCGCGGTGTTTGATCTGAAAGTGGACGGAGTTTCCGCGGTGATCACCGACAATGGCGGACGTTACATTTACAAAGTGGTGAGCGAGCAGGTTCTTCCGCTGGATCAGGTCAGCGAGGAAATTCGCAATACACTGAAGAGCCAGCGAATGAAGGAAATGATGGACACGTACGCGAACTCGTATCACACGGAAACGAACGACGCGTACTTTGGGCCGCCGGCTCCGAGCGGGCCAATGGGAGGGCGTCCTCCAGGGCAGCTACCGCCGCGCGTTCCGCGGCCCAATGTCCCACCGCCTCCAACGCAGCCGCAAGCTGGCGCTCCGGCTGCCAACCCGACCTCGCAGCCCCCTGCGCAATCGGCCCCTCCGTCCAACTCCAACTGATGGCGAGCGATAAACCTGTCATCGTGGTCACCGGCATCGCAGGAAACCTGGGATCGCGTTTGCTCCCGCTGCTGGAAGATTTCTCGGTAATCGGGGTGGACCTGAGTACACCTAAGACCGATTTGCCACTCCGATTCGAACGTCTTGATTTGGGAGCCGAGGCTTCCACCCGGGCACTCTACGAATTGCTGCGGGATGTAAGACCGGTGTCGGTGGTCCACCTTGCGTTTGTGATCGACGCGGTGCGCTCGGGGGTACTCGATGCTGAGCGCATGTGGCAGATCAACGTGGCCGGGACGGCCCGGGTCATGGAAGCCATCACCGAGGCGAACCGCACCGCTGATTCAGGCATCAGGCAATTTATTTTTCCCAGCAGTGTTTCTGTGTATGGGCCTAGCCTGCCGGCTCCGGCGATGGAGGAGTCGCCGATGGCGGCGCACACTCTCCCTTACGCGATCCATAAAAAGCAGAGCGACGAGGTGGTACAGCAACGCTCTTCGGCTCTGCGCGGGTGTAGCGTTTACATTCTGCGTCCGCACATTTTTGCCGGGGCTACGGTAAGCAACTACCTGCTGGGAGCGTTTCGCGGCACTCCCAACGGCAAGAGCGCGCGGGCGGAGAAGATGCGTAGGGAGGGCAAGCGGCTTCCGTGCGTGCTTCCCCGCGGTCAACAGTATCTTGAAAACAAAATACAGTTCATCCACGTAGACGATATGGCTCGGGTGATCACCCACATCTTGCACCGGGATCCGGAGCCGCAACGCTTGACGATTTTGAACGTCGCTGGGCGTGGAGAGCCGCTCACGTACGGGCGCTGTATCGAGATGGCACAGGCCAAGCTGCTGCGCGTTCCGGGTAAATTGGCGATGCGCCTGGCGCTGCAGTTTCTGTGGAAGCGCCAAATCTCGGCGATTCCGCCGGAGGCTCTTCCCTATATGACCGGGGAGTACATCATGAATACCGACCGCCTGCGCAAGTTCCTGGGTCCGGAATACGAAAAGGTGATGCGCCACACGATTGCGGATGCATTTGCCGACAGCTTTAAGACGGCAGCAGTCCCTGCAAAAGAAGCGAGCGCGGGCTAATAGCTCGATGTAAAGGAATTTGCCATCCACGAGCGACCAGCCTGGTCGCACATTATTCCTGGGAGTAAATCGGCGTGTGGGTGGTTTACTCTATGCGGGTGTCCGAACAGCGGCTGACCGCGGTGTCGTTTGAAGATCTCGCGATGCCTCTGTTCGATCAGCTCTATAACTTTGCACACTGGTTGACCCAGGACAGGGCCGAGGCTGAGGATCTGGTTCAGGAAACCTACGCGAAGGCGCTACGCGGATTTTCGTCATTCCAGGTGGGTACAAATTTTCGCGCATGGATTTACCGCATCCTGCGAAACTCATTTCTGAGTTCGCGGACGGGACTGAAGACCATGGTTGTTTTGGACCAAGCGAGCGGCGACAGCCTGCCAACGGAGAAGGTCACGCCCGAGGGTCTATTCATCGAACGGGCCAATCGCGAAATGGCCCAACGTGCATTGGAAGAATTGTCGGTGCAGTTCCGGGAAATTTTGCTGCTCTGTGAAGTGGAGGAGATGTCATACCAGGAGATTTCGGAAACCCTGGCGATTCCCATGGGCACGGTGATGTCAAGGCTGTATCGCGCCCGCCAGGCGCTACGCACTGCTCTCCGCCCCAAGATCGAGGGAGGCCGGCATGGCATGTGACCAGTGGCGCGGAGACCTGGACCGCCACCTCGATGGTGAACTACCGGTGGCTGAGGCCGCAGCTTTGGCTGCCCATCTGCGAACGTGCGCGGCTTGTTCTGGTGAAGTTTTGGAACGGGTGCAACTCAAACGGGCGGTACAAATGGCGGGATCGCGATACACCCCAAGCGCGGAACTACGGAACAGAATCGCAAAGAAGGTTGGCTCGAAATCAAAGAGTGGAATTGCTGAGTGGTGGCGACTTATTCTTGTTCCTGCACTTGTGTTGGTAATTGCGGCATTCTTCTTGACCGGGTACTTTGGGCAACAGCGAGCGGCGCGGCAGCGTATCTATGGTGAGTTGGCAGACTTGCACGTGAGCACCCTGGCTAGCAGCACGCTAGTGGACGTAGTTTCCTCGGACCGCCATACCGTGAAACCTTGGTTCCAGGGAAGGATCCCGTTCACTTTCAATTTGCCGGAGTTGACGGGGTCGGATTTCGCTTTAATCGGAGGACGAGTTGCGTATCTGGAACAGATTCCGAGCGCACATTTGATTTATCAGATCCGAAAGCACTACATTTCCGTTTTCATTTTGCCGGATCGTGCGGCGGAGATAAAAAGTCTGCCAACAGGAACAGCCGATACACTCTCGTTCCATATGGAGACCTGGGCGCAGAACGGCCTAAGATACTTCGTCATCGGAGACACGAGCGAAGGCGACCTGCAAAGACTGAGCAAGTTGTTGCGGGATGCCGGGTAGGAGGGTTCCGGGGGGATTCACTTCTTGCCGCGATACAAGCCAGCGATACCGAACGTGTATGGCGTCCATGTAGCCTCGCGGAAGCCGGCGCGGCGCATGCGATCCAACATTTCTGCCGGCTCCGGAAATCGTTCGACTGAATTCGGCAGGTAAGCATAAGGGCCGCGCACGCCCGAAATCACGGTACCCACGCGGGGCAGTACTTGCCTGAAGTAGATGCGATAGAGGCGGCCCATCAGCCCTTTGGGCTCGCCGAACTCGAGGATGCCGCATTCACCTCCGGGCGTCAACACGCGCGCGATTTCACGCAGGCCGGCATCGTAGTCCGCGAGATTGCGAAACCCGAAGGCCGAAGTCACCAGCTTGAAATGCTGATTGGGGAACGGAAGGCTGAGAGCGTCGGCTTCGATCCAACCTGGCATTTGAGACTCGGCGCTCGCAGCGCTCTGTCCGACAGATTTTGAGAGAGCACGCTGAAGCATGGCGTGAGAAAAATCGGCGCCCAAAATCTGCGGACCACACTTCCCTTCCCCCTGGGATGCCTGCTTGCGCAAGGCAAAGGTCATGTCGCCAGTGCCGCAGCAAAGGTCGAGAACACGGCAGTCCGGCTGGGCAAAAATGTGGGAGAAAGTGCGAGCAGTGCGCCGCCACCACAGGCGATCAACGTTGCACGAGAGCACATGATTCAACAGGTCGTAGCGCGGAGCAATCGAGGTGAACATCTCACGCACGGCGCGCGCCGCGCAGCGCGGGTCACTGGCGCCTTCCGGAGCCGCGCCCATAACCGTTGACTTTGGAGTCTCAGCCGCGCGAGTCATTTCGTCCGCATCTTCATTTCTTCCAGCCCCGGCCACCGAGGGATAAGCGGCATAGCGCTTCGACGGCGTCGAGGACTACCTCGTCGGGCACGTCGGAGGCGATTTCTACTTTTCCAATTTCTCGCGGCAGAACAAAATGGACTGCGCCATTTTGAGTTTTCTTGTCGGCCTGAAGGCGCGTGAGGATCTTGCGGGCGCTTACTTTCAACTCCGGGAGACGGCCCAGGCTCAACACAGCGTCGGCAATGCGGCCTGCGGTAACGCTGTCCGTGCGCCCGACAGTAAGCGCAATGTTCGTTGCAGCGATCATTCCCCACGCGACGGCCTCGCCGTGAAGCACGGCGCGGTAGCCGGTTTCCACCTCCAGAGCGTGTCCGATGGTATGGCCAAGGTTGAGGACGCGCCGTAAGCCGCCTTCCTGTTCATCGGCAGAAACGATTTCCGCTTTGAGCTTCACGCTTTGGGCGATGAGGCCTTCAATCTCGACCGGATCGCGCTTCAGAATCTGAGCCCGCTTCTGTTCGAAGCGCAGGAAAAGATCGACATCGCCAATGATGCCGCACTTGAGGGCTTCATACAGGCCGGCGCGAAAAGCGCGATCGGGGAGCGTGTGCAGAACCTCCGGGTCAATGAGAACCACCCGCGGGTGGTGATAAGTTCCGAGCAGATTCTTCCCTGCCCTAAGGTTTACGGCAGTCTTGCCGCCAACCGAGGCATCTACCTGGGCCAGGACGGTGGTCGGAATCTGAACCAGGTCCACACCACGCATGTAAAGGGAGGAGAGCAATCCGGTGACATCGCCAACCACGCCGCCGCCCAAAGCCACCAGAACCGCTTTGCGGTCTGCGCCCAGGCGCACCAATCTCTCAGCCATGGTCTCAATGGTGGCCAGTTTCTTGGCGGGCTCGCCATCCGGAATCTGAAGAACTTGAGGTTTGAAGCCCGCCGAGGTCAGCGAGTTCAGTAACTTTGCACCCCAACGCCGGCGGATCGGAGGGGCCGTTACTACAAACAATTTGCTGGATTGCGGCAGCAATTCCGCCAGCAACGCTCCAGCCCGCGATAGTAAGCCGTTCTCAATTCGAGCCTGGTAAGGACGCGGCGGGACATGAATGGTGACTTGCGCCATGGTCTTCCATAATAGCCTATGGGCAGTGGCGGTTTGGAGGACGTTGATGACCTCTCTACGTCCGCTCTTTCTCCGGGATAAGAATTGAAGCTGCCACAGAAAGAGTGAGTATTCCCGCTACTGCGCCCAGCATCGCCAGGGTTGGCACCCTGAAATAATCTGTCACGATCATCTTCGCTCCCACCAGGATCAGAATCGCCGCCAGGCCGGTGTGGAGAAAGCGAAAGACCTTCATTAGTCCAGAAACGGCGAAGAACATCGACCGCAGCCCCGTGATCGCGAACACATTCGAGGCGTAGACGATGAAGGCATTGAGTGTGATGGCGAGTACCGCGGGGATCGAATCGACGGCGAAAAGCAGGTCCGTGGTTTCGATTACGGCCAGGACAATTAGCAACGGCGTGGCGTAGAGCCCCGCCTTCCCTTGCCAACCGCGAACAAAGAAGCGGCCGCCCTGGTAGGTATCGGTCACCGGGATCAAGCGGCGTAAAGCTCGAACCGCTGGATTTCTTGACGGATCGATTTGGTGATCGCCGGCAAGCGCCAGCCGAATGCCGCTATAAATAAGCAGCGCACCCAGGCCGTAAAAAATCCAGTGAAAGTGCTGGATGAGGCCAACCCCGGCGGCGATGAAGCAGCCGCGCATCACTAACGCGCCGATGATTCCCCAAAACAATACGCGGTGCTGGTACTCCTCGGGCACGGCGAAGTAGCGGAAGATTACGAGGAAGATGAAAAGGTTATCGACGCTGAGAGAGAGTTCTAGGACGTAACCCGTGATGAATTCAATCGCAACCTGGCGGCCCTGCCAGAAAAAAACCAGCCCGGCAAATGCTGCCGCCAACCCCACCCACATTGCGCTGCGGACGAGCGCTTCGCGAGAATGCATGCGGCCGCTGCGCCGGAAGACGCGGAGGTCCAACACCAGCATGCCGAGCGCGAAAAGGTTGAAGAGGATCCAGAAATAAATCAATTCTGATTGCCGATTGTCGATCGCCAATGTTCAATTGGAACCGTGATTGATTCGATTGGCAATTGGAAATCGAAATTTGCAAATTTGATTACGGCTGCCGTCCCAGTTTTCCACTCGACCACGCGTCCCACATGCCCGCCGCTTTGAACATTTGGTCGGAACCGGTTTCGTGCATGGATTGTTTAATTTGCGCGCGGGTAAAGCGTGGTCCAACCTTCTCCGGAAGATTTGCCAAGGCAAAAGAAAATTCGGCGGCCTCGGCTACATGTTTCTTGAGCTGCACGAAATCTACCTTGTCGTAGGTGTCAGAGACGGCATGGTAATTCTCCAGATAGTTCGCCTCCTCCTGATCTGCCACAAACGTGGGGACTCCTTCCAGCATAAGGTCGAAATGGTCAGTCCCCCATTCCATATCGGTCTTAAGTTCGGTAACGCCGAACTGTCGCAGGGGCGCAATAATGCGCTTGGTGGTATCCAAAACATCCTTGCGGCCGCCGGTAGCGAATCCCGTAGTCTTGCCAGTGCCGGAATCGTAGATGATGACACCGGCAGCTTTATCGAGTTCTGAGCGGTGCGCGATGGCGTAAGCGCGCGATCCGAGCAAGCCTTCTTCTTCGCCGGAAAACAATATGAAGCGGATGGAGCGGCGCGGCTTCAATCCAGAGGCCTTGATCGCGCGCAGCGCATCGACCACGAGCGCCGCATTGCAGCCGTTATCGAGCGCGCCTGTGCCCAGTTCCCAGGAATCCAGGTGCGCCCCGAGAATCACGAATTCGTCGGGCTTTTCGCTGCCTTTGATTTCCGCAATTACGTTAGCGGTTTTAATCGGGCCGCCGAGTTGACTCGGGATGCTCAGATCAGCCCACACCGGATGTCCGGATGCCAGCAGTCGTCCGATGCGTTCTCCGTCTTCACGCGCCACCAGAACTTGAGGGATGCGATCGATTTCGCCGGCGAAGGAATTCGTGTGCCGGTAGAGAATGTCGTGCTCGCGCGTGGCGATAAAAGCTACAGCCTTGGCCTTGCCGTTCAGGGCCGCCGTGATCACAGGAGGTGCGATCGTATATTCGGCGAAGAGGTCGTCCCAAGTCTTCAGCACAACCGAGTGGATGAGTACGATTTTCCCTGAAATATCGCCGGCCTTCTTGAATTCGTCGGGACTGCCGCTGCCCACGTCGACGACGGGGACGTGTTTCACCGGAGCGAGCGCCGGCGCCCATGCGATAGAAACACATCGCACGCGGAAGTCGAATTTCGGAATCTGGGTGGGGTTCGGATCTAGAGCTGTTCCCGTTGAACTGACGGACATCTTCGTCGCGCCCTCCACCCAAGAATAAGGAATGGCGAAGGTTTCGGTGTGGACGCTGTCCGCTCCAGCCGCGGTGAACATGTTTACGCCCCATTCCACGGCCCTTTGCATGGCAGGCGTACCGGGCACCCGGCCGCCGATTTCATCCGTGAGATGGCGCAGGTTGCTCTCAATTGGAGATGGTTGGAGGGCAGACTGAATAATGCGGGTAGCATCGTCGGATTCCGCCGACGGAGTTGCAGCGGGGCAACTTGCTGTGAGGATTAGGCACAGACAAAAAGTTTTCAGGTTTCGCATATCGCGTGAATTAGAAATGAATTTATGGAAAAGAGCAAAAGAGCAAGCGCGGAGGTCGCCGAGTGCGGCCTTTCAGGGGGTCTTGACCTCACTTCGGCGGGAGCGGATCCATTCTGTCGAGGATGTTGATCGTCTCCAGGATCGTGCTGCCGACAATCTCCAGACTTTTTGGGCCGAGTTTGTCCACGGTATCTTGCGGCGTATGCCAGAAGACGTTGTTGTAGCCGTAGTCGAAATCGATCAGATCGGCGGAGGGAACGCCTCGTTGCATAAACGGAAGGTGATCGTCCGAGACTTGATTTTCACGCGCGAAGAAATGCGATTGATAGCCCAGACGAGTGGATGCCTGATATACCACCTCTTCCAACCAGGGCGTTGAGTTCTGGTCATGATCGATATTGAGGTCCGCGTCGCCGATCATATCGGCTAACAGGAACGCCTTTATCTTCTTCAACGTCCCATCGTCCTGCCATTTTTCCGCCAGGTGACGAATCCCGTATAAGCTGTCGGTGTCCGACCACGTCCGCATAGCCTCCTCCGCATCGTCCCACACCAGCCAAACGCTATAGCCGTCACGTTTCTTGCCGCGTAGCTGGTTCGCAATCTCGAGGAGGAGTGCGCTGGAGGAAGCGCCATCATTGGCGCCAATGTACGAAGTGTTGCGCAACGGATAATTTGTGTCGTAATGGCTGGCGATCACAATGATGCCGTCGCGCGTCCCGGGAAGCTTCGCGATGATGTTTCTCACGGGAAACTTGCCTTCGGGCGTATCGGCGGTAAAGACGTCATCTTCTACCCTGTCGCCCTTGAGGTGGGAAATGATGTAGTCCTCGACCTTTTTATGATTTGCGCTGCCGATGGGGCGCGGACCCAGCTTGACGATCTCCTTCACGTATCCCATGGCACGCCCGGAATCGATCGTCGGTGGCGGAGCGCTGTCGGGAGGAAGAGAAAGCTTGGGGCGAGGATCTTCGGCGGCCGCGGCCGGAGGCTGGGTCCGAGCATTTACCGGACCGCTGTCCTTATCGCGGTCGCAGGCTAGTAATACGACGACAGAAAGTAACAGCACTGCGATGGCGATTCTCTTGCCGATCATGTTCTTGCACGACCATTCTCAGGCTGACCACGAATGAACCTCAAAGAGTGCGCCGAAGGCCGAAGTTACGTTATGCCGCCTTCTTTTCTTTTCGAGCGCGGCGTTGCTTAGGATGGACCGCCCAGGCTATTCCAATGCTGACAACATATAACGCGATCATAGGGGCAGCAAAGATGCACATATTCAGAACGTCGGGAGTCGGCGTGACGATCGCCGCGATGATGAAAATGAGGAGAATGGCATAGCGGAAATTCTTCCACATGAAGCCGGCGGTAACAATTCCCATCAGCGCGAGAAAGAAAATAAGAATGGGCATCTCGAAAATCAGTCCCATGCCCAGGATGATGCTCAAAAACAGCGATGTATATTCGCCGATCGTGATCATCGGCTGGAATTGTCTTCCGAAATGAATGAGAAAACCAAGCGCCTGCGGATACACAACCTTATATCCGAAGTATCCCCCTGTCGTGAACAACGCGATGGTGGAAACCATGAAGGGCACAACATAACGCTTCTCGTTGCGATATAAACCGGGAGAGATAAACATCCAGACCTGGTAGAGGACGAAGGGTGAAGTCAGGAACAGTCCGGCGAGGGCAGCGATCTTCAAGTACAAGTTGAACGGCTCGGTGGGATTCAGATAGACGAGGCGCTCCGACATGCCATTGTCCCTGAGCGCCTTCATGATGGGACGCTGCATGATGTCGTAGATGGCCTCCACTTTCCACCAGCAGGCAAAGAATCCCACTGCCACTGCGGCGATGGCGTAGACGAGACGCGTGCGCAACTCCTCGAGGTGGTCGAGAAAGCCCATGGTGGGCATGGCGTCGCGCTTTGGGTCATTCCCGGGAGTCGCAGTCTGGCTTTCAAACATGCGAGTCCTGAGATGTGGGCACAATTTCGGACTCAGAGGCGGTTAGCGCAATTGGTGAGGACTCTGGATTCTCCGCGACCGAGGTAGGGACGCTCGAATTCGAATGAGCGGAACTGGAGACTGCAGATGAGCCGTCAACTGGGGCAGCTAATGTTGCTTGCGATACAGGTGGAACGGCTTCGTTTGCGGCAGGGTTCAGACTCAAACTGGCCACCGCGCCCGGCGGCGCAGAACTGGGCGGAAGGATCTCCTGAGCCTTCTTCTCTACCTCCAAATGCGCGATTTCGGTTTCAATCTGCGATCTGAACTCGTTGGAGGCACGGCGAAGTTCGGCGAGCAAACGTCCGGCTTGACGGGCGATCTCTGGCAACTTCTTCGGCCCAAAGATGATGAGGGCCAGGAAGAACAGAAAGATCGTCTCGGAAAAACTCATGGGTTCATCATAATGCGGAGCGCCAAAGGCGGCAATGTTTGACCCAAATCAGTGATTGATTCGCAGGCCAATTCTAGCGGCTTCTATGGAGAAGGTTTGAGGAGCCTTCTTCGAGCACCCCTATTTTCGCCAAATAGAACCTCAAGCGCCTTCGACCGCATCCTAAGATAAAGTAAGGGTCACGGCGGGTTACCGATGGTGACTATCCAGGTCCGGAGCAGTCTAATCTGGTGATATACTGCGTGTATTCAGCGCGCTAGCTGGGGAAGCTCGATTTCTCTCAACCGAAGGAAACTTATCAAAATGGCCCGTAGTTCTCGCCGATCGCTCTTTCTGGTGTTTTTTTTCCTGTTGGCTTGCGGTTTCCTGGGCATTCTTTTCGCCCAACGAACTGGCCAGCAGCCGTCGTCGCCCTCGAGCGACTCTGACGTCAAGGACAGCCTGAAGCAATTCACGGATGTCTACGCCGTCATTGAAGACAATTATGCGGAGCCGGTCAACCCTGACAAGGCGATTTACAACGGGGCGATTCCCGGGATGCTGCACGCGCTCGATCCGCACTCCAATTTCTTCGATCCCAAGTCTTACGCGCTGATGCGCGAGGACCAGCGCGGCAAATACTACGGTGTCGGAATGACAGTTGGACCGCGCAACAATAAAGTCATTGTCATTTTTCCTTTCACCGGTACTCCTGCCTATAAAGCCGGCATACATCCAGGTGATGTGATCATTGCGGTTGATGGAAAATCCACCGAGAACATGAGCACGGGCGACGTAGCGGACCTGCTCAAAGGGCCGAAGGGGACTACGGTACACATCAGCATCTCGCGCGAAGGCGTAGAGAAACCGATGGAGTTCACCCTGGTGCGCGATGAGATTCCGCGCTACAGCGTGGACGTGCACTTCCTGATCCGGCCGGGCATTGGATACCTGCACGTCACCGGCTTCAACGAGACGACGGAAGAAGAGGTTTCCAAGGCTCTGGACGAGTTTGGCGATCTCAAAGGTTTGATTTTGGATCTGCGAGGCAATCCCGGCGGATTGCTGAGCGAAGGCGTTGGCGTAGCTGACAAGTTCTTGAAGAAAGGTCAGCTCATCGTTTCGCACCATGGGCGCGCTTCCGCGGAGAAGCGTTATGTGGCGCAGCATGGAAACGGCGGAAAGGATTATCCGCTGGTGGTTCTGGTGAACCGGCTGACCGCTTCAGCAGCAGAGATTGTTTCGGGAGCGATTCAGGACCATGATCGCGGGCTGATCGCAGGCGAAGTCACGTTCGGCAAGGGGCTGGTGCAGACTGTCTATCCGCTCTCGGAAAATACTGGTCTGGCGCTCACCACGGCGCACTATTACACGCCCAGCGGACGGCTGATTCAACGCGATTACAGCAATATTTCCCTCTACGATTACTACTATAACCGCGAAGCCGAGTCGGGCAGTAACGCCAGCCGGGAAGTGAAGCTGACGGACAGTGGCCGCACAGTATACGGAGGAGGCGGGATCACGCCGGATGTGGTGATTCCTCCGGTCAAGGGCAATCATTTTCAGGACACGCTGCTGCAGCATTACGCGTTCTTCAACTACGCCAAGCGCTATGTGGTGAATCATCATCCGACGAAGACCTTCGAGGTGGATGATGCCGTGATGCAGGAATTCCGTAAATCGCTGGATGAGGCGAACATACCTTACACGCAGGCCGATCTCGTCGATAACAACGATTGGATCAAGGCCAACATTAAAGCTGAGATTTTCGTCGACGCTTTCGGCCAGGATGAGGGCTTGAAGGTGAGGGCGGAATCGGATCCGGAAGTGCTCAAGGGTCTTGACCTTCTGCCGCAGGCCAAAGCGCTCGCCGACAATGCCAAGCGCATTGTGGCTGAGCACAACAGTGCGGGAGCCTTTAACCGCTAAGATTGACTGACTTCCCGAGGCCCGGACACGTTCCGGGCCTTTTCTTTCGCAGGTGACCACCGAGTATACGGTTGGGGGCGTATTCGTTGACTTCATACTGGGCCTGTGTGAAAATCCGCGTCAGCAGGCTTGTATTCGGCTTTATGAGCCCAGAGCTATCCTTCCCCGCAAAGTCTGGCGCTTCGGAATGAAACAGGTTCAACATAGTTTGCAAGTTGCGGGTTGCGCCGGGCTAATACCCGGCCAATGGGAGCCCGTTTGAAGCCGGTTGTGTTGGAATTGGCGGTAGCTTTCGCGGTAACGGCTGGTATTTCGGATTTACGCAGCCGGCGTATCCCGAATTGGCTGACGGTTTCGGGGCTGCTGGTTGGGATTGCGGCGAACGCGGCAGCTAGCGGATGGTGGGGTGTACGGACTTCCCTGCTAGGAGCGGGCTTGGGATTGTTAGTGCTGTTGCCATTTGTGGTCATACGCAGCCTAGGCGCGGGAGACTGGAAGCTGGCGGGAGCTTTGGGGGCCTTTGTAGGGCCGAGAGTGCTGGTCGATCTGCTGATGATCTCAGTCTTTATGGCGGGGATTATGGCCCTGGCACTCGTGATCTACAAGCGGCGATTCAAGGAAACGTTGCGGAACATGGGACGATTGCTGGCGTCGATTTTTAGCTTTCGCATGCCGGGGCCCGAGGTTTCCTTGGATAATCCGAAGTCGTTGAAGATTCCTTATGGAGTAGCATTGGCGCTGACAACCTTGCTCTTCGCCATCGCTAGGCTTTGGGGAAGGTCGTAACTACGATGAAGTTTCTCTGGACAATTTGTCGCAATGTCGCAGCCGACACGTGCGGCCAGGAAATCGTGGAAAGCGCGTTTGTGCTGCCGCTGATCTTCATGTTCGTGATCGGGATCATCTGGTTTGGCTTGGCTTTTTTTATTTACGGCACGCTGACGCAAGGAGCACGGGCTGGCGCCGAAGCGGCCGTGGCTCCGGTTTGTACAACCTGCGCTGCCGGTTCAACTCCCGCAACGGTTGCCGAAACTGCTGTGTATAACGCGCTTGCGGCTGCGCATTTGAGCAAGAGCCAACTGGTCCCCACGAGCAGTTGGACGAGGCCTATGCTGTGCAAGTGTGGCACCGTTAGTTCGAGAGCATCATGCAGCTCTGCGCTTGCCTGCGACAATAGCATCACCGACGTTTGTGTGCAGGTGAACGTCCAGTTATCGTACCCCAGCGACGGCGGCGCGGGCACTTGCGGCACATCCGTGAGTGCGCGGTATAAATATCCCTTCCATTTCAGCATTCCGCTTACTAATTTGGATATTGGGAATGTGCTTCTTCCTGGGCAGGCGCAGATGAGGGCGGAAACGCAATGATGTTTGCCGCAGGTCGGCGGATCGGATGGCTGGCATCGCTCAAGCGATGCTGGACGGATGATTGCGCCTCCCAGATCGTAGAGCTTGCACTTTCGCTGCCGTTGCTGGTGTTTTTTGTGGTGGGAATTTTTGACTTCAGTGGAGCGCTCACCCTGAAGCAGAAATTGACCAACGCCGCGCGCGAAGGAGCACGGGTGTCAGCGGCCGATCCGGCCAGCGATATGTACGCTACAGTGCCCGTATCGGTGAGCGACGCCGTCCAGGTCGTGGATAACTACCTGTATTCGGAGAAGATCAACGACTGCGGGCTAGGACCAACTCCGGCGGCGCCGACACAGACTAATCTTACATGGACCTACACCGCGACCGGTTCTGGCTGTCCGGGGACTGGAATCAGGGTCGCGATCAATCGAGGCTGTTCGACACTGGCAAGCGGAGTGTATCTGATCGGCACCTGTGTCACCGTCACCTACGCATACAAGTGGCAGTTCAACAGTGTGAGCGGCCTGATGCCGGGGAAGTTTCTCGGTCCGGCCACGATTACTACGACTGCTGAAGCGTTTAACGAGAACTGAGGATTTCCCATGCTGCCGCCATTAATTCGCCGCCCGCGAGGAAAGGTCGAGCCGCGCTCGGACGAGCGCGGGTTCACCATGGCGTTGGTGGCGATGACGATGGCGGCCATTATTTCCATGGCAGCCTTGTCCATCGACATCGGCACACTTTACGAGGCTAAAGCAGAGGCTCAGCGCGCTGCCGATGCGGCGGCATTGGCGGCAGCGAGGGTGATTTCGATTTCCGGGATAACCGGAGATCCGACGAACGCGGCGTCTTCATGGTCGCTGGCTTGTGGCGGGTCGACGAGCCTGGCCACTGTGGCCGCGACCAATGTGGCGCAACAGGATTTGATCGGGGGGGTTGCGCCTTCCACGATCACTGTCTACTACGGCACCAGCGGCGGCGTCGGCACCACTACGGATTGCACCGCCGCAGGATCGGCCTTCGGAGTAAACCCGGTTGTTCAGGTAACCGTGAAACGCTCGAACCTGCCAATCTTCTTCGCCCGGGTTTTTTCCTTGTTCGGCAGCAG
>JBEKRE010000020.1:0-87501 GCA_049519055.1 Candidatus Sulfotelmatobacter sp. | reverse complement strand
AGTTTCTCTTGGAGATGGCGGCACATTCGGCAAGACACACGGCCCAGATTCGTGGAGTTAAATCAGCGCCGGGCTATCCGACGTCTTGACAGTACTAGGCTTGGCTTTTGCACTTCGGAGTTGATTGTCGTTTTCCGGGCTCAACCGACAATGCGTGGGGTCCTTTGAAGTCACACAAGTGTCGAGAGCAACGTCCGCAAACGTCGACCCTCAGAGAGCGATGTCCGCAACCGTCCAATATTTCCGCACCAGTTCCGATAATGTCGGAGTTGCGTTTGTGCTTCTTCGAATGGGGCGCGACGGCAGCACCAAAGGAACAGAATCCGTTAGGCGAGGCTTGGAGCAGGTCGGCCTTTTCCTTAAGCTTCAAGTGGCTATATCGTAACCGACCAGAGTGGTCATTGTGGGAAACCATTGGAAAGCGTAATTTGTATCTGATGCGGGCCTGCGCGAACATCCGTGAGGAAACGGATAAAGCGAGACCAAGAACGATTTGGACTTAACTGAACACCCTGCAAGGTGAGTCTTGTTTCCTCTTCAGGCCAAGCCTTCAGGCGCTGACGGCAGCCGAACATGGCCACGAGCGGAGAGAGACTCTTGTGCTGGTTAACAATGATTCGGGCCACGAATACCGGGGGAAACCGTGCGCGTCTTGATCGTGGATGATGAACCGCTTGCGCGAATGGCTTTGGGGAACATCTTGGCCGCAAGGAACGATGTCGAGCATTTCGATTCGGCTTATGATTCAATCGAAGCAATCGAGAAGTTAGCGAAGGGGGCTTATGACGTTTTGCTCCTTGACGTGAATATGCCCGAGCTTTCGGGGACTGAACTGGTGGACCAACTTCGAGAACGTGGCCAGCCGATGCCGTCCGTCGTATTTGTAACGGCGCACGACGAGCACGCGATCATGGCCTTCGAGAGGAATGCAGTTGATTATGTGCTAAAGCCCTTCTCTGATGAGCGAATTGAAGAAGCTCTAAACCGAGCACTTCAGAGGGCAAGAGGGCAGCGGGCCGTAAAGTTGATAGAGGGCCCGCCGCGATTGCAGGAGATATCTCGTCCGCAACATCCGAGAATCGCGCTCAAGACTAGAGGAAGGATTCTTTTCGTCGATCCTAGTGAATTAGTCGCAGTTCAGGCTGAAGGAAATTATGTATTGTTGCAGCGCAGCTCGGGATCCTATTTACTCCGTGAATCAATTTCAGCCGTCGAAGAGAAGTTTAAGCGATACGGATTCATTCGAATCCATCGATCAGTACTCGTGAACGCCTCGTTTGTGGAGGAGATCAAACCATATTTGACGGGAGAGTATAGTCTCCGCGTCAAAGGTGGAAAGGAATACACAGTCACCCGCACTTACAAGAAGAATCTCAGATCTCTCGCAGAATTCTGGATCGGTGGCAATGCGCTCCTTACGGAATAACTGCTCCCCGATACGCGGTTAACGCTGATTATGATAGCTGGAACGGCCAGTAACCGACGAAATCTCCAGAATCTGGAATTGGACGGGTCATTGTTACGCGTCGACAGAGCATTGTAGTAGATTAACAATCAACAGGTGGGAGAGGTGCTATTAGCGTTATCAACTTGATCCAGGACTCCAGGGATGACCTCTACAAAGGATGTTCTCGCTCATCGTCTGAAATGTTTCGGCGAAGGCGACCTCGAAGGCCGGACTAATCAAAGGCGTGGATGCGATCACACCCGTGTTCCAGCATATAGTTTCAGAGTTTACAAAGCCTGGCACTCAGTTCGCCCTGCAGCAGCAGTGCGTCGAAGGTGACTACGCCTGCACTCGCTGGAATGCAGAAACGCCAGACAACATGCACGACGCTGGGACCCGATGGATTTGCAGTGCGGAACCCGTTCCTAGATCGAAGTACTGAAGTACCTTCCAACACATTAAATGGAGCCGGAATTCCAGCTCCATTTAACGTTAAACGCAAGCTCCACCTAGAAGCTGAACGTAGCCCCGAGGCGAATGTTGCGCGAGAGTTGCCACCGGTTCGGCATGCCATAGAGAGAGTTCAAAATCATATTCGAGTTGGTAATCGACTGCTGCGGGCTGTACCCTCCCTCAGCCGTTTGGTAGAAAAGCGCTCCGCCACTAATCGAAACGTTGTTTGGTAAAATCGGCGAAGCAGTGAAATTCGTGTCGAGACTCTCCCAGTAGGATGTGACGGCGTGCTGGTTCAGCAGATTGGTGAGGGTTGCGTTGAAGCTGAGCACCTGATGTTCGTTGTTCTTGTTAACCTTGATGGCGTGCTGCAGGTTGGCGTCGGTCTGGGTATACCAGGGTGTGCGCCGGGCATAGGGGCTACCAACCGTGACCGCCCCAGTACCGGGGGCTGCGGTTGCGTTAACCCAGTTGCCTCGACCAAAAAGATACGTAGCCTCATACGGGTAGGGCCCGGTAGGGTCTGCGCGCCCGGCACCCAAGTCAGCGAATGAACTCATCGGGCTGCCCTGGTAAGCAACCTGGAAGAGTCCGAAAGTTGTGGTGTTATTTCTCAGGCTGCCGGCCCAAGGCAGTGCGTAAGACATGTAGCCCTTGAGAGTGTTTGGACGGTCTGTCGGCAGGGGTCCAGCATTGGACTGGCCTTTATAGTTGAAGTAGAAGAAGGGCTCGTCGAAGGAACGGCTAGTGTCGGGCGAGTTCCGTCCGATCGCGCCGCCGTCGGTCTCGTCGGTAGTAGTCAGGCCGGCATAATTGCCCCACAGCCGGCTCCAGGTGTAGCTGAACATTCCAGACAAGCCCCGGCTTGCGCTCTTGGTCAGCCGAAATTCTAGTCCGTCGTAGTCGCGGATGGCCTGGGGGTTGTGTGGGCAGTTGAGACAGGTACCACCGGGGCCGCTCCCCGTCCAAAACCCACCCGCAGGGTTAAACGCGACTGTCCCAGGACCGTAGGCCTCACCGATAGAAGTCAGATAATTGGCGTAGCCGTTAAGAGTTGAGTCTACACCCTGGCCAGGATTGACAATGGTGTAAATCTCGAAGGCACTTGGGTCAGCCAATGAAGCGTCCTCTATCACATGGTCGAGGCGCCGGCGATCGTAACGCGCCTCGAAAGCCCAATTCTTGCCGATCTGATAATCCCAGCCGCCCACGAACTCGTGCTGTCGGTACGGCTTCAATCCCGGCGAGACCGGCTCCTCCGGACGCAAGTTGAGGTTTTCAATCAGCTGGGTCCCTGTCCCGTCGTCCGTCAGAGATGGCGGGACGGTGCCGTTTGCGAACACGGCTCCGACGTTGGCGACGCCAGTCGGGCAAGCGCGGCCGGCAGCGTTGAAGGCAAAATCGAGATCGGAAGGGGTGAACCCGCCCGACGCATCCGGGCCAAGCGGGTAGTTGCACCACTCGAATCCCTGTGCGCCGAACGAGGTCTGGGCCAACAGCAGCTTCATCACGTCGTTAGTGACGCCGTAGCTGCCAAAGATTTTCATCTTGCCATCGCGCGATCCCCATGCAGCTCCCAAACGGGGTGCAATCTTGTCGCTCCATGAGAAGCTGATGGTTTTGATGTCTGCAGTCCCGATTCCCGGGGGAGCCGGCAAAGTTTCTTTCTCGATACGTATGCCGAGGTTGAGGGTCAAGCCGTGCCCGATCGTCCAGGCATCCTGGACGAACAGAGCATGGTTATTGTCGGTAGCTGGCACTACCTGGCCAGCCGGCGTTTTCAAGATGGTTGCGAAGTCCTGCACTTGTACCCAGCCGTACTGGCCAGCGCAGACTCCCCACTCGGAAGCAAGGCTGCCGGGTTCTGGCGCGGACGCGGTCCCAGTCGGGCCATAGCAGGCGCTGCTACCCAGTAGGGTCCCCGGTCCATAAGTTTGCCCGGCGCCGGGGAACATGTTTATAAAGGGTATGTTGCCGTGCTGATCAATCACGTTGGAAAGCCTGTTGAATTGATACCCGGCCTTAATGTTGTGCGTACCCCACCAACCGCCCTTGAAGAACGCCACGTCCTGGTTGAATTGGTAGTGCTTGCTGGCATTGACCGCAGTGAAGCTTGCATTGAAAGGAGCCGTGGTGGTGCCCGCAAGCTGCTGCAGACCGACCGGTAGGGGCGCGCCCGAATTGTCGAGTACGGGGGTACCGTTCGCGTTCAAACCGCCTGATTGGAAAGCAAGATTGACGCCCGACGTAGGCCAGCCGAAGTCGTGATAGTTGGTAAAGAAGTAGCCGTAGCGGGTGGTGGCGACAATCTTCGGCGTCAGACTTACGTCAGCCCCAATGTTGTAAGTCGCATTCGGAGTGGAGAAGCCGAGGGCGTGTGAATACTGCGTGATCGGTGTATTGATCCCAGTAAGTGTATTAATGCCGTTTGAATACCCCGTGTTCACGAGACCATTTACCGAATCCGGCGTAGGCAAGCTGACCCCGCTCGAGCGCTCGTATTGGTACAGCCACGAACCGAATAGTCGGATCTTCTGCGTAGCCACCAAGTCGAGCCGGCCGGTGGCGTAGTAGGTCTGGCTGTCCTGGCCAAGACCCTGGATGCCAAGGACAGAATTCGACGGGATTGAGGAGGGGCTGAAATTCACCGTTCTGACCAAGGACTGGTATTGCGGCGCAAAGCCCAGGAAGAACCACAAGCGGTCTTTCGCGATCGGACCGCCCACCGTGAAGCCAGGTTGAACGTTGCGGAAGTGGTCTCTCTTCGGCACGTATATCTGTGCATCGGAATCAAAACCTGGCCCGCCAGCCCCCCCCGGCGTGAGGCTGCCGTTTGGATCGTAACGTAACGAGCCGTTCTCTGAGCCGTCCAACCCGTCGCCCTCATAGGTGCCGAAGAACGAGCCGTGGTAAGCATTGCTGCCCTTCTTCATGACGACGTTGACCACGCCGCCCAGAGCGCCGCCGTGCTCGGCTTCGATGCCCGAGGTCTTGATTTGAACCTCCTGAATGAACGGGAACGGCACGTTGGCGTTGGAGGCCCCGCCGGAAATGTTCTCCGTGTCCTGGCCCTCGATCAGGTAAGAGCTCTCGGAATCGGCGGCACCGCCGATTGAGAAACCGTTAGCCAAGCCGTTGCCTGAGCTCCCCGGTGTAGAACCGTTGGCGTTGCCAGTCATGCCGGCCGAATTGCCTGCGAGAGGTTCGTTGCGGGCCATTGGCGCGTACTGGATTACGGACTGAAAGCTGTACCCATGAGGCGTGTCGTTCAGTGTTTGCGCAGTGAGGTTGGTCTGGTTCGTGTTTGTGGTGACGTCAATGACTGGAGCTGCGCCCGACACCTCGACGACCTCTGCCGCGCCGCCGACTTCCAGCGTTATATCCACCGTAGGCAAGTGACCGGTCTCAATCGCCAGGCCTTCGCGCTTCTCTGTCTTGAAGCCCTTTGCCGTGACCGTAATGGTATACGTGCCGGGCGGCAAGTTTGCAAACCGGTAATAGCCGGCCGAATCCGTATCGATCGCTTTGGTTCCGAGCAGAGCATTGCCGGTGACCTCGACGCGCGCGGAGGATACGACCGCTCCGGTCGAGTCTTTCACCGTTCCCTGCAGGCCGCCGGTTGTTTCCTGGGCAGACACCTGTGTGTTGACCAGCAGACACGCTGCCATCGCCAGCAAGAGCGTAACAACCAACCGACGACTGAAACTCATGGGGATCTCCTTTTGAGTACTCGAGAATCACGATAGGTGCCGGACTAGTGACACTGACACCGCGCGGACTCACCGACATGCGGGGATGCATTCGCGCATCCATTTAGGGCACGATCTATGATCTGAGTTACGGTGCAACAAGAGCGAGGTGCGGTCGCACATTGAATAGAAACAGGAAGACAAAACTAACTTTTGGCAGCTCCTGGTTATTCTGCTGGACTGCACAGAAGTCTCTACCAGAAATGAGATTTCGTGATATGGGAGATACGAAAAGACATAGCGGAGTTATCGTGGGGCCGAACATGTTATCCCCTACCGTTGAGCTTCTCGCATCTGAGATTTGAGTGAGCCAGTAACTTGTTTCTCGCCCTATCGAGTCGGTCCAGCCGAGCGCGCCCGGAGCCCAACTGGCGCTGATCCAGTGGGAAAGCATTCTTGCTGGGCCCCCTGGGCGAAGGGGCGAACCCGGATACAGTGGTCATGCGACCAGCTCAGTCGGTGCATGTGTCCATGAGGGCCCGAAGTTTGGCGTGGCCTGGGGATCGCCTGAACGTCAGTGCCGGGATCAATCAGAGAGCCGGCCAATCCAACTGCTTATCAGACTCGCCGAAGCGCAGAGGTGGGCGTCGGCCTCCACGCTGTCACCCACAAGAAGGTGGCGTTAAGTGGGAATGCTACCCGCTGCTATTCGCGAAGCCGGCCAAGATCTCTATTGATCCTGGCCCTGGACAGACCGCTCCAGAGAGGCCGATCTCAAAGTGGCATCTGGATCACGATGGAAAATGAAACAACAGCGTATTGACCAGCCTTTAAATCGAACAATCCTCCAGAGGAAAACATGCTCTACGGCCCGGCCGGTGGCTTGTATACCGAGATTGAGTTCGCGTATGGACGGGATGGCGTCCGAGGAAGTAGGAGTCCATTCAGACAACAATGCCGGGCAGCAATGCTCGAGAAAACGAAAATTGACCAAACAAACATTTCCAGCCCGCCACCGTGCGCATTTGATTCATTGCCCCACGATTTAAGATTCGAGTGACTTCCATTTGTGGTGCTTTTCGCGTGTCGTGGGTTTCGCCGGAGGTTAGCCCTCGGTGTCTGCTGGAGAACTTTCTTTGCACATTACCGAGCTGCTTACTGGCGATGAGAGGTGATGTTCAGCCACGCAGGCTTTGCGCTGGTCGACCGCCCATAGCCAGGTACGTCCGTCTTTCTCATTCGCGGTCTCCAAGACTTCCCCATAGCTCACTAACCGCTTAAGCACGACTGTCACGGAGTTTGTTAGGAATTGGTGCCGTTCCGACAAGGACGGTTCTTCTTGTTCGATCCTGTCACATAGCTGGCGAACGGTAATTTGCTGAGAGAGGCCCCTCAAGATCCGGCGACAGGTGTCAGTGAGCCCGGGATGCGAACGGCGAGTGTGCCGTTGAGCAGATTGTGCAGAGAGCAAGTCCCCAAGCACCCCATTGACTTTATCGGGGCCGAAGATAGCAGAGAGGCCGACAAGCGTGCGTTTGATAACTGCAATCCGATTGACAATCGCTTCGCGCTCCCGCAGAAGCACTACCAATTCCTGTTGTATCCGTCCTATAACGTGTTCCGTCTGTCCAAAGTCGAGAGCCTGAACCGACGCCTGTCCTGAATAGGATCGCGTTTGCTCTAACGGCAATGTTTCCAAAGGAGTCTGTCGCAATATCGAGTGCCGCTGCAAAGCATGATCAGGTTAGTCAATCTCGACAACGAACAACAATGAAATTGTGACGACCATGTCGCAGATCGGGGCAATCGCTCCATGATTCGTGATGAAGCGTCACTGCCCTAACTTCAAGCGGGACACGTTCCGCAATCGCCGATTGCGATGCGATCCATCCTTACCCAACGGTTGCGGGCGCCAGGACGCTGTGAAACCGCCTCGTTCGTGCCCATTCTGGGTTGACGGAGTTTGTCCTCGAGTCGGCACGAGCATCGCCCTGGCGGACTCAGCCACATTCCCCTTCGTTTCTTGGGTGCCGCTGGCTTTATACTTGATTCACTGTTCTCGTTCTGTGCTGTATTTAGCGGGCCACAAATGCGAAAACTGTAGGTTTGAATGATGAATATGCTATTTCGTACCGTCTGCATGGCAATTGTACTATTGCGAGAATTAGAATGCTAAGGTGAAAGTGCCACACATGCGGGGAATTGCCCGCGCTTATCTGATGTCCATCGGTTTTTGGTGCGGGTTCGCGCTGCTGATGGGCCTGCAATACACGCCTTTGGATCGACAGCATTTCTGGACTTGGTTGTCGAATTTGATAATCAAGGTCGCACTCCTCGGCTCGGCACTGGCTTTCTGGACTCCGCCGGTCTTTTACCTCGTTGGGAAGTATCTTAGGTTGTGCAAGAATCGCTTCCGCTACTTGCTGTTCTGGAGTCTCGGGGCAGTGCCATTTGTTGCCCTGCACACCAGTATCATCTGGGTGCTGATTCCTCCTTATGACGACGCCCTGCAGAAATACACCTCGCGCTCTTTTCAATCCTGGGTCGAGATGATTCGGTCCAACTTCGCCGATCAGATATTCATCTACACCGCCATCGTAGTGGCGGCGCACGCTTACGAGTACCTGAAGCGTCTGCGGCAGCAGGAGCGCGAACGGTATGAGTACCAGCAGGCGCTGGCCGCCAGTGAACTGCAGGTCTTGAAAATGCAAATTCATCCGCATTTCCTGTTCAACACGCTGCACGGCATTGCGACCCTGATTGAACACAACCCCAACACCTCCAAGGCGATGATCATCAAGCTTTCGAGTTTATTGCGGACAAGTCTCGATCGCGACAGTTCGGACCTCATTCCGCTCGAAGAAGAACTAAGGTTCGTGAAGGATTATCTCGATCTAGAAACCATGCGTTTCGGAAGTCGGCTAAAGATCAGATGGTCGATTGCTCCGGGAATTTGTCGGCTACTCGTACCACAAATGCTCCTGCAACCTTTAGTTGAGAATTCGATTCAGCACGGAGTTGCCTCTGCCCGCGAAGGAGGTTGGATCGAGATTTCTGCGAATGTCGAAAACGGACTGCTCCTCATTCAGATTCGTAACAGTGTCGGCGGGAAGACGTCGACTGGCAGCGGACTGGGATTGCGAAACGCTGAAGCGCGCCTGAAATACCTCTATTCAGGTGATGCGAACCTGCGTCTGACGATCGCCGAGGATCACACCGCAACCGTCCGTTTGTGCCTGCCCGCTTTGAATTCGCACTGCGTCATCTTTGCCGGCCCACGCGCTTACTCCACCCCAGAGAAAGGCCATCCACTAAGCGCCTTGGGCGAGTGACTATTTGCTCGAGCGCTGGCGAAGCGTGGATGCGAGCGTTTTTCAGCGGCACCCGGCAGATGGGCTGCCCAGTTTGACAATATATCGGGAGGCGCAGCGAGAGTCTTTCATTGAATTACCGGTCAGCGTCAAGCAAAGGAGCGGAGCGCGGTTTCTGGGAGCAACGGATACCATTCCTGTCGAGCGACTTTTCTGGTCGCTCCCGCCACGACCTGAAAGGTGCCATGCTTGTCTGTTTCGGCGGTATCATGTTCACCAATATGCACAAACTCAGAATCAGCGTAACTCGGTCACACTCAATATCCGTTATTGACACCAGCAAAGGAGCGCGGCGAAGATCTGGGCGGTTTTGAGTTGCTTCAGCGCTTTGAGGTAATCTTCGCAGCGAAGGAATGCGCTACGATTTTCCCGTTCCGCACCACAAACGTATCGGGTCCCATCGTCGTACACGTTATCTGGCGTTTCTGCATTCCAGCGAATGCAGGCGTAGTCACCTTCGAATCGCATCCACGCCTTTGATTAGTCCGGTGGGCATGAATAACACCGCGGCCGGTGCGTAATCGGCGAGAATGCCTTCGAGGTCGCCTTCGCCGAAACATTTCAGACGATGAGCGAGAACATCTTTTGTGGAGGTAATCCCTGGACTCCTGGATCAAGTTCACACTGTTTACCGACAAACGTTAGAATCCTATCGGGACTCGGGCTGTACCTCGCAGGGGCGGCTTAACGACACAGTCCCGCTTCGCTCAAGATGGCAAGTTGTTCTGGTCAATCCGGGAATTATTGGTGCGTCTGTCGGATCAGGAGCGATTAGCGCGCCCCTCTAAGAAGTTGTGGGGGAGGGTCAATCTTCCTCCAGAGTAACAGGGAGCAGTCGGCCGGCCAGACCACTCCCTAGGCTAGAATGACTGTGAGAACCGTGTCTCCAGGAACTCTCCCAATTTCGCCGTCGCCTTGAACTGCGGAATGGGATCCAGTTCCTTGAATGCCGACGTAAACGCATTGGAGAGACTCCAGATCGTTCGCGGCTGGAATTCCTCGTACCTCGGCTCGAAGTAGAGGTCGTTGACGGTGCGGGCGAGATGCCTGGGAGCTTCCAGCCTGCCCTCAACGAATGCCTCGTAGATGACGACCTTGGCGGTGACATCGGTCAATTCGCATTTCTGCCACCCTTCGACCTGCTTCCGCATCGGCTCAAAGTTTCGCTGCATTCGGTCCACGCCGACCGAAATGCAGTCGATCAAAGAGAACGACTTTGAGTGTTTTGCGAGCACCGGCGTAAAGTCGCCCGCGAACGCCATGTTGGAGCACACGAACAAGCGATAACCACAGGTCATTGCCAAGCGCATGCTCTTATCGTGGGAGTTTCGTAGACCGATGGAGAAACGGCACCCTGCCATCTCGGCTTCCAGGTCGAGAACTCCAAAGGCTTTCATGCCGTCTGGTGAGACCGCATACTCATCGTGAACGACTCCGATGTGGCGGAATCCGAGGGTTTCGACCAGAGCTTGCACAATTTCGTGATGCGGCACTGGGCGGTGGGTTACTGTCGCTGGTGGTGTGGGCACCAGGGCAAGTTCCTCGCGGCCAATGGTTCGGCCGCTGTAGCCGATTAACGTACTTGTTTCTGACATACTTCTTTCCTCCTTGGTGATTTGAAACAAAGTTCTGGAAGGGTGAGCAAAAAACGCGCCCAGCAGGAAAACTAGTCGAATTGCTCGCGAAGTTGGGCGATTCAGGAGAGGACTGCGCTCAGCAATGACGAAGGTTGCGGTGTTCAGCTCAACTGAAGCCGAAGAGTGACGCCTGTTTCGGGACAGCGGGCCGTCCGCGCCGCCTCTTACCTGACAACGCTTGTGGTCGCTGTCCGAAGACGATGATAGACGCGGCGCCCATGGCGCCTTCAACAAGACTCGCGGGGTCGTGCCGAGGTTCGAGCAGAATGCTCGGCATTCCGATGGACGGCGTTTCATCCTCGCTGCGAGAAATCCTCGGAAACAGCTTTTGGTGTTCTGTGTTGAGGGCTCGCCAGACGGCGTCGGCGGTTTCGCCGATACCATTCCTCTCGACCAATTCCCGCGCCATCGCCGAGAGCATGTCATCGTCTTCATCGATGCTCTGCAATCCCTCGCCGGCAAACTTACCTTCCATGGTGAGTGCCACGAGGAGCTTCCTCCCCATGAGGCGTAAACACGATGTCTGCATGGTCCCTTCCGAGCAGAGAAACTTCACGCGAACCGGCCGGCGCTGGCCGATTCTCCAGGACCGGCGGCTGGCCTGCCGCAACGTGTGCAGTGAGTAGCCGGACTCGTAAAAAATGATGGTCGGAAAGTCGAGCAGATCGAGACCGGTCTCCACCAGCTTTGGATGGCAGATCACTACTTGCACTCCTTCTTTGACTTGCCTGGCGTACCAAGCTTCGCGCTTAGAGGTATCAACGCTCGCTCGCAAGACAGCGGTGTGGATTCCCTCGTTGCTCAGAATTCGTTGAAGTCTGGCTGTAACGTCGTGCTTCTGCGTGTACACGGCAAAGACCTGGCACCGCCGTCCCTCTAACAGCTCCTTCTTGATCTCCTCAATTAGTTTTCGTTCCTTCGAATAAATCCTGTTCTCCGGAAGGTCACGGGGTTCCGCAATGACAAATCTCACCCTGCGTTTGAGTTCAGGATCGAACTCAGTTCCGTACAGTGTCCCAATCCCGTACGGGTGATCGGGATAGAGCAAGAGAGTGTTGAGCATCGTACTCAGAACCGATCGATTGCCCCTGCGAGCTTTCAATGCCTTCCGCATGTCGTCTTCGAGTTCGCGGTACGTTTCCTGCATGGAAGGGTCCATCGGCACGCTTAGATAGGTTTCTTCGTATGGCGGGAGTTCCCCTGATATGTCCTCCAGAAACACAAAGGCACACAGCTGCATGAGGAATTCGCCAAACAGCAGCGGTGATGCTCCAGGCTTGCGCCGGACCGTGCTTGTCGATTTCGCCTTGGAGCACGCATTGTTGGCGGGTTCGACTTTGGTGATGGTCTCCAGAACGCCGTAATCCTGAATGAAGGAACTGCGCCCTGTCGTGCCCCATTCGTAGCCGTGCTCCTTCATCCGTTTTGCTTCGAGACGGAACAGCGTGTTGAACAGGTCGTCGGCGTACCCGCCCAGGAGCGTGCCGGTCAGCCCGACGATCCGGTCGGTACATGAGGCCAGAGTGCCCAGGGCATTTCCCTGCGCGGTATCGCCAGCGAGTTGGTGAATCTCGTCGCAAATCGCATAGTCAAACCATTCCGGCATGTAGCGCCCAATGAACGCAATCGGGGCCATGCGGCGGATTTTGTCCGCGTCCGCCTGCCACAGTGGGCTGGCCAGCGGGCGACAAGACTTCTCTCCTCGGGCCTCAATGGTCTCGGCAATCTTGGCCTTCTCAAACTCACCTGCCGTCAATCGGCTGTCGTCCACGATCACCGGCTTGCCCGTGTCCGCATTCACCACGCAGCCAACGTATGGGCCAGAACTGGGTATCCGGTACGCATGGCGCCAGAAGTAACCGAGCTTGGCTCGCTCACGTCCGACGATAAACAAGGAAGGCCTCCCGCAAAGCGACAGCCAGCGTTTCCGCGAACTCGGCGAATCCTTGCGCAGTCGCAACTCGCTCAATGTTGTATGCAAGCCTTCCCGCACGATGTGGCCCTGTCTCAATCGCACCTCGTTCACTCCGTGGGATTTGTTCTCGTCGCCGCCATTTCGCAAATCGTCGATCAGGAACACCCGTAGGCCGGGCAATGTCATTACCCGAGTGAGATCTTTGCTGATCGTCAGATAACTGCGGGCCAGCTCCTTCAAGGTTCGTAGGCCGCCTCGGCGACCGCATAGGCGAGTTGCGTCTTCCCGCTTCCTGCCGGCCCTTCCAGCAGAACCGGCTTATGCAGCGTGGCCGCCAGAAAAACGGTCGTTGTTGCGATCGAATCGGCAATATAGCCGGTCCGACGAAGTGCCTCACCGACTTGTTCGGGCGATGCAAACACATGTAACTCCTCGGCGCATGACGGAGCCTCCATCCTGAGCAGCAGGAACCTAACCCCGAACCAGATTTCGGTCAAGTCGGGTTTGTTTCCGCCAGTCTTTGAGGATCGTGGTGATGGTTCTGGCTCGGCTTTGCTCGAAAAATCACCTCGATGTACAACGCATCGAGCAAGCTCATCTGCCCATGCACTAGGAGTAGAACCATGGCAGCCAGCCAAAACTCGCAACTTTCCATCGTCCCCAGCCCCCATCGGCCCCAAGTGTCGGAGCAGAACATCGAGCCTCCGATGAGCGTGAAAGAGGCCGCGAAATTTCTTGGAGTGAGTCCGCAGACTGTGTATCTTTGGGTAGAACGAAAGCAGATTCCCCATCTCCGCGTCATGGGTCGAAACATCCGGTTTCTTAAATCGGATCTCGAGCCGTTTCGCGCTTCCTTTCGACAGGAGATGGTGAATGTCTAAACCACAAAAGCAGGACGGGATTGTCTATGCCCGCAATGACGGAAAGGTTCTCTGGATCCGCTACCGCGATCGAAACGGGAAACGCTGCAGAGAATCCGCCGGCACTGAGGACTGGCAGGAAGCCAACCGCAAGCTGCGGGAACGGCTTCAGGCCAGGGACGGCAATCTCTTAGAAGTACTGCGAAAAGGCGAGGCTCTCGGCTTTGAAGAATGGGTGGATTCTTTTCTCGAGAACTATTCGAAACCTCCCATAAGGGCCGCGAAGACTCACGAAGCGAACCTGCGCTGCGCCAACCATCTGAAGGCTGCCTTCTCGGCAAGAAAACTGGTGGAGATCACAGCCGACGCCATCGAAGACTACCTTCGGCGGCGTCTTCGGCAGCGGGTTCGGATAAAACTGGCTCAGGGTTACCGGGAAAAGGGAATCCTGAAGTCGAGCACGGTGCACCAGGAATTCCGGGTGCTCCGTCGGATGTTGAACGTTGCTGTCCGGAAAAAGCTGCTCCCGGCCAATCCGTGCGCTGGAGTGGAGTTTCCGGTCAGGGTGAAAGGCCTGTTCCGACCGCACTACGTGGCCTGGTCGGAGCAGCGGACGATCGAAGCTCACGCTCCGGAATATTTGCGCAACATCGTCAGGATCATTACCGAGACGGGATTGCGCGTTTACAAGGAACTGATGCCGATGAAAAAAGAGCAACTCGATCTCACGAACGCGACGGTCTGGATTCCGGATTCGAAGACTCCGAACGGCACCGCCGAAGTTCCTCTTACTCCGCTGGCCATCGAAGCCTTTCGTCGCCAGATGACCATCGCGGGGGATAGTCCGTTCTTGTTTCCGAGCGATCTGAATCGGAGCGGGCACCAGACCACGTTCAAGACGGTTTGGCACAAGACTTTTCGGCGGGCCAAGGTTCCCTACTTCCGAATCTACGACCTTCGATCCACTTATGCCACGCGGCTGAGTGCCGGAGGCGTAGTCGATAAATGGGTGACTCAAATGCTTCGCCGGGGAGACGCGCAAGTCTTCAAAAAGTATTCGCAGATGAAATTGCAGATGAAGCGCGAAGCTCTGGAAAAGCTCGACCGCCGGGCCAGCGAAATGACCTCGGCGAATGGGGAGGAAATGTGCACGGTCGTGGTGCAGTGAGCGGATAAGTGCACGGTTTGTGCACGGTCGAGGCCGGAAATCATGAATCGGAGTGGCACCAAAGTTGGAAAGTGCTTTAGAATCAATCTTGCTAATCATGTCGGGGCGTAGCGCAGCCTGGTAGCGCACCTGCCTTGGGCGCAGGGGGTCCGCGGTTCAAATCCGCGCGCCCCGACCAATTTCCGTCTACCTTTCTTTAATAATGCGTTTCCGTGAGACGCCCGCCTTCGGACGGCTAGGGAACGATGACCGCAGCTCCGTCGATCGCATCATTCTTGACGGCGGCCAGCGCTTCGTTGCCTTGGCCCAGGGAGAACACCGTCACCTTGGGCTGCAGTTTGATGTCGGCGGCGATTTTGAGAAAGTCGCGAGCATCGGACCGCGTCATGTTGGCCACGCTGCGGATTTGCCGCTCACCCCAAAGCAAGCGGTCGTAATCGAACTCAGGCATCCGGTCGAGATGTATTGCGTTGATCGCAACCACGCCACCTTTGCGCAAGCTGGCGAGGGCAGCGATCACCACGTCTCCGCTGGGCGCGAAGGTTACCGCGCGGTCCAGTTCAGCGGGCGGCTTGTCCGTTTCAGTGCCTACCCACTTGGCGCCTAAAGATTCCGCCAACTTGCGATGCGAAGCACTTCGCGTCAAGACATACACCTCGCAGTTCCACGAGTGCAGGACGGCGATTACCAGGTGCGCAGACGAGCCAAAGCCGAATAATCCAACGCGCTCGCCGGGCTCGACACCCGCGACGCGCAGGCTGCGAAAGCCAATGATGCCCGCGCACAGCAGGGGCGCGGCGTGCAGGTCATCGAGTTCCGGGGGAAGCTTATATACAAAGTCGCAGCGCGCCGTGGCGTACTCCGCATAACCGCCATCGACGGTGTATCCGGTAAAAACCGGCGAGTCGCAGAGATTTTCCAGTCCCCGACGGCAATAGGGACAATCGCCGTCTACGCCGCCCATCCAGGAAACACCCACGCGTGTGCCCAGGGGCAATTCGGCGGTCGCTCCATCGACAATCTCTCCCACGACTTGGTGACCGGGGATGAGAGCCTCTTTCCGGGAGGGCAAGTCTCCTTCGACGATGTGGAGGTCCGTACGGCACACACCGCAGGCGCGAACGCGAAGGAGAACATTACCCACAGTCGGCTGAGGCTTCGGAATCTCTTCGATCCGAAGAGATTGTTTCGCGGTTCGTAGGAGGGCGGCTTTCACTGGCTGGTCCGGCGGGGGTGAAACTGCGCTTGAACTGACCACAGGATACCGCTTGTGGTTCGCTCTGCTCAAGCGTGGGTCATTGTTCTGAAGCCCAGCCACTCTCGCCGGACCTACGAAAACCGATTGACAGAAACGGGTTTTATAGATCAATATTGACACTGTCATGAATGACTTAATCATACTTGGCTTGCTCACTGGTGGTTCCAAGCACGGATACCAGCTAAAGCGGGAGGCCGGATTCATGCTCGGTCATGGAGACATGCACAACAATCTCGTCTACCCGCTGCTGCGCCGATTCACTACGGCGGGCTGGGTGACTAAAAAGACGGTCCCAGGGGAGCGCGGCCAGACCCGCCAGCAGTATGAGCTGACGGCAAAGGGGCGGCACGAGCTTATCCGCAGGCTGGCGGAATTTAAGGGCGACGATGTCCGCGCCGAAGCGGCTTTCAGTACACGGGTCGGCATGTTTGAGCTTCTGGACACGGAGGCACGGGAACAGATTCTGGAAAAGCGGGAGGCTTACCTTCGCGAAAGGGAGGAACGGTTGACCGCTTTGAAAACGAATTTGGAAGTGGGGACGTATGGCGCAGAAGCAATTGGATTCTTACGAGAGCGAATTCGTTCGGAAATCGCTTGGATCAAACGCCTGGAAGGAACGCAGAGACGGCATAAGAACCGAAGACAATAGCCCGCAATCTTGCAGGAGGTGGACGGATGGAAAATACAGTCTTGTGGCAAATCGAAATGGTCCCTTGGTACGTAGTAGGGCTTTACTGGGGTGTGAGCGCTCTTCGTGTCAAGAGAACGCGAGCGACAGAGCCGGTTGCAGCCCGCCTTTACACGATCTTCCTCGTGGCGGCCTCATTTGCGTTGTTGTTTTCCAAGGACCTGCGGTTTGGCCGCTTGGGCGAGCGATTGCTGGTGCCCGACCCTGGGCTGGAAGCTGCGGGGCTAGCTTTAACCTATGCCGGAACTGCGCTCGCCATTTGGGCACGCTGGAGCCTGGGCGGGAATTGGAGCGCCGAGGTTAGCGTAAAGACCGATCACCAATTGATTCGCTCCGGACCGTATGCCCATGTGCGCCATCCGATCTATGCCGGGCTGTTGCTGGCCGTCATTGGAACGGCGGTCGTGATCGGCGAGTGGCGAGGATTGCTGGCGATATTGATCTGGTCCGTTGGCCATACTCTGAAAGCGAAGCGGGAAGAGGCAGTGATGATCGCGACGTTTGGAGACCAATATCAGCGGCACCGGACAGAAACCGGATTTCTACTGCCCAGACTGTAGAAATTGGCTTATCCAAACCACTTCGACGGGTCGCGGACTGCTTCCGCCAAATCGTTCAGAAACATCGCTGCGCGGGCGCCATCGCTAGCGCGGTGATCGCAGGAAAGAGTCAACGTTATCATCGGACGAACGGCGGGTTTGCCTTCCACAGCGACCACTCGATCGGCGATGCGACCTACAGCGAGAATTGCCGCTTGCGGCGGAGTGATGATCGCGGTGAACTGGTCCACGTGATACATGCCGAGGTTGCTGATGGTGAAGGTGGCGTCGGCAATGTCGGTCGGACGGAGCTTCCCCGCCCACGCGCGCTCGGCCACGTCGCGGCGCTGCGTGGCGATCTCCTCCAGAGCAGCCGCGTGCGCGTTCCGGATGACTGCGGCGACCACGCCGTCGTTCACCGCGACGGCCACGCCCATATTCACATGATCGTGAAGAAGAATTCCTTCCGGGGTCCAGCTCGAATTCAAGCGCGGATGTTTGAGCAGCACCCTCGCCACCAGCGCGACCAGCAGATCCGTGTGAGTAATGCGGACCTTGTGGGTTCTCTCGATCTCGGCAACAATCTTCCCCCGATATTCATGAAGCGCCGTCGCATCGATTTCGCGGGTCACGAAGAAGTGTGGAACCGTTGTCCAACTCTTCGTGGTACGCTCAGCCATCAGGCGGCCGAGAGTGCTGGGAACTTCGAGGTTGGCTGATTTCCCTGCGCGCTCCGCCTGAGTTGCAAGTTGCACGGCCGCAGCTTGCACCTCCGCCGCGAGAATCTCACCTCCAGGCCCAGTGCCGCGCACGACAGCAATATCGACACCCAGTTCTTTGGCGAGACGGCGGGCTTTCGGGGATATCCTCGCGCTCTGTACCGAGGAAGACTTGGGAGCTGCTGCTGGCCGCGTGCCGTGCGATTCGGCTTTTGACTGTAAACCGTCTCGCCCCGCGGACACGGCCGTTGCAGATTCATTTTCTGTGGGAAGCTTTTCGCCCGGAGCCACGATCCAAGCGATCGTCTTTCCGACTTGAATATCGGTTCCGACCAGCCCGGTAATTCCGGCGAGGATGCCGTCAGCGGGAGCCTCGATCTCCAGCACAGCTTTGTCAGTTTCGATTTCGAGCAGCGGCTCACCTTTGGCAACGCGCTCGCCTTCCTGCTTCCGCCAAGCGATGAGCTTGCCGGTTTCCTGCGCCATTTCGAGAGCGGGCATCACCACGCTAAAGGCCATAGTGTTTATTTGGGGAAGGCTTGCACGATGGCCTTCAGTCCGAAACTCCTACCCGCTCAGTTTTCGCGCTGGCCTCGATCATATCCAGCACACGAGCGCCGGGCGGAGCTTCAGTTTCACGAGTGGTGGGCAGTGGTCCATTCACGGTGAAGTAATGTGCGCCCGCCACCAGAAGCTCTTCCGCGGGAAAGCGCGTGATCACTTCGTGTCCCGTCGGCGTGACCACGATTTCTTCTTCAATGCGCGCGGCGCTCCAGCCATCGGTCGAGGGCCAGAAAGTTTCCAGCGCAAACACCATGCCGGGTTCAACCGTGACCGGATGCTCGAACGAAACCAGTCGGCTGATCACCGGCTTCTCCCAGATAGCAAGGCCGATGCCGTGGCCGTATTGCAACGCGAAGCAGGCTTCTTCATCGGGGAAACCGAATTCCTGCGCTTTGGGCCACACTGCGGCAATCTCCGCAGTGGTGCGTCCCGGACGCACCAGTTCGATGGCCGCGTCGAGATACTCGCGGCAGCGCTTGTACGCATCAACCATCGCATGCGAAGCGTAGCCAACGGTGAAGCAGCGGTAGTAGCAGGTACGATATCCCATGTAGGAATGCAGAATATCGTAGTAGACAGGGTCGCCCGGCCGCAACACGCGATCCGAAAACACATGGGGATGCGGGTTGCAGCGCTCGCCGGAAATTGCATTCACCGCTTCCACGTATTCCGAACCCAGATCGTAGAGAACCTTGCTCACCAGGCCGACGGCTTCGTTCTCGCGCAGGCCGGGCTTCATGGCGCGGTAAAGTTCGTCGTAGGCAGCGTCGACCATCATCGCGGAGGTGTTGAGCAGCGAGATCTCATCTTGCGTTTTGATCACGCGCGCATTCGACATCAACTGCTGGCCATCGACCACCTTGATCCCTTCGCGCTGCAAAGCGAAAAGAACCGGCAATTCGATGATGTCGATGCCGACGGGTTCTTTGTGGAGTCCGCGCATTTCGAGTTCGATGCGAATTTTTTTCGCCACATCTTCGGCGCGTCCCATCTCTGGAGTCATGGCACCACGCAGCATGGAGATTCCCGGGCGCGAGCGTTCGCCGAGCCATGGACAATTCAATTGATGATGCTTGGCGGCGGAGCCAAAGTCCCACAGGATGGGTTCGTCGTTCTGCGGCAACAGTGTGAAGCGGTTGGCCTTGTCCTGCGCCCATGTGCCGATATGAGTAGCTGTCAGGTAGCGCACATTATTCATGTCGAAACAAAGCAGCGCGCCCATCTCAGACTGGGCCAGCAGAGCCTTGGCCTTGGCCAGGCGTTCCCGGCGCAGGCGGTCAAAGTCGATTCGGTTTTCCCAGTCGACTGCCATGGTTCCGTGAGTTTTTAGCACCATAAGAACCTCCAGCCTTTAGCTCTTGGCTTTTAGCCTTTCGCTCAGGCTTCTAACGACTAGTTCCTTGCTTGGACCTTACACGCTTCTCGATTTCACGACGGCTTACACATCGACTTCGCCGCATCAAATACGTTCTGTTCCGTCGGCACGGTCGCATCCTCCAACGGCGGTGAAAACGGGATGGGAACATGCATCGCACCCATTCGCTTCACCGGCGCATCCAGATCGTAGAATGCGCCTTCAGCGATGACTGCCGCAAGCTCTGCAGTCACACCGTAGCGACCGTAGCCTTCGTCCAGAACAATCACTCGTGAGGTCTTCTTGGCCGAGTCGATCAAGGTCCTTTCATCGAGCGGCCACGTAGTCCGCGGATCGACCACTTCCGCGCTGATGCCTTCCTTTTCCAGCAGAATCGCCGCTCCCAGTGCGACTTGCACCATGCTGCTGGTCGCAACCAGGGTGATATCGTCGCCGGCGCGCTTTACATCGGCGACGCCCAGAGGAATCGTGTAATCGTCTTCCGGGACGGGGCCTTTCAACTTGTACATCATTTTGTCTTCAAAGAAGACCACCGGGTTCTCGTCGCGAATTGCCGCCTTCAGAAGTCCTTTCGCGTCATAGGGCGAAGAGGGAAGAACCACTTTGAGACCCGGCACGTGGCTGAACCACGCGTGCAGAGACTGCGAGTGCTGCGCGGCGGAGCGCCGCGTTGCTCCCAGGGTGGTGCGCATCACCATGGGAACCTTCCAGTGGCCGCCCGACATGTAGTGAGCTTTCGCCGCCTGGTTCACCATCTGATCCATGGTGAGGGTGATGAAATCGCCAAACATGATGTCAACGACAGGACGCATGCCGGTCATCGCCGCGCCGACCGCCACTCCCGTGAAACCGGCTTCGGAGATCGGTGTATCCACCACGCGCTTCGCGCCGAACTCTTCCACTAGTCCGGACAGAACTTTGAAGGGAGTCCCCGCCTCAGCAACGTCTTCGCCAATGATGCAAACGCGCGAGTCGCGGCGCATCTCCTCGGCCAGCGCCTCGCGTACCGCCTGCGCAAATGTGAGTTCGCGTTCAGGCATAGACGTGCTTCCCCACCTCATCCACGTTGGGATAGGGCGCAGCAATCGCGAACTTCACCGCCGCCTCCATGACAGCGCGAACTTCGGACGTAATTCGATCAAGGGACGCAGCGTCCGCATGCCCTTGGTCGATCAACCACTTTGCCAACACGAGAATGGGATCACGCTCGATCTTCCAGAGCTGTTCCTCCTGCTTGGAGCGGTAGTATTCGCGATTGATATCGCCGACGTGATGTCCGCTGTAACGGTAGGTATCGCATTGCAGGAACGCAGGTCCGCCTCCAGCGCGGGCGCGGCTAACCAGGCGGGTTGCAACTTCGTTGACAGCGCGCACATCTTGACCGTCAACGCTCGCGGTCTCAATACCGAATGCGGCGGCACGGCCAAGAATGGTACCAGCCGTCGTTTCGCTATAGTGCGTGTATTCGTTGTACAGATTGTTCTCACAAATGTAGACGACAGGCAGCTTCCACAACTGCGCCAGGTTCATCACTTCGTAGAGCGATCCCTGGCCGAGCGCGCCTTCTCCGAAGAAGCAGACCGCGACGCGATCCGTGCCGAGATGCTTAGCGGCAAAAGCCGCGCCCGTAGCGATGCCCACACTGCCGCCGACAATTGCGTTGGCCCCGAGATTTCCAGTCGCAGGATCGGCGATGTGCATCGACCCGCCTTTGCCTCGACAATACCCCGCTTCTTTGCCCAACAGCTCGGCGAACATTCGATCTGGTGACGCGCCCTTGGCTAGGCAGTGCCCGTGGCCGCGGTGGGTGCTGGTGATGTAATCGTCGATGCGCAAAGCCTCGCAAATTCCTACAGCCACGGCTTCTTCGCCGCTGTACAGGTGCGCGAGTCCCGGCATCAGCGCGCGTGTGTAAACCTCATTCACCTGCTCTTCGAACAAGCGAATGCTCACCATCTGGCGATAGGCGTGGAGCCACTTTTCCTTTGCCTCGGAAGGGTCGCGAGAGGCTTCGGCCTTGGAGGTAGCGGTTGTCATATTTTCTTACCTCCTTTCGTGACCGGTGTGGTCACTCCCGACATCGCAGCCAGAACATCGAACATGCAGGCGAAATCGTATTTCGTCCAACCCATCCCGCGCGCCGCCGTCAGAATCTCATTGCTGACCGCGGTTGACGGAAGGGGCACATCGAGCTGGCGCCCCAGGTCCATCGCGAGGACCATATCCTTCTGCATCATGTTGACGTCGAACCAGGCTTCCTCCGGCTGGTGCAGAACAAACGGGCCGCGGTACTGAATCATGGGTGACGCCACAGCACTATGGGTAAGAACGTCGACTGCCGTTTCCCGGGCGATACCGCTTTTCTCCGCCAGTAACACGCCTTCAGAGAACGCAAGCATCTGCACCGCAAGACTCAAATTGATGGCGATCTTCATGGAGAGCGCCAATCCGTTGTCGCCAACGTGAGTCACCTTGGGCCCGATATCGAGCAGTAGAGGTCTAACTTTCTCAAACGTTTCGCGGCGTCCACCGACCATTACTGAGAGCTTTCCCTCCTGCAGCGTAATCACGCTGCCGGAGACGGGCGAGTCCACCATGTCGGCGCCTTTTTCGCGCACTTTTACAGCCAATGCGCGGCTCACGCTGGGACTCACAGTGCTCATGTCGATGAAAATCTTGCCCGCGCTCAGCCCCGCTAGAAGTCCGTCGGAACCTTCGGTGACGGCTTGGATGGCAGCGGAGTTGGTCACCATCGCAAAAATAAAATCGGAAGAGCTGGCGACCTCACGTGGCGAGTCGGCCCACTTCATCCCTTTTTCAACCAGCCACTGCGCCTTAGCGCGCGTGCGGTTGTATCCGGTCACGGTGTGACCCTTGCTGAGCAACCGGTTGACCATCTGGCTGCCCATCACTCCCAGACCGATGAACCCGAGTTTCGCCATCCGTCCCGAACCCCCGAAGTCTAATCCAGCTGTTATCCGATTCAGATCCTAACTCTGCGAAGTGGTTTTCGAACCTGCCGGCGTGTGTTTCCTAAGTGATGAAGCAGACGGAACACCGGTGGGAGCCTTGGAGTCTTCGCGTACCTGCTCAAGATGCGAGCGCATCGCACCTCGCGCCATCTCAGGATCGCGACGCTCGACCGCCTCCAGAATACGCTTGTGATGAATCTGTCCCCGCTGCGGTCCGCCTTCCACGTTAAAGATTCTTATGCGCTGTTCACGCAGCAATCCGACGATCGAGTCGATCAGAGAAAGTATGAGCGGATTCGCGACCGCCTCGGCCAGCGCCAGATGAAAATCCAGATCGGCTTCGATGTAAGCTTCCGGATCTTTTTGCGCACCATCCATGACCGCGACGGCCTCGCGCATGGCCACGATATCTTCTTCCTTGGCGCGCACCGCGGCCAGGGCGGCGATGCCGGGCTCAAGAATCAACCGGAGCTCTGCGAGATGCGGCGAACCTTCCTGCTGCCCGATCTTCACCATGAGGTCGAAAGATTGCCGCGCTGCCTGCGATGTTCCATCGGTGATAAATGTTCCGCGGCCGGAGTAGGCTTCGACCAGACCTTTTTCGCGAAGTGTCTTCACTGCCTCACGTACCGCAGTCCGGCTGACTCCAAGACGCTGCGCCAACTCTCGTTCGGCAGGAAGCTGGTCACCAGGCTTCAGGGTCCCGTTGAGAACGGACTCTTCGATTTGCTGCACAATCTGCTCGTACAGTCGCGAGGTTCGAACTACCTTGTACACAGGATTCACTCCCGCACGGGCCAGTCGGGGGTAACTGGCGGTCCGGCTACTATACCGCAGGTCCAATGACTGCGGCAGCGTTTCAGCGGTCTTCCATCGCACAGTGAGCATTTGCGGTACTCAGGTATGGTGGTATGACCGTCAACCATACCATCGGGCACGGTAGAAGGCAACATTTTCGAGTTGTGCCTCCCTTCTCAAAGACTTCGAAGCGTGTTGCATGCCGCACACCAGGTGATCGTCAGTATCCATTCGGACGATGCCACGCCCGAATTTCCTTGACTTCATTCCCGCACCGATGGTATGGCTGTCGGACCAGAAATACGGAGGCCCCGATGACTTTCCGATGCACCGCCATGTCCGCGGGTCAGATTGCCAATGTAGCCAGCCGCATATCTCCCGTCTTATTGACGATTTTGGCTTTGTGTTTGTCCGCTCTGGCTCAATCCACCACCGGCCGCATCCTGGGCAGTGTTTCGGATCAGAGCGGCGCCACGGTTCCTGGCGCAACCGTGGTCATCACCGATGTCGAGCGCGGCACTTCGCGGGCGCTCACTACCGACCAAGCCGGGGCCTACGCTGCGGCCGATCTCACGCCGGGCACTTACAGGATTCGCGTGCAGGCCAAGGGCTTCAAGGCCATCGAGCGACCGAACATCGCCATCGAAGTCGCCACTGACGTCCGTGCGGATTTCACTCTGCAACCCGGGCAAGTTTCGGAGACCGTGGTGGTCCAGGAAGAAGTGCCGCTAGTGAATACCACCTCCGCGACTCTCGGCGGAACGCTGAGCAACAAGGAAATCAATGACCTGCCGCTGAATGGCCGCAACTACGAGAACTTGTTGCAACTTCGCCCCGGTGTGATGCGTTATCCCGGCGGCGGATTTTCGACCACGAGCACCGACGGCTTGCGCGCGGAAGACAACGCGTACTTCGTTGAGGGCCTGTTCAACAGCGAGCCCTTTTCGGGTCAAGGCATCATCAATGGCGCCGGCATCGCGGGTGATTCCGCAACGATTCTTCCCATCGACGCGATCCAGGAATTCAACGTTCAGGAAAATCCTCCGGCCGAATACGGATGGAAGCCGGGTGCGGTCATCAATGTCGGTGTGAAGTCAGGAACAAACTCTCTGCACGGCACGGCCTTTGCGTTCGGCCGCGACGGAGTAATGGACGCGCGCAACTACTTCAACGTTGCTGCGGCGGCGAAAACTCCCCGAACTTTGGAACAGTTTGGCGGCAGTGCGGGTGGCGCAATTATCCAGGACAAAGTTTTCTTCTTCGGCGCGTACGAGGGGCAACGCTACAACGTCGGAAACTCGTACAGCGTGACCACCCCGACAACGGTCGGTTTACCGACACCCTCTACACCGACCTGCACCTCCGTCTCCGGCGACTGCGCGAACAGCATACCGAATGCGATTGCGGATCTCGTGGCCAACGGCGTCCCGATCAGCCATGCTAGCCAGTTGATCTCGGGCTGTACGGTCTCGGGCGGAACTGTGACCTGCAACGGAACTGGATTTCCTATCAACAATACGCAATCAAGCAGCATCGTTCAGGGATTCCCCAACAATGTTGGCGTCGACAACGTGATTGGCAAAGTGGACTACAACATCAATCCGCGCAGCAGCGTCAGCGGCATGTACTTCTTCGGCAATAACTCAGGAACGGTTGAGGATTTTCCCGAGTTGCAACAGAAATGGCTGTCCGACATCCACACCCGCGCGCAGGTTGTAGGAGGAAACTGGATTTGGACTCCCAACCCCAAGTGGGTAAACGAGGCGCGCTTCGGCTACAACCGCCTCTACCAACCCACGCTCCCCGGTGACCTGAACACCCCCGCGTCCGCTTACGGTCTCGACACCGGTGTGAGTGGACCGCTCACCGGAGGATTGCCCCGCATCGGTTTTGCCGGAGCCTTCGTCCCCGGCCTCGGCGGTTTCAAGTGGCCCAAGTTCCAGGGGCCAGACTCGATCACCCAGTTCATCGATCACGTTTCCTATGTCAGGGGAAATCATTCACTGAAATTCGGCGGCGAAGTACACCGCAACGACGTCAACGGCGGCGCTTTTGGCAACGCTCGAGGCAGCATCACGTTTCTGGGCGGCGTGGCTTTACCTGCTTCCACTGCATTGGAAGATTTTTTCGCGGGTGATCCCTTCAAGGCCTCTGTACAAGTTGGGGATCCCAAGCGCCAGATCCACAACTGGGCTTACGGATTATTCGTCCAGGACGACTGGCGCGCCAGCAAGACTCTGACGCTCAACGCCGGACTGCGCTATGAATTTAGTTCGGTGATCAAGGAAGCCCACAACCTTCTAGGCAATTTCGATCCTAATTCGCTCACCGGATTGATTCAGGCTGGAACAAACGGCGTCAGCGGTCCCTACAATCCCGATCACACCAATTTCGCTCCGCGTCTCGGCTTCGCCTGGGACGTGAACGGAAGAGGGGACACGGTGTTACGAGGCGGCGTCGGCTTAGTGTATGAAACCATCAACTGGGAGGCGATGCTCGCCTTCAACAACGCCTTTGGCCTCTCCAACGTGCCCACGGGCGGCATCATCGACGCCACGGGCGACACTGCCGGGGGCACGATCACAGCGGGCAACGTGTCGATTCCTCCCGTCCTGTCGCAATGGGACAGCGCCACACCGCTGTACGGTAGCGCTACCATCAATTGCTTCGCCAGTCCTTGCCCGATCATGAGCGTAGCTCGCAATATCACCACTCCCTACATCTGGAACTGGACTTTGAATCTGCAGCACGCTTTTACGCCGAACCTTTCTCTAGAAGTCGCCTACGTAGGCAACCATGGAACGAATCTGACTGGGATTCGGGATATCAATCAAGCACCTGTCGGTTCGGGCTGGCCTGCGGCCAACATCGTCGCTTGTACTCAGGCCGCCTTGGCAGCGGGCGCAGGGGCGCCGTATCCGACGCTCACGAATCCAGCCTGTCAGGATGACACCGCCAACGAGGTTGGGCCCTACAACACCAAGTTCCCCTACCTGAGCAACATCTTCAACATGGCAAACGTCTACCGATCGAACTATAACGGTTTGCAGGTCACGTTGAACTCTCGAAACTATCACGGCCTGAGCATGGTAGCCGGTTATACCTTCTCCCACGCGCTCGATGATGTGGGCGCCAACTGGGACTTTGGCTATGGTGCGGGCTTGCCGCAGGACTCATACAATGTCGCGCGCGAGTACGCAAACAGCGACTTCGACATTCGGCAACGCTTCACGCTCTCGCTCACTTATGCTATTCCTGACCGCAGCGGCTTTGCGCAGTCGCTGGAAGGCTGGGAACTCAATTCCATTGTGACGCTCGAAACCTCGCAACCCTGGGGCCCAATTGATTTGGGAACAGACGCCGCCGGCGTCGGTCCGCTTCCTGTGAGTCCGCCGGCCAACGAGCCGATTCGTTGGAGCTTCTATGGCAAGCCTTCCGACTTCAAGTCAGGCCCGAATCCGATTCCATACTTCGCGGGAAGCAACACCCCGACTAATCCCACCAGCAATGCAGCCTGCAACGCGCAGGCGTTGGCTGTGGACGGAGGTTCCCCGGGAGCTGCGACCGAGTCCCTCGCGTTCTTCGGCTGCTATGCCCAGGGTAGCTCGATCATGATTCCGCCGTCGCTCGGTCAGTTCGGCAACATGTCGCGGAACATGTTCTCCGACTCCGGCTTCCGTAACTTCGATTTCTCAGTGGCTAAGAATTGGCACTTCGGCGAGCGACTTCGCGCACAGTTCCGTGCCGAATTCTTCAACATTTTCAACCATCCGAATTTCGCAAACCCTTACGGCGGTCAGAACGGGTTCGGCTTGAATGACCCCTCGGCGCGCCCGTTTGGTTGCGCTTGCGCTACACCGGACGTGGCCGCGGCCAACCCGATTATCGGTTCGGGGGGTAGCCGCTCCGTGCAACTCGGATTGAAGTTCATCTTCTAACTGTGGTCAGGTCACGGGATTGAATCAAGGCCGGACGCAATTCCGTCCGGCTTTTTTTCGTAGACGGCTCGCGTAACAGCAAGCCAAGGAAAAAGGGCCGAGATATGAAAATAAGAAGTCAGTTTCGTTGCGTTGCTCTCCTGTTGGTACTCGCATTCATTTCCGGCAGCGCTCTTGCACAAAACGAGCCACGCCGCGAGCGCACCATCGACGAGATCAAGGCTGAAGCCATCCACCGTGCCGAAGTAGGCCAGTATCCGCTGATCGGACTTGATCCCGCCGATCTAAGGGAGGCTTTCGAGAGCATCCACACCGCAGACAAGGACGAATGGGCCGCCGGATTCATGCGCGTGGCCGATCGCTATTTTAACGAGGCGAGAGAGTCGGAGAAATCTGATCCCAGCAAGGCGAACGCCGATTACATCCGCGCCTGGAGGCTTTATTCGTTCGGACGCTGGCCCATCCCCGCATCTCCAGGCAAGCAGCGCTCCTATGAAAAAGCTCTCGCAGCGTTCCGGGCGCACGCGCATTTCATGGATCCTCCGCTCGAAGTCGTGCGCATTCCTTTCGAGGGGCAAGAAATTATTGGCTACCTGCGGCTGCCGAAAAATGCAAAGGGGCCCGTGCCGCTGGTCGTGGCGGTGAATGGATTGGACAGCCGCAAGGAAGACTTGACGGAGAGTTTTGGCGCGATCCTTCCTTTTGGAATCGGCTATCTCGCGGTCGACGGGCCGGGGACGGGACAGAATCCGATCAAGGTGAGTGAGACCGCGGATCGAATGCTATCGAAAGTGATTGATTACGCGCAGTCGCGCCCCCAGATCGACAAGAACCGTATCGCGATGCACGGCGTGAGCTGGGGAGCGTACTGGGCGACGAAGATGGCAATCGTCGAGCGCGCCCGGCTGCGGGGCTGCAGTGCGCAGTCTCCGCCGGTCGACAAGTTTTTCCAGAAAGATTTCTTGATGAATTCGCTGCTGGGCAATCGCGAATATCTATTCGATCAGGTTCCGGCGCTGATGAGCATTCTGGAAGGCGTGCACACGCTGGATGAAATGGGAGACTACCTCCCTAAGATGTCGCTCGTGCACCAGGGACTTCTCGGCAAGCCGATGGCGCCCATGCTCATTCTGGCCGGAGTTCTCGACACGCAGGTTCCCATCGATGACGAATACCTGCTGCTGAGCAAGGGCGACGTTCCAAAGGAAGCCTGGATTAATCCGCACGGAGGACATCTCGGCCGGCAAGTCGGCGTGTGGCCCGATCCTCTGATCTTCAAGCAGGTGATTATTCCGTGGCTGGTGAAGACCCTGGAGGCTCCGCCAAACTAGCTCCGGCCACAGAAGACTCGCTAGCCACCCAATGTCCACACTGATCGAACCGCCACAAACCGAATCCATCCAGTTGCGCCGTAAGCCGTTCTACGCCTCTCTGTGGGTGCAGGTTCTCATCGCCATGGTGATCGCCGTCGTGCTAGGGTATCTGAGCCCAACCCGAGCGGTCGCCATGAAACCGTTGGGCGATGCCTTCATCCGCATGATCACGATGATCATCACCGTGCTCATCTTCTGCACCGTGGTCACCGGCATCGCAGGTATGCAGGATTTGAAGAAGGTGGGCCGAGTTGGCGGCAAGGCCTTGCTCTATTTTGAAATCGTTTCCACGATCGCACTGGCGGTTGGACTGATCGTGGGCAACGTGGTTCATCCGGGCACCGGCTTCAATGTGAACGCGGCGACGCTCGATGCGAAAGCTATCGCCGATTATGCCGGGCAGGCCAAGGCGCAAAGCGTCACCGAGTTCCTGATGCGCATCATCCCCACCACGGTGACGGATGCCTTCGCCAAGGGTGACATCTTGCAAGTGGTGTTTATTTCAATTCTATTTGGCTTTGGCTTATCGTCGGCGGGCCCGCGCGCGAAACCCGTCGTAGCAATCCTCGAATCACTCACCCACGCGGTCTTCCGCGTCGTGAATATCCTGATGATCTTCGCACCGATCGGCGCGTTTGGCGCCATGGCGTTCACGATCGGCAAGTACGGACTCGCCGCGTTGGGGCCGCTAGTGAAGCTGATCGCCACGTTTTGGGTGACGTCGATTCTGTTCGTGCTTATCGTGCTGGGCGCAATTTGTTGGTTAGCGGGATTCAACATTCTGAAGTTTCTGCGGCATATCAAGGAGGAAATCCTTCTCGTCTTGGCCACCAGTTCGTCGGAAACCGCCATCCCTACCTTGATGGAGAAGCTTGAAAAGCTGGGCTGCTCGCGCTCTCTCGTAGGCTTGGTCGTTCCCACCGGCTACACCTTCAACACGGACGGCAGCGGTCTTTACATGACGCTGGCGGCGTTGTTCGTTGCGCAGGCCACGAACACTCACCTGACGCTGCTGCAACAGCTCACCATCTTTTCGGTGGCCACGCTCACCTCAAAAGGAGCGAGCGGGGTGCAGGGAGCATCTTTCATCGCGCTGGTGGCCACTTGTCGGTCATTCCTACAATTCCGGTGGCGGGAATGGCGCTCATTCTCGGCATCGATCGATTCATGAGCATGTTTCGCGGGCTGGTCAACATGATCGGCAACGGCGTCGCTACGCTCGTCTTAGCGCGGTGGGAAAACGAATTGGACCGGGAGACGCTAAGGGCCAGACTCGTCTAAACTATGATTTCGATCGCTCGAATTCGCGTCTGAAACTCCTTTTGGGCAGCCTAGAACCGGTTCGAAAAAGTCGCTCGGATCACCGGAGCCGACGGCGGCCTTGGAACCCACGTCTGGAAAGCGCTGCTGGATGCGGGTTTCACCCTGGTCGGGCTCGCGCCGCGAATTCAGCAGTCCGACTTCGATCATCCCAATTTCGTTGCGCTTCCCGCCTCCCTCACCAGCCGGGACGCCGCCAAGAAGGCCGTAGACAGCGTAATCGCGCGCTGCCCAGGGATCGCGACGTGCTCGCTCATTTAGTCGGCGGTTTCGCCGGCGGACAAACCGTCGCCGAAATGGACGACTCTTTACCTGGCAACGCATGTTCGACGCGAATATGAACAGCGCTTTTCACATCCTGCGTGCCGTGATTCCGCCAATGCGCAAGGCTGGAGGCGGGCGCGTCATCGCGATCGGCAGCCGTGTCGCCGAAGATCCCGGCCCGAAAGTTGGAGCTTATAGCGCATCGAAAACCGCTCTGGTATCGCTAATAAGAACGGTCGCGCTGGAAAACAAAGACGCGAGCATTACCGCGAACGTGATTCCCTCCGGAACCATGGACACTCCACCGAACCGAACAGATATGCCCGGCGCAGATGTTTCTCAGTGGGTGCAGCCCGCCGCAGTGGCCAGCTTGATTTTGCGCCTGGCAGGAGACGCTGGCTAAAGATGTCGCCGGAGCCGGAATTCCCGTTTACGGGCGCGGGCTCTTGAGGGTGGCGTCGGGCACAGTAACTACAGTAACCCCCTACCTGCACAATTCTTGTGGCACATTAACATTCCTGCAACGTCCTGAATGTAGGATGAAGACTGGAGGGGCGTCTTATGGCTTCGCCGCGCATGGCGGAATCGGTGCCACTACAGGTGGCCGCCGTCTGTTACCGCAAGCGTGGTGCGGCAGTGGAATTCTTGCTGGTGAACACCAACGGCGGCAATAAGTGGACCTTCCCCAAAGGCTCACCGGAAGCGCGCCTGTCGCACAGTCAGGCCGCCGAGCGGGAAGCGGCGGAAGAAGCGGGTGCTTTGGGCACCATCGAGCCTCGCCACTTCCATCTCTACATCCATTCCAAGGGCGTGTTCTGGCAGCCGGCCGGCGTGCAGGAATTTGTAGTCAAGGCTTTCCTGATGGAAATACACGAGTTGCGGCGGCCCGACGAAGCTCTTCGAAATCCCACGTGGTTCAGCCCGGAAGAAGCACGTCGGCGTTTGGCCAAGGGTCGCGAGGTCAAATACGCTCGCGAAACAGAAGCCGTGATCGATCGCGCGCTCGAGCGCATTCAATTCCACAACGCGCTCTGGGGACGCTATCCGGAAGGCCGCAACAACCGCGCAGTCGTGCAATCCTGATTCGTATCTCGCAACTTGGTACTCGGTACTCGTCTTTTATGAGACGATGAATCCAGCCCATGATTCAGCTTTCTGGGGCCGGAAAACGTTTCGGCCACAAACTCCTTTTTGAAAACACCGACTGGCTGATCACGCCCCGCGACCGCGTTGGACTGGTCGGCGCGAACGGCACCGGCAAATCCACATTAATGAAGATCCTCGCCGGACTGGACACGCTCGACTTTGGATCGCTGATCGTCGCTAAAGGAACTACCGCCGGCTATCTTCCCCAGGATGGGCTCTCGCTTTCCGGTCGTACCGTATTTGCGGAATGCATGGCGGTGTTCACCGAACTGCACGCCATGGAGCGGGAACTGGAAACGCTCACGCACAGCATCTCCGAGCTCGATCACACCAGTCCGGAATATGCCGAGGTCGCCGACCGCTATCACAGCCTAGAGCACGAGTTTCGCACCCGCGATGGCTACTCGATTGAAGCCGAGGTCGGACGCGTTTTGATGGGGCTGGGTTTTCGCAAAGAAGACTGGGAGCGGCAAACCCACGAGTTCTCCGGCGGCTGGCAGATGCGTCTCGCGCTGGCTAAACTGCTGCTGCAGAAACCCAATCTGCTTCTGCTGGACGAGCCCACCAACCATCTTGATCTGGAAGCGCGCAACTGGCTGGAAGAATATCTGCACAATTATCCGCATGCCTATGTGCTCATCTCGCACGACCGCTATTTTCTTGATGTGACGGTCAACAAGATCGCGGAGATCTGGAACAAGCGCTTCTGGTTCTATACCGGAAACTACGACAAGTTCCTGACGCAGAAGACGCAGCGCAACGAGCAATTGCAGGCCGCCTACCGCAATCAACGCGACCGCATCGAGCAATTGGAAGTCTTCATCAATCGCTTCCGCTACCAGGCCACCAAGGCCAAGCAGGTGCAGAGCCGCATTAAGGAACTGGAAAAGATCGAGCGCATCGAGGTTCCCCCGGAAGAGAAAACGATTCATTTTTCGTTCCCTCAGCCCAAGCCCAGCGGACGCATCGTCGCCGAGTTCGAAGGCATCGCCAAGGTTTATCCGGGAAAGAACTCAGCAACAGCGAACAGCGGCGAAAAGGAAGTTTTCCGTGATGTGAACTTCATGATCGAGAAGGGCGACCGCATCGCGCTGGTCGGCGTGAACGGAGCCGGCAAATCTACGCTGATCAAGCTGCTCGCGGGCGCGGAACTGCCGACGCAGGGAGAATTCCGACTAGGCCATAACGTGCAGGCTGACTATTTTGCCCAGGATCAATACAAAGAACTCGATCCAGACGCCCGCATGATCGACGATCTCGGTGCTGCATCGCCGCGGTCTACCCAAACTGAGCTGCGCAGCCTGCTCGGATGTTTCTTGTTTTCCGAAGACGACGTGTTCAAGAAGATCGGAGTCCTTTCCGGCGGCGAGCGTGGCCGCTATGCGCTGCTTCGCCTGCTTCTGCATCCGGCGAATTTTCTGTTGCTCGACGAGCCGACCAACCATCTCGACTTGCGGGCCAAAGACGTCCTGCTGGAAGCACTCATGGATTACACCGGCACCGTGGTCTTCGTGTCGCACGACCGTTACTTTATCGACAAGCTGGCTACGCGGGTCTTCGAGATCGGAGATGGAAAGATCGAAGTCTATCCCGGTAATTATGAAGACTATTTATGGCGAAAACAGGGCGGCAGCGCGAAGCAGGATGAGACCATTCGACAGCAATTGAAAGCAGTTGAACCTGCCCGGCGGGCGCCGGAAAACGGCAACCACGCCGCCATCGAGGCCACGCCCGCTAGGGGAAAGCGCCTGAATCCCATCAAACGCAAGAAGATGGAAGACCGCATTCGCGCACTGGAAGCGGAAATCAGCCGCGCCGAGGCCATGATCGCACGGTGCGAAACCGCGCTGCAGAATTTCGTCAGTGCGGAACAGAGCCAGAGCCACTCCGAAGAGCTCCACCGGCATAAAACCGCACACGCCGCATTCCTCGCGGAATGGGAAGAACTCAGCCAATCTCTGCAGGAAGCCGACTAAATAGGAACTTCTGCCGCGTTCGTACACTCTCTTCCGTAATCTCGGAGGATGACTTACTGCTGTGCGATATTCAAATTGGCCAAAGGGACACGAACCAGCCGAAGGCCCAAGATCCAAGACCGCCCGCATCGATTGGCGTCCGGAGCCTGCCCTGATTTTGGCGAAGGGACGCGCCGCGCGGGATTAAGGAAGGCCGCATGCTCCAGTCTTCAGATAACTCCTATGGCGTGAAGTCGAATTCGCCAGCCTCCAACCCCAACTCTTACAACCCGGTGAAAACCACAACCGCGCCCATTGAACAGGCCACCATTGGTCGTTCACTAGTGATCAAGGGCGAAATCACTGGCTCGGAAGCGCTTTATATCGATGGTCGGATTGAAGGCAAAATCACGCTCACCGACAATCGCGTCACCATCGGCCGCAACGGCATCGTGCAAGCCGACATTACCGCTCGCGAAGTTGTAGTTATGGGCAAAGTGACCGGCAACCTCGAATGCAGCGACCGCGTGGACATCCGCAGCGAAGGCGTGGTGCACGGCAATGTGGTCACCGAGCGGGTCAGCGTGGAAGATGGCGCCGTGTTGAAGGGCGGTATTGAGGTACGAAGCGGCCAGCAAAAGCAGAAAAATCAGGCCCAGCCTCAGGTGAAGACCGCGGAAGCGCCGAAGCCGTCTGCACCGGAGGCCCCAAAGGCTTTGGTGGCAACCGCTGGCGCATAAAGACCCGGCAGAATATCCAGCAGGTAAAGAGGGCAGGCCCGCGCGTGCCCTCTTTTTTCGCCTCCGCTGCCGTGTTACTTCTTCTCTCCCGCTTTGGGCTTCAAATCGAGCGCTGCCGAGTTCATGCAGTAACGCAGTCCGGTAGGCGCGGGACCATCTTCAAACACATGCCCCAGATGGGCGCCACAACGGGCGCAGCGAGCCTCGGTGCGCACCATTCCGTAACTGCGGTCTTTGTGCTCCTCGACCTTTCCCTCGTCCGCTGGCTTGAAAAAACTGGGCCAGCCCGTTCCGGAATCGAATTTCGTGGAGGAATCGAACAACGATTCCCCGCAGCATACGCAGTGATATATCCCCGCATCTTTCGTTTTCCAATACTTGCCAGTAAAAGCCGGTTCGGTTCCCGCCTCACGCGTCACGTGATATTGCTCCGGAGTAAGCTGCTGCTTCCAATTCGATTCGTTCTTTGCAATTTTTTCCGCCATGAATGTTTGCCCCCAGTAAAATACCTGCAACCATAACTGCTCATTAGATGTTTTCCGGGCAGAAAAGTGGCGTTACTGAATTTTCCACAGCCTCACTGCGACATCTGACCTTGCCCGAATGCGCCCGACGACCAAATATGGTTGAAATGCCTACGAGTCCCTCAGGCCCGGTAGCTCCCTCAAGAGGCGCCGAGCTTATTGACCTTCACTCCGCCACTTCTTCCCCGATTTGGCGGTACTTCCCGCGGAAAAACAGAAGCGGTTCCCCGGAGCGCACGACAACGTCCTCGGCTTCGGCGATAAAGATGGTGTGGTCGCCGGCGTCCTCGGTCGACCTCAGTCTGCATTCCAGATAGGCCAGCGCCCCATGCAAGATGGGCGTGCCGTGGGCGGTACGGTCGAAGCGCGCGCCGGCCTCTTCTTTGGCTTGCACCTGAACCCCCGGCGGCTGGGCGTAGTATTCAGAGATCAAGCGCTGATTTTCGGCCAGGATGTTGATCCCAAAGCGCTTCTTGGCGTGCAGATGGGAGTGAGTGCGCGCGCTATGGTCCACGCAAACGAGCAGTAGCGGCGGATTCAGCGACAGGGAGGTGAAAGCGTTCGCAGTCATGCCGTGGACTACGCCATCTAGATCGACGGTGATGATGGTCACTCCGGTCGCAAAAGCTCCCATCGCTCTGCGAAATTCGAGTGCACTGAGACTCATGTCGTACCTGGAGTTTTCCCGCCGCGACTGCCTACATTATCACGGCTGCGCTCAGTGACTAGTGAAGGGGAGCAATGATCGGATCCACTGGCCACCGATCACTGACCACTGGCCGCTGTTGTATGATTCACTGCATCAGCTAGCTCTGGAACCTAGAATTGTGACTCCAACCGCAATCAAGACGGCTGCGCCCGAGCGATTCTTATCGTGTGCGGTGGAATTGCAGGATCTGCCCCCCGGCGCGCCCATCTCGCGCGAACTCGCTTTGCGGCTCATACGCTGCAGTGACGACGATCTGCCTACGCTTCTCACCCTCGCCCGTAGTGCAAAAGAAAACTTCAAACCCGGCTTCATCACCTACTCCCGGAAGGTTTTCCTGCCGCTGACGAATTTGTGTCGCGATTACTGCGGATACTGCACGTTCCGCCGCGATCCGTCGGACCCCGGAGCACACACCATGACTCCGGAAGAAGTGCTGACCGTCGCCCGAGCCGGCGAAAAGATGGGATGCACCGAAGCTCTCTTCAGCCTCGGCGATAAGCCGGAACTGCTTTTTCCCGAGATGCGCGAGACGCTCCGCCATCTCGGCTACAAGTCCACTTTGCATTATCTGGCAGCAATGTGTGAACTGGTGCTGCGCGAGACCAGTCTGCTGCCGCACCCGAATCCCGGCCTTCTAAGCTCCGAATGGATCGCCCGCCTGGCCGCCGTCTCCCCCAGCATGGGCCTGATGCTTGAAACCACCAACCCGTCTTTACTCGCTACCGGCGCGGCGCACGATAACGCACCCGACAAAGTTCCGGCAAAGCGTCTGCGCACCATCGAAGAGGCCGGAGAGCAGCAGGTTCCCTTCACCACGGGCCTGCTGATCGGCATCGGCGAAACTCCCGAAGACCGCGTCGAAACGGTCCTGGCGATTCGCGATCTGAACGACCGCTACGGCCACATCCAGGAAGTGATCGTGCAGAATTTTCGCGCCAAGCCTACGATCCCCATGGCTCATGTGCCTGAACCGGGACGGCACGAGATGCTGCGCACCGTGGCAGTAACTCGTTTGTTAATGCCCAACGTCAATATCCAAGCGCCTCCCAACCTAAATGCGCCGTATTATGAAGAGTTGTTGAATGCTGGCATCAACGACTGGGGAGGAGTTTCGCCGCTGACGCCCGACTACATCAATCCCGAGAAGCCCTGGCCGCATCTTGAGCAACTGCGCCTGCGCACCGAGAGTAAAGGATTTCAGTTGCGCCAGCGCTTGCCCGTCTATCCCGAGTTCCTGCCGGGGCTGATGTCGAAACCTGGACTGCTGGCCGACAAACTTCAGACTGCAAGCGACAGTGACGGCCTCGCCGGAGAAAAGAGGGCGGCATGATCTGTGTGCTGACCGGCGGCACGGGAGGTGCCAAGTTTGTCGACGGCCTGCGCCAGGTGATCCCGGCGGAAGAAATCACCCTGATCGTCAACACCGGCGACGATTTGCTCTGGTGGGGACTGTACGTTTCGCCCGATATTGATTCCATCACATACGTACTCTCCGGCCTGCTCAGCCGGGAGCGTGGCTGGGGAGTCAAGGGCGATACTTTTCTTTGCCTGCAAGCCATGGGACAGCTAGGCGAGCCAACGTGGTTTCATACGGGCGATCGCGATCTCGCCGTGCACTTGCTGCGTTCCCGCCTGTTGGCCGAAGGCAAGACGCTTTCCGAAGCCACGACGACGATCTGCAACAAGCTCGGGGTGAAGGCGCGCATCTTGCCGATGAGCGACTCGCGCGTCGAAACCCGCGTGGATACGCCCTCCGGCGAACTAAGCTTCGAAGAATACTTCGTGCAGCGCTGGTATCAAGATCCCGTGAACTCGGTGCGTTTTGCGGGAGCTTCCGATGCCGAGCCGGCACCGGGAGTGATCGAAGCCATCGTCTCCGCGGACACCGTTCTCATTGCGCCCAGCAATCCCATCACCAGCATCGGTCCGATCCTCGCCGTGCCCGGAGTTCGCGATGCGTTGCTTCGTGCCCGCGGCCAGGTGGCCGCCGTTAGCCCGATCGTGGGAAACGCAGCGGTAGCCGGACCTGCCGGTATTTTGATGGCGGCACAAGGACTGCCGTGCTCGATCGCGGGAGTCGCCAAGGCTTATGAGGATTTTCTCGATCTCCTGATTTGCGATACACGCGATGCCCGTGCGGCGGAGGCTCTCCGTAAAAATGGTTCGCGAGTGCAGTGTACGCAGACCATCATGCGCACGCCCGAAGATAAGACCGCGCTCGCGAGAACGGTTCTCTCTTTGATGGTGAGCGGACTGCTTTCCGACAAACCTGTTTCTGACGGCACAATTTCTGACAAATCTCCAGCCCGTGCTGCTGAACAGCCGTGATCCTCATTCCCGTAAAAAATCTATCCACAGCCAAGCAGCGGCTCGCGGCCGTGCTGGACCAACCGGCACGCACCGAATTGGCGCAAGCGATGCTGCATGATGTTGTGGCCGCGCTCGCCGCCTGGCCTCGTCGCCCGGCTTGTGCGCTGGTCACCGGCGATCCCTTCGCGCTCGAACTCGCGCGAAAATACGATTTCGAAGTCATCCCCGACCCCGCAGATCCCGGTGAAACCGGCGCGATTGAGATGGCCACGAATCTGTGCGTGTTGCGCGGTATCGACAGCACACTCGTCATCCCCGCGGACATTCCCATGATTCAGGCCACTGAACTCGATCAGATCTTCGCTCACGCTCCCCACGAAGGCACTGTCCTGGCGCCCGCCGCCGACGGACGCGGAACCAATGCCGCCTTCCGCCGGCCCGCGAATCTGTTCCCCTTGCGGTTCGGGAACGACAGCTTTAAACCACACCTCGCGGCTGCCCAGGCCAGGGGAAAGCCCTGTATCGTTCTGCAACTGCCTGGCATTGCGCTGGATGTCGACAATCCCTCTGATTTGCAGCAGCTCCTCGCTCATCCTGGCGAAACCAGAACGCAGAAATTGATTCGCGGCTGGCCGCTCGACACCGGACTGCCTGCCACCGGGACCGAGGGTTTGTGAGCAAGGATCGTCGCGCCGCCCAGAAGCCGGCAGCGGGGCGTGGAAAGAAACATACCTCGAACGAAGTCCGTCTCATCCCGATTCCGTTTGCCGAGGAAGTCAGACCCTGCGACGCGCTAGCGGAAAAACTAGTGCAAGCGCTGCGAGCCCGCGGCCTGGCACTCGAGACCGCCGACATTCTCGTCGTCAAACACAAAATTGTCTCCAAGTCCGAGGGCCGCATCGTCGACCTCGCGACGATCACACCTTCCCCCGAATCCGTCGCATGGGCCAAGCAATACAGTCTCGATGCCCGTGTTATCGAGCTTGCCCTACGCGAGAGCCGTGCCGTCATCCGGCGCACGAACGGCGTGCTCATCACCGAGACGCATCAAGGTTTCATCTGCGCCAACAGCGGCGTCGACGTGTCGAATGTCGATGGCGGACGTCACGCGCTGCTTCTGCCCGTGGATCCGGATCGCGCCGCCCGAGAACTTCATCGCGAACTCAAGCAGCTCACTAAACTCGCCATTCCTGTTCTCATCACCGACTCTTTCGGCCGCCCTTGGCGCGAAGGCCTGGTCGACTTCTGCATCGGCGTGGCAGGGCTGAAGGTGCTGCGCGACGATCGCGGACGGCGCGATCCCCACGGCTACACCTTGCACGCCAGCCTTGAAGCCGTTGCCGACGAACTTGCGGCCGCGGCCGCGCTAGTGTGCGGAAAGCTCAACCGCACCCCTGCCTGCATCATTCGCGGATTCCCTTATCAGCCGGCCCGAGGACGCATTCATGATTTGCTTCGCCCCGCAAGCACCGACCTGTTCCGCTAGCCCCTCGCCAAAAAGCCGCCGAGGGGAGTAACTTGGAATATCAGCAGATTTGGAGGAACCGGTGTCCCGCACACTTTCGAGGTCTGAACTGGAATGCTTCCCTTCCCTCGATTGGTTCGACCTCGCGCCCACGGTCAAGCCTGCGGTTCGCACTTCGTTGGAAAGAATTCTCGAAACTCAAAATGGCAATGCCATTTCGCAGGCCGAGGCTTGTACGCTAGCCCATGCCGAAGGGGACGATCTGCTCGGGCTGCTCACCGCTGCCAATCTCCTGCGAGCCGAGCTCTGTGGCAATCTCGTCACCTACGTCGTGAATCGCAACATCAATTTCACTAACATCTGTTTTGTGGGATGCAAATTCTGCGCCTTCAGCCGCGGGCCGCGCGAATCCGACACGTATTTCTTAAGCCCGGATCAAGTCGCGCAAAAAGCCGTCGAGGCCGCGCAACTTGGCGCCACCGAAGTCTGCATTCAGGGCGGACTGCCGCACGGCCTGCCTCCGTTTTATTATCGCGACATTCTGCGGGCGGTGAAGGGCGCGGTACCAAACATGCACATCCATGCTTTCTCGCCGATGGAAATCGTTTATGGCGTCGAGCTGACTGGCATGCCCCTCGCCGACTATCTTTCGATGCTTCGCGATAACGGCCTGGGTACGCTTCCCGGCACGGCTGCCGAAATTCTCGACGACGAGATTCGGCACATTCTTTCGGCCAACAAGCTCACCACCGCACAGTGGATTGAAGTCATTCGCACTGCTCACCGCGCTGGCATCCGTTCCACTTCGACCATGATGTACGGACATACGGAAACCCCGGAGCACTGGGTCCGCCAGATGCTCCTGCTGCGCAGCATCCAAGAGGAAACCCGCGGCTTCACTGAATTTGTTCCGCTCGGATTCGTTCATCAGAATACGTTGCTATTTCATCAAGGCCTGGCGCGAAGCGGCCCGACGCTGGCCGAGCACCTCAAAGTTCATGCGCTCGCGCGCCTGCTGCTGGCCGGCTCCATCAACAACATTCAGGTTTCGTGGGTAAAGTTGAATCGAGACCTTTCGCAGCTATGTCTGCATGCCGGAGCGAACGATTACGGTGGCACCTTGATGGAAGAAAATATCTCACGCGAAGCCGGAGCCACGGCCGGACAATACACCAGCCCGGAAGATTTTCACTCGCTGATTCTGGAAATGGGCCGCGTCCCCGCCGAGCGCAACACCACCTACACGCGCATCAAGCTCAAGCTGCCCTTGGAAGAGTTCACCACCGAACAAATGATGGAGCCGGAATTTGCCTGATCCGCGTCCCATCGCGATCCTGGGGGGAACCGGCCCCGCAGGCATGGGATTAGCGTTACGTTGGGCGCGGGTCCGAGAAACCGTCATCATCGGCTCGCGCGACGCGCAGCGTGCGCAAGAGGCAGCCGACAAAATTAAAGCAAGAGCCGGAAACGAAGTTCGCGTCTCCGGGATGGAGAACGCCGCAGCCTGCGCCGCTGCGAATACTCTGGTGCTCACCGTTCCCTTCGAGGGACAAGCCACTCTGCTCAAGCAACTCAAGTCTGCGATTCGCCCTGGCAGCATTCTGATCGACGCGACCGTCGCGCTCGCGGCTTCGGTGGGCGGGCGCGCTTCCCGCACGCTCGGCGTCTGGCAAGGCTCATGCGCTCAGCAGGCTGCAGAACTTGTACCCAAGGGAGTGAGCGTGGCCGCCGCGTTCCACAATCTTTCCGCTGATCTTCTGAATGGAGACCAGGCTCTCGATTGTGACGTGATGGTTTGCAGCGACGACCCCGATGCGAGTCAGATTGCGCGAAAGCTTGCCGCCAAAATTCCCGGCGTGCGTGCCATCGATGGCGGAAAACTGGAGAATGCCCGCGTCCTCGAGCAAATCACCGCACTGCTCATCGGCCTGAACATCCGCCACAAGGGCCACGGCGGTATCCGCATTACCGGATTGCCGCCGCAAGCGTACGAGTAATCACCCCGACCAACCGCTAGAACGAATACTTCAGCGAAAACTGAATCAGCCGGGGTGTGCCGACCACGGATGTGATCGGCGCCGAAGCTCCCGCCGCTGAGACCACCGGTGCCGACGGGTTTGCAAATGACGGATGATTGAACAGATTAAAGAAGTCGGTCCGGAACCTCAGATTCTGCCGCTCCCCCAGCTTGAACGTCTTGCCCAATGTGAGGTCCACGTTCTTCTGGGGTGGCCCCATGATGCAGTTGCGCGGTGAGTCGCCGTACACCGTGGCGTCACCCTGGGAGACCACGCCGGTGGTGGAGTAGATCGGCAACGTGGCGTCTGGAGCGTACGCAGTGGGTTTCACCCAATTGCCCAGCCGCGAAGTGACGCTGCCGGAACTGGGAGCATTTGCGCAGGTGGAGCCAGGCGTGAATGTTGCCGTCGCCAAATTGGGGCTGCTCAAGGCGTAGGCGCTTCCACCCGCCGGATCGATGATCGTGAAGGGCGTTCCCGACTGCAGGATGAGCACGCCACTGGCTTCCCATCCTCCTACAGCACCCTTGGCCAGGCCGTTGGCATTGGCGAAGAACGGGAGTTGGTAAACCCCGCTGGTCACGAAGCGATGCCGGCGGTCGAAGTCGGACAATCCGCGGGAATCGCGGGCATTGTTCTGGTCGTTAAAGCGGGTATCGAACGCGACGCTGGCCGTCGATACGTCGTCAATCGACTTGGAATAGGTGTAGGCGCTCTGGAAATACAGGCCTTTCGAAAAATGATGGGCCACGGTGGCCTGTAAGGCGTTGTAATGCGAATCTGAATTCGGAGCAAACTCCTCGAAGTTGGCAGGAGCAATCCCCAGATAAGGCGCGCGCGCAGAAGCGTTCTCTGCGGTCGAATCGACAATGTTGCACGACAGACCTTGAGCCTGCAGATTGACACAACCCTTTCCACTAACGGTGACCGGATTCTGCGGTGTGGCCAGCGTGGCCTCATCCGGGTCGTAGGTCGAGCGCAACCGTGTTCCTTTGGTCCCCACGTAGCCAAGCTCCAGGAACCAGTTGTTGCCTAGTTGACGTTGGATGGTGAGGTTCCATTGTTGTGTCGTAGCAGCTACCCAGTGCAGTGGAACAGACAAACCGATCAAGCTGTTCACGTTGCCGGTGAAGGCTGGGGTGCATTGGTCCGGCGCAGTGGCGCCAGAAGGAATCGCGCCGAAAGCCAGCGCACAATATGGCGACGGTCCCGCCGGAGAGAACGGAAATCCCAGAAGTATCGCGGGGGTCGGCACAAAGCTGGCATTGTTTGCCGCCGTCACCGGACCCAGCGCCGGGATGCCTGTGGTAAAGAAACAGTTCGGAAGCGACGCATTACAAGGTTGAAACAGGTTAGGTAGACCGCCGTTGGGTGATCCGTACGGTCCCGGCAAGAAGTTAATGGCAATCGGAAAGATCGGTGCCGAGAACGAAAGGTTATCGACCGCGCCCAAATCTTCGCGCACGCTGTAAATGCTGTATCCGCCTCGAATCGATGTGGTGTGCTGCCCCCCCACGTCATAGGCGAAGCCAATCCGCGGCTCCCACACTGAGGCCCAGTTATTATTCAGGCCCGAACGAGGCTGCGTTCCCGTAAGCCCCGGCAAATTGAACTTGTCCACACACTTGGGATAGATGTAGGGCTGTCCGGTCGCATACGCCAACAGGGGATTCGTGTTGCCGATGTGGCACAGCTCATCGTACGGTGCGCCCAGAAACTCGTTGCGAAATCCCAGGTTCAAGGTCAGGTTTTTGGTCGCGCGATAGTCGTCCTGGGCAAACCAGGCAACCCCCGGGATGCGATAGTCATGATTTCCCGCGCCTCCACCCGCTTCACCAAAGAACGGCGAACCCTGCAGGAAACCTTGGAAATCCGTGAAGGCCTGAGGACCGGCAAAGAACACGAGGCCGTTATCCGCTACCGGGAGATTGCGCCGGAGCGTGACTCGATCAATCTCTCCGCCAAAGCGGAATTGGTGCTTGTTGTGAGTCCAGCTCACCGTGTCCAGCCAGACAAAATTATCCGACAGGGCATACTGCAACTGAGTCGGATAGGGCCCGAACGCCCAGCTTCCAAACTGCAGGCGGTACATGTTGGGATCACCCAATGGACCCACGGCCGTGGGAAGGTTGATCCCGAGCTGTGCCCCGGTGACGGGCGCCTGATTATTCAGTTTGTCGCCAATCACGTTCACCCCAAAACGGAATTCGTTGATCAGACTGTTGTTGAATACGTGAGTTTCCGTGATGCTGCCAAAGCGGCCGTGCAACGGGACTTGCAGTGGGAAGTTCAAATTGTTGGGCGTCGACGGCAGACCCACCTGAATTTGAAATGAATCGGCGCCAAACGGTTCAATCGTGTTGGAATTGGACCAGAAGAAGCGCTCAGCCAAACGATCCTTCCCGTTGCGGAATTCCCGGTCCCAGTTCGCCGTGAACTGATTGTCCGTAAATTTGCCGGGATCGGTCAGGACGATCGGACCGTAGTTGAGGGAAGGACCGGATGCAGATGCGGTAAAACCGGGCGTACCTGCGACGCTGGGGAGCAGCCAGCCCCCACCTACGCCGGGGCCGAACTGCGTGCCCGGCGTTTGCAGCAAGTTCAACGCCACCGGATCAAGCACAGTAGCTGTCAGTCCTCCGCAGGCCGCGCCGCAGAAGAAAGTATTGATGAGCGTCGTCTGATCGCGCGCGGTTGGAAGCACGGGAATGCTGCCATTCACGTATGTGCCCGGCGAATCGCCGCTGCGCTGCCGCGTACCCTGAAGGTTGAAGTAGAAGTAACCCAGCTTGGCTCCGGGACCGATCGGGCCGCCAATGTCGCCTCCAAAAATATTCTGCTTCACAACTACCTTGCCCAGGAAGTAATCGTGAGCATCCAGGACCGTATTCCGGAAATACTCCCAGAGATCGCCGTGGAACTTCGAGGTCCCGCCTTTGAGGGTAGCGTTGATGTTGCCGCCACCATTGCGGCCCTGCGAGGCGTCGTAGAGGCTCGTCGAAACCTTGAATTCCTGAATCGCGTCGGGATTCGGCAGTGGAGTATAAGTCAGCTCGCCAAAGGCATAGTCCGATGCGCTGATGCCATCGATCAAATAATTGTTGTTGTCCTCTCTTCCGCCATTCACGTGGATATATACCTGCCCCCGGCCCAACTGCGAGGCGTTGTTCAGATCGGAAGAGGCGCCCGCGGAGAGCGTTAGCAACTGCTGAAAGTTTCGCGTCGCCAGAGGCAGATCGGTAATCGTTTGGGAACCCAGCGATTGGCCGGTAGTCGCGTCGGTGGTATTCACCTGCTCCACCTGAGACTGAACCTCTACCACCTCCTTGACGGTATTCACCTTGAGGACAGCAGTCATGCGGATCGTTTCCGTGATGCGCACCACTACGCCGGGAAACTTGGTAGCGGGAAATCCTGTCGCATCCACTTCCACCGTGTACGTGCCCACCGGTAACAAAGTGGCCGTGAACAAGCCGGATGCATCGCTCCTCAACTGGCGTAGCACTTCGCCCGTAGCTTCATTCTTAATGCTGATCTTGGCATTTGCGATTACAGCTCCCGTGGCGTCTTGCACTACGCCTCCGATCGCACCGGTGGCGCCGCCTTGCGCAAACATCGTTCCAGTAAAAATCGCGATGAAAAGACTCGATACCATCACCTTGCGAAGGAAGCTCATCTTTTTCTCCAATTGAGCGATTGTCTGTCACTACTTCCCAATCGAAACGGCGAACCCGGCGAACCACTCCAGCGAGATACGAGATAGAGGCGGATATATCATGGGTCTCCGCCGATGTTCAAGAAATATACGCGCCGATGGGGTGGCGGTTTCCAGGAATGCGGTCGATGAAAATTTTGGATGGATGGCCCGGAAAGGCCTATTTTCAAACGAAATTTCGGATACAGCAGTGCCACCCGGCAAGCAGCCGAAATCCATATAGGTTCGTCATTTAGTCTTCTACCGCCTGCGCCGTCATCTCCGACGGTTCGCCGCCGGCAAGAGCTTGGGCGACGATCAGCCGCCGAGCCTCCACACGAATCTTCGGGAGCTGTAGCCCGAACCAGCACGCGCCCGCCACCGATGCCAGGCCCCCAATCGCCACAGTAACTTGAGCGCCCAGCCGGTCGGCCAGCGCGCCTCCCAAAAGCGCACCAATAGGAGCCATTCCCATAAACATCATGGAATACACGGCCATCACGCGCCCCCGCAAAGCGTCCGGAACCATTACCTGAATCAGCGTGTTCGAGGAGGCCATTTGTAGCATGATGGTGTAACCCACCGGCAGGAGCAGGATTACTGAGATCCAGAAACTATGAGAAATCGAGAAAATGATAAGACTCGCCCCAAATCCCGCGCTGCACCAGGCTACCCATCGTCCCAGGCCTTTCACCCCTTGACGGAACGCAAGGGTTAGAGCGCCAAGTAGGGCACCCACCCCAGTAGCGCCCATCAATATCCCGAGACCTCGCGCTCCGCCGTGCAGGATCTTGTCAGCGAAAATCGGCATCAACACCACGTAGGGCATCCCCACCAGACTGACTAACCCTAACAGCAGCAGCAGCGCCCGGATGGGCGCGGTACGGTTGACGAAACGGAAGCCCTCCATCATGTTTTCCAGCGGTGACGCGTTCGACGCCCGTGCCGGGCTCTGCACTCTCATCATCAACAAACCGATGATGACAGCGATATAGCTGATACCGTTGGCGAAGAAGCACCAGCCTTCGCCAATTTTCGCCACCAATATGCCTGCGATTGCCGGGCCGATCACGCGCGCGCCATTGAACATGGAGGAATTCAGAGCGATGGCATTCATCAAGTCTTCCTTACCCACCATGTCAACCAGAAAAGACTGCCGCCCAGGAATGTCGAACGCGTTCACCACGCCCAGAAAACCGGCCAGTACAAATACATGCCAGACTTGGACCCTGTGCAGCAAAGTGAGCGCAGCCAGAATGAGCGCGAGCAGCATCGACGCGACTTGAGTTCCAATGACGATGTAGCGGCGGTTGAATCGATCGGCCGTGATTCCGCCCAACGGTGCGAACAAAAACACGGGGACCTGACTGGCGAATCCCACCGTCCCCAGCAGCAACGCCGAGCCTGTCAACCGGTAGACCAACCAGGACTGCGCCACGCTCTGCATCCACGTGCCGATGAGGGAGATGAGTTGTCCGCCAAAAAAAAGCTGGAAGTTACGATGGCGCAGCGCACGCCCGGCTACTTGCCAGCGTGATGCTGGCGCCGGAGCCAATGCAACCGCGCTCTCCGCTGGACTTCCCTCGATTGGGGTCCCTGATTCAGCCACGTTCCCTTTGGATGACAACAATCGTATCTTTAGACCAACTATAACTTGAATGCTGCTCGTATTTTCGATCAACTCAGTTCTTGCACTGCGCATGAGAGTCAGAGTTCACAGGGTAGCGCGTTCAGCCGGACGGCGGCCTGGGGTGAGTTGACGGCATCCCAAATGATGACGCATTTTTGACTTCCCACAGACGCCGGACTGCGCTACAGTTGCACTGTTCTCTCGGCGGCGATTCCCTAAGGAAGGGACACGACCCATGACTACTCCCTCGGTTGGTGTTGAACGTCGCATCGGGCAGCGCTTTGCCTTTAATCTGCCAGTGTCTCTGCGTGACGTTTCGACCGCAGCGCAAGGACTTGGGTTCACTCAGGATCTTAGCTCGCGGGGGGCGTTTCTGTTTACCGACATGGCGCTCAGCGAAGGCGCGGAGATCGAACTCACGTTACGAATGCCATCCGAGATCACTCTGGGCGAAAATATGCGGGTTCGTTGCCGGGGCCAGGTTTTGCGCATCGCCAAGCCCGCGGATAAGGGCTGGAAGCCGGCTGCTGACACAGGAAACAAGTCGGCAGAGACGAAGATCGGTGTGGCCGTTTGTCTAAAGGGCTACGAATATCTTCCCGAAGCTGAAGACGGTTCTGCCGATTTCCGACGGATTTCAGCGCTGCACAATCCCGGTGATACTGAGCGGACGGTCGCACCCGTGACTGGCATTCCTCGTGATGCTGTGCGCTAGCTTTCCCGACAGGGAGCTCGGCGTGCACATCGCCTAGATCGCTTTCGCGGAGGCTGCCCGAAATTTCGGTTCTGTGGTACTTCTTAGTCCTTTTCAATCTCGCGGGCTTGGCTTAGAATGCTGGTCAATAGTGCGGATTAGGTCGGGGAGCAGTTCTGCTGTGCGTCTTTCGCCGTTTTCGTCTCCGTTGCGGATCGCTGTTCTTCCATTTCTGCACCGATTTCGTGCACGCAAACTCTTAGCTGGTTACCTAGGTCACTTGGCGAAGGGTACCTTCTCTTTCTAACATGCAAACACCGAGAGAAATCAGCGAGAACCGCACAATGCATGGGATCGCAGTAGCCCTCCTGACAGAAGACCGTGAGCACTTATCCGAGCTGCAGCGACGTGTAGAGGCTACTCGTCTCGGTCGTGCCGTATTCAGCAACGTCGGCTTTCCCACCGGTCCCACGGATCCCATCCTCCGCCAGATACAGGATTTGCGCGCCGAGGTTGTAGTCATCGATATCTCTGCGCAAAATCCACAATCCGCCATCCGCGCCATCGAGCTCATTCAAGCCAACACCCTGCAACTGGCGATCTTCGCCAATGGCACCATGCAGCAGCCCGCCACGATTGTGGCCAGCATGCGCGCCGGAGCCGGGGAATATCTGGACGACAGCACTGGGTCCGAAGCCCTTCTCGAAGCTCTGACCCGCTTCAGTTCCAATCGCACTCGCACTCGCGGAGGCGCGGGCAAAGCGCGCATCTTCACTTTCATTAGCGCCAAGGGCGGGGCGGGCGCTACCACCGCTGCGGTTAACACCGCAATCGCGTTGCAGGAGGCCTACGGCAACGTCGTTCTGGTGGACTTCGCGCCCGTCGGCAACGCGCAACTCCACTTGAACTTGCGGCCCAGTTTTGGGGTACCCGATGCGCTGGAAAATCTGCACCGTCTCGACGCTTCTTTGCTCGAGGGCCTGATGACTCCTTCGAGAAACGGTTTGCAACTTCTAGCCGGTCCGCAGCAGCCGTACCCGTCGGTGCCGACTCCCGCGGAACTGGCCCGCCTGTTCGATCTTCTGGCGAATAACTATCGCTATGTCGTGGTCGATGCCTCTAGCCGGCTCGATTCCACCACGCGTCTGCTCTCAGACCTGTCGAACGCGGTGCTCATGATCGCTCAGACTGACGTGGTATCGCTCTGGAGTGCGGGCCGCATCCACGCCTTCCTGGACGAAGGCGCGGGGCGCAACCGCATGAGGCTGGTGCTCAATCGCTATAAGAAGATTCCGGGCTTCACCGACGAAGACGTCGAACACTCCACTCGCTGCAAGGTGTTGTGGAAGATTCCCAACGCCTATCAGGCGATCTCGCCCGCCATCGATCACGGAACCCCGGTAGTGCTGCAGGAGAATCAGGACGTGAGCCGCTCGTTCCGTGCGCTGGCAGCGGCTTTGGCCGATGCATCTACCACTCCGGAAGGCGGACTTGACCTCGTCTACGCCCAGGAAAAGCCCGACAGCAAGAAGAAATCTCCCGCCGGCCGTTTGCTGATCACCCCCGCTCGCGCGGGCCAGTAGCAAGTTCCGGGTAGCAGTACCTGGATAGACCTCTGAACTAACCCTTGCACTCGCGCACCCCTTGAAACTCCGACCCCGCGCTGCTTTTTCTCGGTACTCGGTACTAGGTACTCGCAACTAGTTCCTGGCCGCAGGCACGGGAGACGCTTCTGCCGGAAACATCTTGAACAGGACATCTTGTGAATGCGCCGTAATTTTCTTTTGCGCATCACTGGTGTTGTCGGTGAGAGTTCCCCGCAACACGTAATAACCCTCATCACCGGGATTCTTGCCCTCGCCGTGTTCCACCGTCCCCTTGAAATCGAACCATACCGCGTGCAAGGTCTCGGTGGTGAAAGCTAGATTCGTGCCGTCGAGCTTGGCACTGCGAAAGTACTGATCGAGAAATGCCCCCTTGTCACTTTCTCCTTCGCCATAGCGCGAAAGGAATCCCGTCACCCGTCCTTCGTCTTCCACTGTTATTTGAACGAACTCTCCGTCCTTCAGGAAGCTGTACATTCCGGAATACTCATGGCCTTTTACGGCTTGCCTCGCGGCTGGAGCCTCTTCGGTTTTTGGAGCCGTCGCCTTAGAGTCCTGCGCCGAAACCGAAGCAAATGCGACAAGGCAGAAAACGGAGGCCACCAGTGTGGCACGGGCTCGGTTCATAAGAGCTCTCCTACTCCCATCAATCGTACTACCTTCCGGAAGAATGCGAGTTCGCTGCCCTTCTCACTATTTCCGGCAGCGATCCCCCATCCCGCCCTGGTTGCATCTAAGATAGAACGATGCGCGAACCGCTGGGGCCCCTGGGAGGGACCGAATCACCGACGCCAGAACTGCACCTGCTGATCACGCCCGAAGCTTGGTCTCGCGGGTTCGTTCAGAATGTTCGCTGCCTGTTTCAGCGCGAAGCCACTCCGTCGGGTCTGCAGTCTTCTCCCGCGGACTTCTGGCCGGATGTTTTCGTCGAGCGCAAACTTCCCTGGGGCCGGTTCTTCGAGTCTGGCGGTTTTCACATTCTGGCGCTCGCGCTGATCTGGGCAGGGTCGCGCCTCCTCGCGTTGCAGCCCCAGGTCATGGTGCAACCCACATTCAGCCATGCCGATGTCATCTTTTACACACCGTCGGAATATTTGCCGCCGCTGGACACTCGCCGGCCAACGCCAGCCCCGGCGCGGAAAGCGGACCCAGAATTGGCGGCGCAGCCCATCATCTCCGTGCCGCCGGAAGCCGACAACCATTCGCAGACCGTCGTGACTGCGCCCAACATTCAGTTGCAGCACGATATTGCTCTGCCCAATACGGTCGCGTGGTCGGACCATCCGCGGATGCCGATTGCTCCCGCCCCTCTGGTCCCCGCATCTGAGATTTCGCGCCTCGCGCCGGAGATGGAGCACTCAGTCATTGCTCCGCCGCCGGATGTTCAGAACGATCCGCGGAATAAGTTGGAAGCTCCGCAATCCGCGGTAATCGCGCCGCCGCCCGCCCTCGATCCCGATTCCAACCGACGGCTTGACGAACTGAATATCGGGCCGGGCATCGTGATTGCGCCTGCCCCGCAGCTTTCGTTGGATGCACAGCGTACGATGCCGCGGCGTTCCGTTGCTCTGGAGGGGCATTCTCCTCGGGTGATCGCACCGCCCCCTTCTGTGGGCGCATCCGGAGGTTCGCGCGCCGGCGGCAATATGATCGCGCTCAGCATGCATCCGACGGTGGGCGCTCCGCCCGCACCGGCCGCCGGCAATCGCCGGGGCAACTTCGCCGCCACTCCGGAAGGACACCGTGGAGCTTCCGGGGCCCCGGGAAGGTCCGCGGGCGACGCTTCCACTGCGAATGCAAGCGGGGCCGGCGACAAGACCACCAGCAAGGTGCCTTCGGGACTCTACGTCGGCAAGACGCCGTACATCGCATCATCAGTAGCTGGCGATCCCGGGCCGGCAAATTCGAGCCGCAACCTGGTCAATCCGAATCTGATCGCCAACGCGCGCCCCCCGCGAATTTCGCGGGCTCCCGAGAGTGATCCCAAAATTTCCGAAGCTGAACGCGCGGTTTTTGCGGGCCGCAGAATCTACTCGCTCAGCCTCAACATGCCAAACCTGAACTCCGGCGGAGGCAGCTGGATCATCCACTTCGCGGCTCTGCAAGCCGATTCAACTCCTGCCAATCCCTCCGGTGAGGCAGCCTCTTCTGACCTTTCATCGCCGGTGGCCACGAGCAAAGTGGACCCGGCTTACCCTCTGGAGCTGATGAAGCAAAATGTTGCCGGCACCGTCATCCTCCATGCCGTCATCCTCGCCGATGGCTCGGTAGGCGCGGTGCGCGTGCTGCGCAGCATCGACGATCGCCTGGACCGATTCGCCAGCGCCGCCATAGCCAAGTGGCAGTTTCAACCCGCCACGAAAAACGGCTCTCCCGTTGCCGTGGAAGCCACTTTCTGGATTCCATTTAAGCCGACAAAGATGAAATCGGATTTCTGAGAGCGGGGCTTGGTTCTGAAAGCAGTGTGATGGCCAAGTTTCTACAACTCCTGCTTAAGCACGGCCTGCTTTACAAGCAGGCTTCAGAGGGATCGCCAGGTAGATCCCGACGCCGACGTTCAGCAGGGCCTGCGGCGAACCAGGCCAGCGAGTAGACCGGCGCAAGGAGCTGTTCGGCCACTCCAACCGGGAAGCATCCTCCAACCGCGTGCGGCCGAAGCAGCAGATCTGCTCGCCAAAGGAAGACGAAAAAGATGACGCTCGCGACCGGCGGCAACAGGAACATGGTTGTCTGACCTCCTCAGCTCCTTCACGCAAGCGACAGGCTCAAGGCCGGAGTTAAGGGGCAGCGCCGCGCTTGCTGCTTTGCCCGGCTAATTACCAATGATAGCCAAGAGAAACTCGGTCCGGCCATTCGGACATTTGCGATCAAAACCCCTCGATCACTGCGAGCGCGAGTTATCAACGGCTACCCCAATTTGCGGCCTGATTCTGATCTTCGGGGGTAACCGTCGGAATCAGGCAATTGCACAAAATGAGAAACCGCGGGGCGAATGGTGTGAAGAGGCTAGTTGTAGTTGTGAGCACTACACTCTCGCCGCTTTTTTCTTTTCCAGCGCGGCGTAGATCGCGGGGTCCGTGCAAACTTCGTAATAGGTGTGGTCGGTCCAACCTAGAATCGAAAAATCTTCCGCATTCACTCGAGGCACGCGGCTTTCGCGGATAACGATTTTGCGGAAGATGTCGCGGTCCACAGGAACGGTGCCGCTGGAGAGGTTGTACTCGCCTTTATCCGACGCAAGCGATGGCGGCAGCTTTACTGCGAGGGGCACCAGCGAAATTTCCTGCTCCAGCTTGCGAAAAGCGGCCTGGTTCATGCGAATGCCGCCCAGATTGTAGCTGAGAAGGGACTCTTCGGAATTCGTCTGATTCGACGAAGCGCCTTCGTCCGAGGCCTGGAAAACATAAACATGAAACGGACCGCTCTGCGACTCCATCACCTTGCGGGCGCGCTTGTTGCAGGAAGAAAGGCGATCGCTTTCGTTGAGCGCTTCCGAAATCATGATCTGGCGCTCGCCGTCCATCAGATACAGCGGAGAAGATTCCTGCAGAGTGATGCCGACGCCCAGTTCGAGTTCCGGCATCCCGGAGCGCAGCATCAATTCGTTATAGCCGCGCACAATCTCGATGATCTCGCGGGCCAGCACGCATGCCCGGCTGACGGCCAGTTCGGGCTCGCCGGCACGCTCGAGGATGGCGAGGATGATGGCATCGCCTTCCAGAAAAACTTTTTGCGCGCCATACTTCCCGAGCAGTTTGTTTACCGGATCGTAGAAATTCAGGCTGAAGTAAGAAGCCGGATTGAGCCCTTTTTCCATCAGCGTGCGCGTGAGCCGAGTGGAATCCCGCACGTCGGCCTTGAGGACTACGTGGCGTAAGACTCGTTCTTCCTCGGGCTGCCGGGGTTGCTCATCGGGCAGCAGAAATTCGTAGAGCGTTCCGTTCATCCGGGAAAGCTCGCGCAGCTTTTCGCTGGCTACCACGTTCACCGAGTCGAGCGCCGCATTCAAAGTTTCCAGCCGGCGCAAATCGCGATGATACTGAGAAAAGTCCTGCAGAAACCGTGCGGCGACTTTGGCGCGCTCGGCGCCGCGGCAGCCAGCCACTTTGCCCACGGCTGCATACAAACTGGCAGGCGAAAGCTTGCCATGCTCCTGAATCATGCGCTCTACACGGTCGCATTCTGGACGCGAGATCAGAGCATTCTTCAATTGCTGCGGATTAATACGGGGTGCGTATTCGCTGAGCAACGGCACGGTATGATACGAGGCGATCACGCACTCCATCACTTGCTCATCCTCGAGCAGGCGAACCCACTTCGCCAGCCTCTCCTGCTGAGCCGAGCCCTCCGGCGTCGAATCATCGGGCGTGCCCGTACCTACTAAAGCGCGGGCGTTTTCTGGCGCACACAGCCAGGAGTCGATGGCCTCGGTCGTGGTCTCCTCTCCATAGAGCGACCGGAGGAACCCAGACACCACGTCTTGCAGGCGGGGATAGCGGTCGGGATCGCGGTCCCAGTTGCCCAGCATGACATAGTGCTCGGCGCACAGGTAATCGTCGCGACCATCCTCGGAAAAAGCCAGGCGATTCACAAACAGGCCATGACTTCGCAGCGCCGCGCTGCCGGGTTCCGTCCCTTTCGGCTCTCCAAAAAACGACCGCCGGGTGCGCGCCAGGGTTTCCTTTTCGATAGCGCGCAGAGTTTCGAATAATTCCTGTCCGGTTTTGCGGAGAACGATCTTCTTGCGAACCTGAAAGGCCGCCACGCGCTCGCGATACTCGACGGCCTTGCCCTGCCGTATTCCCTCATAGCTCTTGAGCAGAACGCGGCATCGTTCCAGCACTTGCGCGAACTGCTGAGACATCTCGATGCGCAGAAATTTGGTCACGGCCAACCGCGCCAGGAGGTCGGCGGAAATATTTTCCTCTTTTTTAGCGCGATTCAGGGCCGCGAGATGCAATTCGGCGAGCAGCGTCTTCCAATCGGAGGGGTCGACGGGGCTGTGCAGGCCGGGGTGATGGGCGGCCCCGGCGGCATTTCGCATCCACGACGGACCTAGGCTTTTCTGCGGAGCTTCCGCCGCCAGCAAGCCTTCCAACTCGCCGTGGCGCACAATCAGGCGCATGATCTGCGCCCGCGCCGCATCGACGAAGCGCGCGCTCAGGGCCACGTCATGCCGCAGGTTGTCGACGCCGACCGCCAGCCCTTCGAGAGCGATGGCAGGCGTGGCCGAAACCAGCTCCGGCAGCGCCGGTTTCTCAGGCTCCTTGCCGAGGCGGAAGATGGGGAATCGAGGCATTCGAGATGACCCGGAAATCCGGAACTTACTGATTACACATGTACTAACGAGGCTAGCATGGGTAGCAGAAGGGCTAAAGTTACCGAGGTTATCGGGCCTGATGGAGGCCAGCCAACGGTGGGATGTGCGGCGGATTGGATTTGGAAAAAAAGATTCGCAGCTGCTCCCCGGTCTCTCCCGTCCTGAGGTGTAAAATCCGGCGGTGTAACGGCGTTTCCTATTGGGTTGAGGCAGTAAAAATTAAGGAGAGCTGCAATGATTGGTTTTTCCGTTAACGGCAAACGCGTCGATCTCGACGTTGATCCTTCGACCCCGCTGCTGTGGGTGATCCGCGAACAGCTTGGGTTGACGGGAACAAAATATGGATGCGGCATGGCGCAGTGCGGCGCCTGCACGGTGCATATCAACGGAGAAGCGATACGCTCATGTGTCGCTCCGGTCTCACGGGCTAGCGGGAAATCGGTAACCACAATCGAGGGACTATCACCGGATCTCAGTAATCCGTTGCAGCGAGCGTGGCTGGAGGAGGACGTCCCGCAATGCGGCTACTGCCAGTCGGGGCAACTCATGAGCGCGGCGGTGCTGCTGCGTGAGAAACCGAAGCCTACCGACGAGGATATTGACGAGGCGATGACCGGCAACATTTGTCGCTGTGGGACCTATCCCCGCATTCGCAGAGCAATCCACCGGGCCGCCGAGATGGTTGCGAAAGGAAGTGCTCGATGATCGGTCGAAAGATGAGTAAGGGGATGGAGCGTCGTGAATTCTTGAAAGTCTCAGTGGGGGCGAGCGGTGGCCTGCTGATTGGATTTCAATTTCCCGGGATCAGCACGCTGGCAGCCGCAAAGTCGGCGACTTCGCCAAAAGCGTCCGCGGATGCATTTGTGCCGAATGCGTTTGTTCGCATCGGAAGCGACGAGCGGGTGACGGTGATTGTGAATCATTCCGAGATGGGACAGGGCGTCTACACGTCGTTGCCCATGCTGTTGGCGGAGGAACTCGATGCCGATTGGACCAAAGTCGGGTTCGAGCCTGCTCCGGTTGATCCCAAGTACAACCACCCTGCGTTCGGTTTGCAGATGACGGGAGGAAGCTCGAGCGTATGGTCGGGCTTGGAACAGTTCCGGCAGGCTGGCGCAGCGGCGCGCTCGATGCTGGTCGCCGCGGCGGCGCAGCAATGGAATATTGACGCGGCGACCTGTCGGACGGAATCAGGCGCAGTGTTCCAGGGGTCGGATCGCAAGCTGACCTATGGGCAACTCGTGGACGCTGCAGCCAGGTTGACTCCTCCCGCGCAGGTAGAGCTGAAAGATCCAAAGACATTCAAGCTGATCGGCAAACCGATCAAGCGGCTCGACACTCCCGAGAAGTTGAACGGTGGCGCGGTCTTCGGAATCGATGTGAAGATCCCCGGTATTTTGACGGCTGTAATTGCGCGTCCGCCGATTTTCGGGGCAAAGATGAAGGCCTTTGACGATTCGCGGGCGCGCTCGATGCCGGGTGTAAAGAAGATCGTCGCGGTTCCGGCGGGTGTTGCGGTGATTGCAGATTCTTTCTGGCAGGCGAAGACGGCGCGAGATGCTCTCCATGTCGAGTGGGACGGAGGCAGCATGCAAAACTTCAACACCAGCGAGATGATGCTTGACTTCCGCGAACGGGCGAAAACAACGGGTACGAGCGTGCGCAAAGAGGGAGATGCCGCAACCGCTCTGGCCGGCGCGGCAAAGAAGATCGAGGCAGTCTACGAAGTTCCTTATCTTTCGCATTTGATGATGGAGCCGTTGAACTGCGTAGTGGATTTGCGCGCGGACTCTTGTGAGGTTTGGACCGGCTCGCAGTTCCAGACGATTGACCGCGCGAATGCGGCCAAGGTCGCGGGACTGCCCAACGAGAAAGTCCAACTCCACACGACTTTCCTGGGTGGAGGATTCGGACGGCGGGCGAATCCGCAATCGGACTTTGTCGTGGAAGCGGTCCATGTTGCCAAAGTGGCCGGGGCTCCCGTCAAAGTGATCTGGACGCGAGAGGACGATATGCAGGGGGGTTGGTATCGTCCGGCGTTCCTGCACGCCATCGAAGGAGGGATTGATGCAAGTGGCGATGCAGTGAGTTGGCGATCGCGATCGGTGGGGCAATCGATCATGGCGGGGACGCCGTTTGCGGCGATGATGAAAGGAAAGGAATACGATCCGGCGTCGGTGGAGGGAATCGACGATCTTCCTTACGCGATCCCCAATGTCGCGGTTGAATCGCATCAGGCGGAGATCAATGTGCCAGTGCAGTGGTTGCGTTCGGTCGGACACTCGCACACTGCCTTCGCGGTGGAATGTTTCATGGATGAACTCGCCGCGCTGGCGCGAAAGGATCCCTACCAGTTCAGGCGTGCACTCCTCCAGAAGCAGCCTCGATACCTTGGCGTGCTCGATCTGGCCGCGCAGAAAGCAGGATGGGGCAAACCTCTGCCGAAAGGGATGGGGCGGGGGATCGCGGTACATTTCGCCTTTGAAAGTTACTCGGCGCATGTGGCCGAGGTCTCGGTCACAGATGGTAGAGTTCGCGTGCATCGCATGGTATGCGCCATCGATTGCGGGCAGTACGTGAATCCGGGCATTATCGCGGCGCAAACCGAAGGCGGCGCAATCTTCGGAGCTTCGGCGGCGCTCTTTCAAGAGCTCACTTTCGAGAAAGGTCGCCTGCAGCAGACCAACTTCAATACCTTTCCGGTCATGCGGATGAATGAGTGTCCGGAGATTGAAACCTACATCGTCGAGAATAACCAGAAGCCGGGCGGAATCGGCGAGCCGGGGGTTCCGTGCGCGGCGCCGGCCATCGCCAATGCGGTGTACGCGGCGACCGGAAAACGAATCAGGCGGTTGCCCATCCGCATGACGGAGGCAGTATGAAGCGCTTGCGCGTAGTTCTTTGCAGTCTCCTGTTGTGCGGCTTCGCGGGAGCACTATGGTTTTCGCGCCCTGTGGTCGCGGCTGAGCCGGCGACGCCCAAAGCCGCCGCCGCGAGCAGCGACGATGGAGCGCTTTTTACCGCGCTCGTACCTGTGTTGCGGCATCCGCGCTGCATGAACTGCCATTCGCAGGGAGATTATCCGCGGCAGGGTGATGACGGGCATCCGCACACGATGAATGTGAGGCGCGGCTCGGTGGGGTTTGGAGCGACTTCAGAAAAATGTAATACCTGCCATCAGGATCACAACCTCGCGGGCACCCACCTTCCACCCGGTGCGCCGGGGCGGGCGGCTACCGCCGCCGAGCATGCCGATGATTTGGCAGGGCCTGACGGATGCACAGCTCTGCGAATCAATTAAGGATCCAAAGCAAAACCGGGGCCGCAACATCGGTCAGCTGGTTGAGCACCTTACGGAAGATAAGTTAGTGCTGTGGGGATGGAATCCCGGCGAGGGTCGAACGCCCGTTCCCATGCCGCACCCTGAATTCGCTGCGAAAATGAAGCAGTGGCAGGCGGCGGGCGCGCCGTGTCCCTCCAGGTAAGCGGGGCAGCCGTTGTGATTGTGGGCACAGCCGCGGCCGGGCCGGTGGAGTACTCCAAATGTCGGCAACCGATATGCAGGGAGTCCGCTCCCAGCTCACACGTCTGCGAGCGTTCTGCTTGCCCGGCGGCGAGCTCGTTTCATTGCGCGGAGTCCGCAGTACGCCCCATTTGCCTGCCGTGCCGATCGACCGCGTCTGCTCGGCAAGCGCGCTTTCTCCACTCCATGGTGCGCCACTTGCAGCGAGTTTCGCGAGTGGGAAGGCCTCTGCCTACCCACTCAGCTGGAAGTTTCCTGGCATCTACCGGAAGGTGAGTTCTCTTACTACCGGGGCAAAATTACGTCGTTCGTTGCGACGCGTGGAAAAGGCTTAACTTCTCTCGGTACTCGGCAACGGGTACACGCTACTGGCTCTTGGCTCGTGTCGCCTCAAACTCATCGCCCTTCTGCCACCCCACGAGCCGCGGGGAACTTGCCGCCTCCCAGCCCAGGGCAAAGCCGAAACGTGCCATGGCCGCATCGCCGACAAAGTCCATTTCCGGATGGTACTCATCGCTCGGCTGGTGATAATGCTTCTCCGTGTATTCCTTATCCTGCGCCAGTCCCCAGGCCTCGTCGTGACCTTTGAACTTCATGCCTTCGTTTATGGAGAACGATGGGATGCCCACGCGGGCCAGGCTGAAATGATCGGAGCGGTAGAAGTGTCCGGCTTCCGGGCGCACGTCGGAACGTATCGTGAGCCGGAATTCTTTCGCCGTCGCCTGCACCCAGGGATAAAAGCTAGTCCGCTCCGCGCCCGAAACTTCGACTTCCTCCGGCGCCCCCAGCGGCTTCACATCGTCGTAATTCAAATCCAGCGTAATCTTTCCTGCCGGAATCGGTGGATGCTTGCCCAGATATTCCGATCCCAGCAGACCCTGCTCCTCTGCCGTGACAGATGCAAAAATGATCGACCGTTCCGGACGTTCTTTGGCTACGCTGAAGGCGCGCGCCAATTCCAGTAGAATGCCGCATCCCGTGGCATTGTCGGCCGCGCCGTTGTAAATATTGTCGCCCGGCATATCCGGGCGAATGCCTAAGTGATCGTAGTGGGCTGTGTAGATCACCGCTTCGTCTTTCCGATTGCGGTTAGAGCCCGGCAGCATCGCCAGCACGTTGTTCGACTCGAAATTCCGCACCTTGCTCACCATGTGCGCCTTTAACTTCGCTCCCAGGTTCACCGGACGAAACTCACTCGTGCGTGCATCCGCCGTCATCATGTCGAGATCCATCCCCGAGGCTGCCGCCAGCCTCTTCGCCACATCGAACTGCACCCAGCCCGCGACCTTCAGCGCCGGACCTTCCAGCTTCAAATACGATTTCTCACCCGAGTTCGAGTTCCGCACCACCTCCCAGGGATAGCTCGCCATATCTTCTTTGTGAATGAGAATCACGCCCACCGCGCCCTTGCGCGCCGCCTCTTCGTATTTGTAAGTCCATCGCCCGTAATAGGTCAGCGCCTTGCCTTTGAAAAATTTCGGGTCATCCGACGGCGGCTCATTCACCAGCATCAGCAGCACCTTGCCGCGAACGTCCGCGCCCTTGTAATCGTCCCAGTTATATTCCGGAGCTTCGATGCCATAGCCCACATAGACGATCTCCGCGTCTACATCGGACTGCGGCTGTTGCGTTTGATCGTAGGCAACATATTCATCAAGCGGCAACAGATTCATGGCCGCGCCGTGCTTTGGCACCAGCGAGAACTGAGTGTCCGGCAAAGTCGTGATCCCCACCAGCGGCACTTTTTGCAGATACGATCCGTTCTCGCCCGCCGGCTTCAATCCATATTCGGCGAACTGCGTGGCAATATATTCGGCGGCGATGTCCCCGCCGCGCTGGCCCGTGCCCCGGCCTTCCAGCAGATCATGTGAGAGAAAACGGACGTGCCAGCGAATGTGCTCGGGATTAGTCGTCTCCATGGCGGCGAACGCAGCGGAGGGCAGACGCACTGAGACGGCCTCGTGCTGGGCCGCAGCTGCTGCCGGGTCCGGCGCAACTCCTCCTTCCGCCCAGACCACCAGGCTTACAGCGGCAATCATGCCGGCAAATACAGCTCTCCTTACGATTGCTTGCATAGATCAGTGATCTCCCCCGGGCCGAAGCAGCGCATCGGCACAGAAATCCGCGGACACTTATTGTTTGAGACTAAGTAAATTGTAACGGAGAAGAAGCTATTGGCCGAAAGGAAGTGTCCGGTTCTACCTGCACCATAGGCCAACCAGAGCCAGGACCTTCAGCCCAGCGCCATGTTGTACCTGCGATGGTTTTCCCTATCCCCAGTAATGCTTATATCTTCAGGCGTCCCGCGACCGCGGGATCAGTTCTTCGAGCCTCAACCGGCGCGAAAGTCGCGAACGTCTTCCCCAGGCTGGAACACCGCGGCCGGCGCGGTTTTCCCGAACTCGGCCAGCCTGCGATTGATCTCGGCGAAATCGGCCTTCACCCACCCGACACTGGAAACTTCAATCTCGGCGTCCTGCGCGATCCAGAAGATGGTCGGGACGTTGGTCAGGCCATAGGCGTTCGACACGGGATACTTGTGGGTATCATCGAGGAGCACCGGAAATGTCACGCCAAATTCTTTGGTGAACGCAGCGGTCTCCTTCGGCTGGTTCTGCGAAACCCCGATGATTCTGGCACCCTTGTGTCCGTAGGCCCGCTCCAGCCGTTCGAGAAACGGAAATGCATTCTGGCAGGTAGGGCAGGAAACTTTGAAAAACGCCATCACCAGCGGCCCCTGCGCCAGTTCTTCACGCAATACGAAGCGCTTGCCATCCATCGCTCTCAACTCGAAGTCTGGCGCCTTAGCGCCCACGGTCAACGCCGCCATCGGTGGTCCTCCTGTTGTTTCAGATGCTTCGCAAGCAGAGCACGCTTGCATGGCCTGATCTACTTCATTTTAGATGATGCGAGATGCTAGCGGTGGTGGCGACCGGCCGGGACCGGCTTCACACTCGTGCCCGAGCGACATAGTGAAGAATCGCGACGTAGTGGAAGATGCTGCCCGCCAAAACAAATCCGTGCCAGACGGCGTGACTGTAGCGCACCCGCGGCATGGCAAAGAAGATCACGCCCGCGCTATACGCCAGCCCGCCCGCCAGCAGCCACAACAGCGCCCCCGTCGGCACCACGTGGATCAGAGGTTTCAGAGCGATCACGACTGACCATCCCATCAAGAGATAGAAAATAGTCGAAGCGATGGGATAACGGTCGACGAACCAGAGTTTGAAAATGATCCCGCCGAACGCCAGCGCCCATACCACGCCGAATAGGGTCCACCCCCAACCTCCGCGCAAGGCGACCAGCGCGAACGGCGTATAAGTGCCCGCAATGAGCAGGTAGATGCAACTGTGGTCCACGATCTTCAGAACGCGCTTCCAGCGCGGCGCCCAGACGGCGTGGTAAACCGTGGATGCTGCGTAAAGGCAAACCAGCGTCGCGCCGTACACACTGCAGCTCACAATGCTCAGCACGCTCCCATGCAGCGCGGCAACGACAATCAGCACGACAAGGCCCGCCAGACTTAGGGCCAGGCCCAGCCCGTGGCTCAGGCTGTTAGCAATTTCCTCCGCAGACATTTGCATCGTGCCCATCAGTATCATGCTAACAGCGCGCGCGATACTTTTCAGAGTATTGCGGCTTTGCGCAGGATCTTTCGTGCTAGTCCTGTGAGCGCAACGCGCCTCAGCCGTTCCACCGGAATCCATTTTCCTAAAACGCGTTGGGGCGGGGCGTCGCGCCACACGCGCACGACGTAATCGGTCACGGTGATGGAATGGCGCAGCGTCAACGATGAGCCGGTCGATCCATTCCTCTCGGCACGCTCCGGCAGCTCCCACATGCCGGGCATCAAAGTTGCATCGCGGGAACGCTGGACCAGAAAAATTTCGCTATCGCGGCAGACAATTGAATACTGGATCTCGCGCTTCTTCTGTGGTTTAACCTTGGCTGTGGGCGCCAACTCACCACGCGTAGCGCAGAGCTCGAGCACCGGACAGGTCAAACAGCCTGGCGCGCGCGGTGTACACGCCACCGCTCCCAACTCCATCATCGCCTGATTGAAGTCGCCCGGCCGTTTCGCATCCAGCAGATGATTCGCCGTTGCCCACAGCTCCTCGCCCGCCAGCCGCTTGCCCGCGACGCGTTGCAGCACGCGCTCCACATTGCCGTCGACCACGGCCACGGGCTCATCGAAAGCAATGCTGGCGATCGCGGCAGCCGTATAACGGCCAATCCCCGGCAACGCTAGCAATCCTTTCGCAGTCGGCGGAAATTTTCCGCCATGCTGGCGCGCAATGGCCTTCGCCGCCGCGTGCAGCATGCGCGCGCGCCGGTAATATCCCAGACCGCTCCACGCCGCCAGCACGCTCGCCTCGCGCGCCGCCGCCAGTTTCTCCACTGTAGGAAACCGCCGCAGAAATTCGTGGTAGTGCGCAATCACCGCCGCAACCCGGGTCTGCTGGAGCATGATTTCGGAGAGCCACACGCGATAGGGATCACAGTTCGTGCGCCAGGGTAGATCGCGCCGATGCACGTCGTACCAAGCCAGCAGTCGTCGTCGGAACTTCCCCCGCTCCTCGCAGATCCCCGCCTTAACCCGCATGCCTAAAGGTCATTCCTCCCGGCGCCACCAAAACCCGCGCAGGCTGCGATTCTAATCGATCGATCGATGCCCAAATGGGTTGACCCGCGATATGCGCAGCCATTGACCGCGCTCTCGCCGCACGAAATAATAGCTGAGCCTGGTATTCGCGACATTCGCGTGAGGTGGTTCACGCCCAGCAGGATCGAGGAGCACTATGAACGACTTCAACCGCAAGGTGGAAGACGCGTCGGCGCGGGTCAGCAAGACTGTAGCCGAGGCCGCCGAGAAGATCGAGAAAGAGATTCCAGAGTTCATCAAATACCTGAACGACGAGGTCGTGCCCGCCGTGCGGCAGCACTCGACGAAGGCCCTCCGCGTAGCCTCGGAGAAGCTTTCCGAGTTCGCCGATTACATGGAGAAAAATCCGCATCCTCCGAAGTAGCCCGATTGGACTCAACGAAATACTCGCGCGAGCAAAGCCCAAGTGCTGCGCTGACCCCACGCCCAACCTGCCTTGCCTTGCTGTTTGCGATCTTGCTTCTCGGCGGCTGCGGTCGTCCCAAACAGGCGCGGGTAAATGTGCCACCACCGCCGGCCGCCACTGAACCGGAGGCCCGTCCCGGGGGTGCGGCTACAAACGACCATCTGCCTGGCACGAAAGAAAACCAAGCCGACCTGGCCGAGCCCACCATTGCTGCCGATTCCAGGCCCCTGGCCACGGAGATTGGCCGGGCAAGCTGGTATGGCCCCCCCTATCACCGTCGGGTGGGATCGAACGGCGAAGTCTACAACATGCACGCCATGACGGCCGCCCATCGCACGTTGCCGCTGGGCACGATCGTGCGCGTCACAAACCTCAAAACCGGCCACACGGCGCTGGTGCGTATCACTGACCGCGGACCGTTCATCCCCGGACGCATCCTGGATCTATCATTGGCCGCCGCGCGTAAGGTTGATGTTTACTTGCCGGGCGTGGCAGAAGTGAAAGTGGAGGTAATGCAAACTCCGGCTCCTCTTGAGAGTGGCGGAAGGTGGGCCGTGCAGATTGGAAGTTTTGCGCATGAGCAAGAGGCCAGCAAGTTCGCCGATCATCTCACGCGCCGCTATCGCACCGCCAAAGTGCAGCATTTTGGCAGCCCGGTGGGAGATTGGTGGGTACGGGTGCGCGTACTCGATGATGATCGCAAACGCGCCCAACAATTAGCCGCAGAAACCACAACCTCGGATGGCGCAGTTTTTCTGGTAAGGCTGGACTAGTACCTAGAGTCGGTACGTTGGCAAATCGCTGATTGTTGCTTTATGGGAGTCACGGCAAAATCCCTGGACGTCATTCCAGCGGCTGCACGCCTCCGCGGCGCCAAGATGATCGTCAGCGTGGTTGCGCTCTACCTCGTGCTCCGCTTGGCGGGATTTCATAAGCTCTTCGAGAATGATGCAGAGGGAATCGGAGCGCTTCTGCAGATCATCGGAACGCTTTATAGCGTCGTCTATGCTTTCGCCATCTACGTCATCTGGGGACAATTCACTTCCGTCGAAACCGAGATTCTGAAAGAGTCGGGAGCATTGAAAGATCTGCTCTTGTTCAGTCAGCAACTAAAGCAGACTGTGCGCGAACCCATGGTGCGGGCGGTGAAGATTTACGCGCGGGGCGTTGCAGAAACGGAATGGTGAGCGCTGTCAGCGGGCGGGGAGACCGACAAGACAGACAAACTATTTGCCGCTGTCATTCCCAGCGTTACGGATGTGAAACCGGGGGACGAGACCGAGCGCATCCTCTACCAGAGGCTGCTGGATATCGCGAATCAGGCGAGTTCTCATCGGGATGAACGGCTTTCCCTAAGCGCAAAGAGAATGCCCCGAACCCTTCTGGTATTTGTCGCGCTTACCGCGTCTATGATTTTTGTTTTGCTCTTCTTCTATCCGTTCCGAAACCTTGCGTTTGGACTAGTCGCTGTTGCAATTATGACCATGCTTCTGTTCTTTGCCAACTTCGTACTAACCGATCTGGACAATCCTTTTGAAGGCACGTGGAATGTGGGCTCCGAGCCGTTCTCGGAACTGGTCAAGAAGTTTTGCTAGCCGCTTCCGCTGACAATTTTTCTGGTTCGGTGTTATCTTTCCGCCATGGTGACCGACTGATGACGGACCCGAGCAGCAGCTGCCTTTTCTGCCGAATTCTCCGTGGCGAGATTCCGGCCAAGAAAGTCTATGAGAACGACCATGTGTTCGCCTTCGAAGACATTCACCCGCAGGCACCCATCCACGTGCTGGTGATTCCGAAGAAACATTTTGCCGGATTGAAAGAAGCGCAGGCGGACGAGGCCGAAATCATTGGTCAATGTCATCTGGCCGCAGCGGAGATCGCGCGTCAGCGCAATATTGAGCAAGGCTACCGCACTGTATTGAATGTTGGTCCCGGGGCGGGCCAGTCAGTCTTCCATCTTCACGTGCATTTACTCGGAGGGCGCTCGCTGGCTTGGCCCCCGGGATAGCTCAGGGCCGCTACTGCACCGTCGGATTTTCGTCTTCCGGTGCTCCGTGACGGCGCAACAACTGCGGCAAGTTCTGGGAGAACGCAGAACGCGGCAGCACCATATCGCAGCCCACCTCGTGAGCTTTCTGCTTCAGATCTCCCTGCACATGAGAAAGGAATCCAATGATCGAGGTTCCCTTCTTCAGCTTCGACTTCAGCTTGGGGATGAGCGTGAGTGGCTTGGCGTTAGCGTTGTTGAGATCGAAGATGATGAGTGATGGCTTTTCTTCGCCGTTCTGCTGCATGCGCTCCGCGAGGTCCTTGTCGTTCTTGGCGAACTCGACTTTAACGTTGAGTTTGCGCGCGGTCTCCTGAATCTTGGCCGCGAAGAAGAGATCGTCAACGAAAGCAAAGATTCGTGAGTTGGAATCTTCGCGCAACACGGGCAGAGGCTCGGGGTCCGCCGGCGCGAAGGGCGCAGCAAAACCTGGGCGCGGTCGACGCGCTCCCTGCCCATTGTTTCCATTACCCGCCAACGCGGCGCGATAGCTGTGATCCATGGGAGCGGTGTAGATGCCGTCCTGATTGTGGCGCGACTGGCTCGGGCCGGCGGCACGGGGTCCACGCCCATTGTTGGGACGGCGCCCACGACGCCGTCGATTTCTGCCTCCGCCACCGGAAGGCCTTCCTGGTCCTGCGTTCATAGTCCTCTCAAGACTGCTTGGCCGGATCTTCGATCCGGTGCAGTGTCGTAAAGCTAAACTGTTTAAAGGTTCCTCAAGTTCAGGTTCTGTAACTTCAGATTGCACATTGGTTGCGGCGGACTCTTACAATGTTGGCGACAATGCTGGCAAACAGTGTTGGCGAACCGGCAACTTTTCCGGCCAGGCTTTTCCGCTGGCTCAGGAGTGCCCTTCACTGCGCAAGGAAGTTAACTCCTCCATGCGGTGCGCGAGTTGGGCGGCAAAACAATGGTCATCAACTGCTACGGTGAAACAACTCGTATTGGCGACAAATATAATTTCTGCGTATCGGTTATCCGTTGTCGGATCCGTCGCGCCGCCGGGAACGGCCTGGGACGCGGAAGGCCTACGCGGGAACGAGGCCAATGAGAACAAGTTAATGGTACTCGTCCTTCTCCGCGCACGCAAGTGGCAAAACGGATAGGTTTTGCACAACAGGCCATCGCCAGAAGTTCTCGAGCGGCGGACCGGCCCCGCGTTCACGCTCCACTGGAAACTTACCAGCCCCACTGTTGAGACGGCCAATACCCAGCAGCAACCGCGTCGGCATCCAGGTGAAGACCGTCTCAGATACCCCGGGCGGCTCCCCACTCGCCGCTCTCGTGGGCCGGCATCAATAAGTAGATGGGGCGCAACAAACCGGGCTCACGGCGCACCGCGCCTTGGTTTCGGAATCCAGCGGAATCTTCTCCAGCACCTCGGACATTTCCAGGATGACATCGAGCATGGAGAGCAGTCCGAGCAGGAACAGATCGTAGTCGTCGTGGCGCGTGAGCGGAGCCAGCAGTTCTCCGAAGCGGGCGCGAACCAGTGCACACAGCACAAGGTCGCTGGTTCTGTCCTGACCGGCACCAACGGTGGTGATGAGCCGCACCCAACGCCGCACTTCACGATCGCCGAGAATGGCGAGGGCATGGCACCCAATGGATTTCATTCCTGAATCCGAACCCCGCCGAGTTCATATAGCGCAGCAGCCGGTAGCAGATCGGAGCCTCGGTCTTGATGAGCTTGTCGATCTCCGGCACATCCAACTAGGGCGGGCGACGACGAACTCGGCATGGGTTCTCGACCTTCTCCGCCAGCATGCGGCAGCGCCAAAGGGCCATGTTTTTTCACCAACGCGGTTCGCTCCTCGAGCGTGGTCAGCTTCCAGTCCACTTTGAAGATGTCGGCCATTTCGGCTAGCGGCTCCCGTGGATCGTTGCTGACGTAGTCAGGGCGATCAGGTATCCGGCAGGCGCTGACATGCTTTCGTCACTTCGGCATCGACCAGATCGGTTTACAGAACCTCAACCACGGTGGAGTGCGAAGGCAGCACCCTGCCCAGGCCCCAATCAACCTGTTGTGGGTGCAATTCAGAAAAACGCTACGACCGTCACACAGAACATCGATGTCCACCAGCAGCGAACTATCCAGTGTGGAGCGCCACGCTACATCGGCATCACCGCCCTGGAACATGTTCTCCATGCCGTCACGGAAGAGAAGTTCGTAGCCGAATACTTTCTCGTCGCGGTCAAAGATCGGCGGGCGCGCCACGTAGCGCAGCTTGATGCCCTTGGGATCATCTCGGACAGTTGGGACGCAGATGCGGAGTTCGACACAATGAGACCATGGGGGAGAGAAGGCAAAACTCCAGCGCGCCGCAATCGTCGACCGCGGTGAGAAGAGTCTAATCCGCGCGGTTGGTTTTTCACCCCAGACGGCCGTCAGTTCGTGACAACGAGCGTGATTGTAAGTGGAGCAGCTGTGAGCGCATTCGGACCTCCAGTTGTGGCGTTCACGACGATCGAATAAGTTCCCGCCGGCGTCCCCGGATTGCTCTGGCCGCCATTGCTGCCACCACTGCTGCTACACGAGCCCAACCATAAAGTGGAGAAGCCGAGAACCACGATCAGGCTCAGCAGTCGAACCCCACGCCCCCGCGATCCCGAGGCCAAGACAATTCCGAACAGGCCAGGAAGCAGTAGAGCGTAGAAAATGCGGTTGCCGTGTCGCAGCAGGGGGCGCAGCTCCGATGTGGGCGCAGTGGTCTTGAGGCTGAGAGTGAGCGAAGTGTTATTGATTGAGTTTCCGCTCCCCGGACTAAACACGCACTGCACCTCAGACGGGATGCTGCTCTGTAAGCAACTGTAGGTGACCGCCAGGGCGGTAGTGTTGGGCGTAACTGAGGTCACGATGAAGCCGTTTGCCCCGGTAACGGTAATCGGCACCGACGCAGTTGCACCGGCAGCCACCGAGTAAGTGGCCGCGCCAGTCGACGCGAGGCTGAAATTCTGAGTGGTCGCGGTCACGGTCAATGTGGGGATGGGGCTCACCGAAACCACTGCGCTCCCGCTGGTACCGGCAACGGTAAGAGCCTGTGCCCCTGAAGGCAGCGCCATATTTGCCGAGGTAGCGATCGTCATAGTGACATTTTGTGAATGGACGCCATCGAGAGTGACGCTGGAAGGACTGAAGGTGCACGACGCACCCGAGGGCAACCCCGCCGTGCAGCCGCCTGCAGGAGAAACCCCCGAATTAAAGTTTACGGCCCCGCTGAAGCTGTTTACGGGCGTGACAGTTATCACCGAGGTTGCAGGCTGCCCCGCCGCAACGGTTAGAGTCGCCGGGCTGAGAGACAAAGTGAAGGGCACTGTCACGGTAATGCCCTCGGGCACGGACGTCGAAGCACTGTGAGATGCGTCTCCCTCGTATGTCCCCGTGACGCTGTTAGTGCCGCCTGGAAGCGCTGAGGTGGTGAATGTTGCAGCGCCCTGTGAAAGGTTGGCTGTTCCCAAGGCCGTGGTAGAGCCGCCATTGAGAGTAGAGAAGCTTACGGTTCCTACGCCGATGGATGGAGTAACAGTGACGGCTAACGTCACGCTGGCACCGATCATGATGTTCGTCGCAGAAGGCGAAACTGTGACTGAACTGGCGGTGCGGGAAGCGGACCATGCGGTGAAGAGCGCATCAGCGTCCACAGAGCCAAGGCCCGTAACCTGATCGTAGCCCACCCCCGCAGTGAAGCCATACTGAAATGGTTTAGTTGTGGGGCATCCTGTCGTTCCACTCGTGCAAGGCACAATGTTATTGCCCGTAGTCACATCGTGGAACGCCGACGGATTGCTCGCCGCCAGTGAGTAGAGAGTGGAGTTTATGCCACCCAGCCCGGACGCGCCCAAATATTGGTTAAGGAGCGCTACGATGGCGGAAAACGTGGGCGCTGCAGCAGAAGTACCGCCAACTACATCTAAATTGGAACTCGAATCTCGGAAACCACTGGTACAAGTGGCCACCATCGTCTCGTTCGGACCATCTTCGGAGCAGAGCAGGTAGCCGTCGTGGTCAGGAGACGTATTCAATGCAAGATCGGGAACATCGCGTTTGCTGTCGCTAGGTACTCCAGTGCCGGTCTGCCAGGAAGGCTTTGCGAAGTAAATGCTTGCACCGCCGCCCGAAGCCGACAGGGAGTCGTTTTCAGCTGTGTCGTTCCACCCTTCCTCGGGGATATACATGATCGCTGACGAGATGTCGTCGGAAGTTCCGGTCGCGTTCCAATAGATAGTTGTTGACGTGCTGGCAGGGTCACCGGAGAATTCGGTTCCACCCATACCGGTGACTTCGGGAATTGCCGCGGGAACATCGACCGCCAACCCTTTGGTAGCGGAGGCGACAGTGGTATCGCAGTCCGCCGCTCCATCATCGCCGGACGCCGCCATGATGGTCTGGCCCTGCGAGTTGGCCTGCTGTGCCCATCCTTGAACCGTGTCGGTGAAAGACTGTCCGAGGCCCGACTCGCAGTAGCCATAGCTGGTGCTGATGACGGGGGCGACGTTGTTGTCCACCGCGTCCTGAAGAGCATCCCACACGCTATTTGCGCGGCTCGTGCATGTATCGCCAGCGCCGAGCCCCGCGTAGACGAAAATAATGTTCGCATTGCTGGCGACCCCGCCCGACCACTCGAGGTCAAGATCGGATTCGCCCTCATCCCCCGAACAGCGTGTCGCGGTTGAAGTGCTGGGATAGAGAATATATTGCGGGGCCTTCGCCGCAAGGCCGGCAGCGCTGCGGAAGTTGCTCAGGTCGGTCGCGTTGACCGTCGACTGTCCTACAACAGCGATGCTCTCGCCCGTACCATCGTTCCCCGCCGCATATAGGGGTTGTAGGTGATAGATGGTGGCGAAGTCGCCGGGGGACAAATAATGATCGCCGGAAATATGAGAAGTAAAATGCGAATCCACTCCGTTCGATGACATTCTCCGCACGATTGCTCGCGGCTTAGGATTGAAATTGTGAAGATGTCCGATCGAAAGCACGGATTGCGCCAAAGCAGCGGGCACCGAGGGATTGGTGGCGTTGGCGAAGTGGGTCTCGCCATCGACCAGGTAGTCATGAATCTCCGTGGCAAAAGCCGCCTCGACTTGCGCGACGGTTCCGTCAAAAGAAATTTGGTTGCGACTGTTGGCCACAGAAGTAACGGTAAAGCCCTGGGATTCGAGCCAGCCCACAGCCCGGTTAATGTCACTCTTGGTCATTCCGAAGCGATCGGCGAACTGCGCCGGTGTCAGCCATTTGTGATAATTCGAGGATGAGCGATCCTGCTGCTGGGCTAACAGATTGCTGAGGTCCTGCTGTTGCGCGGCGGAGGGATGGAAGACCAGCGAGACCCCGTATAGTTGCTTGCTGCCATCGGCACGGGCAATGTCAAAACGAGGCTGGGCAAGTCCATGCACATTGCCCGGCAGGGTGACCATTTGGCTGGAATCGATCGGTGCGGTGATGCGGTCGGGCTGGGCGGCGAAGCACAGGGATGTGGCCAGAAGCGGCAGAGCAAACTTCCAGGATCGCATTCAAAACTCCGGCTGCAATTTGGGTTCGGTTGGTATTTGTTAGCTTATACGGCTTTCCTGCACTGTGATCAAGTTTCCCCCGAACATGGTTGTATCCTTACAGGAATTTACAAACCCGGCGCATCGAATTTAGTCGCGGAATTACAAAGGTAACGTCCTTCCTCAGGGCGGCCGATCTCCGCATAGACCTGCTTCCGCAGACAGGGATCGAATTGGAACGAAAAGAAGTCGCTTTGGTGAGCCATTCACCTAAATGGGTTTTCCCCAAACATAATGGAAACTAAAACTCACATGGTCCGAGAGCATTCCAGATGCATCCAAGCCTTTTGGTTAAACTGTCAGACTTGAGATCATTTTCGAGAGGATCCATGCACGCAATTTCCCGTTTTTGCCGTCTTTTCGCAGTCACCATTCTGCTGCCCGCGGCGCTGCTGCTGGCAGCCGATGTAGACACCAAGTTTCACAATGCCCCAGCGTCGGCTCAGGCAATGAAGAATCCGTATCAGGGCCAGGACGCGGCTACTGCGGCCGGAAAGCAACTGTATGCGCAAAACTGCGCCTCCTGCCACGGTGTGGCCGGAAAAGGCACCGGTAACGTTCCCTCCCTGGTGGATGGAAAGCTCGACTCCGTCAAGCCGGGCGAAGTGTTCTGGTTCATCACCCGAGGCGACAAAGGCAACGGGATGCCCTCATGGGCGGCCTTGCCCGTGAAGGAGCGCTGGCGGATCGTTACCTATGTGCAATCGATGGGGAAGTCGCAAGATTCTCAGCAGGCCAGCGCGCCCGCGCCGCCTGACCTGAGCATATCGAAGCTGAAGGGCGCCCCGCCGACGCCACCCTTCACTGACTTCCGCTACGAGAAACCAGGCACCATTCGTAAAATTACGGTAAAGGATCTGCCGCAACCGTATGCCACTCACTCGGCCGACAACGGTCCTCGACTGGTGGCGCGGCCAGACGGTGTGTGGCCGGTGGCGCCTGCTGGATTCAAGGTCGAGCTGTATACCTCGGGTCTAGACAATCCCAGGACCCTGCGGACGGCCCCGAATGGCGATATTTTTGTGACGGAAAGCGATCCCGGGCGCATTCGGGTATTTCGCGGCCTCACCACCGACGGCAAGCCCGAGCAATCCGCGATTTTCGCCAGCGGGTTGAAGCGCCCGTATGGGTTGGCGTTCTATCCTCTGGGACCTGATCCGCGATGGTTATACGTAGGCAGCGAGAGTGAAGTGGTTCGTTTTGCTTATCACAACGGGGACCTGAAGGCCAGTGCAGCGCCGGAACACATCGCCGATCTGCCGGCGCCCGGCGGCCACTGGACTCGTGCCGTGGTGTTCTCCCAAGATGGAAAGAAAATGTTTGTTGCGGTGGGTTCGGGATCGAACGTGGACGATCCCGACACCACTCCGCAAGAAAAGGACCGGGCCGACGTTCTTTGGTGTGACCCGGCGAACTGCCGCTTGAGTGTGTATGCCTATGGCATCCGCAACGCCGGTGGCGGCCTCGCGATAAATCCGCAGACCAGCGAATTGTGGTGCTCGGTAAATGAGCGCGACGGACTCGGCGACAACCTGGTCCCCGATTACATCACCCACGTCCAGGAAGGTGGATTTTACGGCTGGCCCTGGTGGTACATGGGCGGCCATCAGGATCCACGGCATAAGGGTAAGCATCCCGAGTTAAAAGACAAAGTCATCGTGCCCGATGTGCTCTTGCAGCCGCACAATGCCTCGCTCGAGTTGACCTTTTATGAGGGCCAGCAGTTCCCTGCCGAGTACACGGGAGACATTTTCGCCTCCGAGCATGGCTCCTGGAACAAATCGGTGCGTGTGGGTTACGAAGTGGTCCGAGTCCCACTCCACCAGACGGGCGACGCCAGCGGTGAGTATGAGGATTTCCTCACCGGCTTTGTGTTGCCCGATGGCAACGTCTGGGGGCGTCCGGTAGGCGTGACGGTGGCTCCGGATGGCTCCCTGCTGGTAAGCGACGACGGATCGAACTCAATTTGGAGGGTGAGCTACGGCGGGAAATAACGTTGGGAAACGATGCTTTACGTAGGCCAGCCGCCCTCGGCGGTCCAGTCGAGCGAAGCTCGACGGCTTCTTCGAATATGCCTTGACAATATTTCGCGCCAGGCGCACACTCTTTAAGGCGAATAAAAAGCGAAAGCAAACGGAGCTTCCCAGCCCGGTGTTCCCTGAAATTTTCCTGAGGAATTTATGTCTTCCGCAGTGTTTTCCACTTCGGCGGCCCAGGGCCGCCCTTTTGTATTTGATAGCGAAAATGACGCCGAAGTTTGCCCACAAGCAGAGCTTTTCACTGAGGCGCGGCCGCCCCAGCGAGTCGTCTCCGCAACTTTTCCCGCAGCCTTCAAAGATGCGAAGCTGGCCGGTGTAACTCCGGCTTCTCGCTTGGCGGTGCGTCCCGCGCCAGAAATGGTCTCCAGCGGCATCGCCGCAATGGACACGCTCACGGGAGGCCTGCCCCGCGGTTGCCTGACGGAAATTTGCGGTCCCGCCTCTTCCGGCCGCAGCACCTTGATGTTGGCCGCGCTGTCCGCTGCAACCCGGCGCGGAGAATACTGCGCGGTCGTGGATGCCAGCGATTCCCTCGATCCGCAATCGATTGCTGCTGTGGGGATTGAGTTGGACCGGTTGCTATGGGTGCGTTGCGGAGAAAATTCGCCTCAGGCCGAGCGTCGACTGGAACAACTTTTGCGTACCACCGATTTGCTGCTCGAAAGCGGAGGCTTCGGATTGATTGCGCTCGATCTGGGCGATCTCCCGCCGCAGACGGCGCGCCGCATCCCGCTGGCTACATGGTTCCGCTTCCGCCGTGCCGTAGAACCTACACTCACCGTGCTGTTGGCAGTGGAACGACAGTCTATCGCCGGAAGTTGCTCATCCTTATTGATCAAGCTGGGATCGTTGAAACTGAGCACGCCAGAAAATCAGGCAAGCCCAACACCTGCCCACGCACAATTGCTGACCGAAGTTGAAATCACTGCTGAGCTGGTGCGATCGCGAATGGATCGTAAACCAGTTCGCTCCGCCGAAATTACCTTCTCCAGTAAAACCGCCTGGGCAGGATGAAGGAAATCACCCGATGACTCAATGACTCAATCGCTTCAATGGATTTATGTCATGGCCTTTGCCTGCATCTTCGTGCCGAATTTTCCCGTGGCCGCGGTGTCTCGTGCCGAACTGGAGTTGCGCGCTCTGGCCTTGGCCATTTACGAAGGCAAGCCTCCAATGGAAAAAGTTTTTGCTGTAAGCGAGAGCGCCGCCCGCATGGGCATCACGCCCGGCATGACAAAAGCCCAGGCAGAACTTTGTTCCGAGTTGACGCTGCATCCGCGTTCTCTGCTGCAGGAATCCGTGGCCCACGCTGCCCTGCTGGACTGCGCGCAATCGTTTTCGCCCTCCCTGGAAGATGCCGCAGCCGACACCGCGATTCTGGATCTTGCCGGCATGGAATCTCTTTTTGGTTCGCTGCCAGAAATTGCCCGTAGTCTCTTTCGCCGCTGCGCCGAACTCGGACTTGATGGAAATGTTGCCGTGGCTTCGAATCCCGATGCCGCCGTGCTCGCCGCCCGCGGATTTTCCGGCGTGACGGTAATTCCGCCCGGTAAAGAAAGCGAGTCTTTGGGATCTTTGCCATTGGAAGTTTTATTTGCCAATCAGTGTGCGAGTAAAGAGAGTGCAGAAAAAGAAACCGATCAGAAAAAAGAATCAGCCAGCCTGCTAGAAACCTTGGATCGTTGGGGTGTGCGTAATTTGCGAGCTCTGGCCGCACTACCCAAAATTGCGCTAAGTGAACGCCTAGGCCAGGAAGGCCTGCGACTGCAGCAACTGGCGCGGGGCGCGGCTTCGCGCACACTCGTTCCCGTGGAGACGCCTGCGGTTTTTGAAGAAGCAGTCGAGTTGGAATATCCCATCGTGCTGCTGGAGCCTCTGGCCTTTTTGCTGAATCGTTTGCTCGAGCAAATCTGTGCACGTTTGGCCTCACGTGCGCTGAACACGCAGGAATTGCGGCTTACGCTGGAACTCGAAAGCTTTTCGTTTTTCAATCAACAATTGTCTCCACAATTGGCAATCGACAATCGACAATCGACAATTTGTTCCAACCGGGCAGAACAATTTCATCGCACTCTCAGTCTTCCTCTTCCTATGCTGGATCCAAAACTTTTTCTCAAGCTGCTGCAATTGGATTTGAATGCACATCCGCCGGGTGCACCCATCCTGAAGATCCATCTTGCGGCCGAACCCGCGCGGCCACGCTCGGCGCAAGGCGGTTTGTTTCTGCCTCCGTCGCCAGAACCGGAAAAACTGGAACTGACGCTGGCACGGATCGCCGGACTGGTCGGCGAATCGCGCGTAGGGTCGCTTGAGTTGCTGGACACACACCAAGCGGAAGGTTTCCGCATGCGGCGCTTCGCTTCTGGAACTGGGCAAAAAAGGCACGCACAGAAAAATCAGCTGCGAAAAACTTTAGAACCGGCAGAAGAAAAATCCGCCATCGCCGCCCTTCGCAGGTTCCGTCCGCCGCTGCGCGCCGCTGTGACTCTGGAGAACGGAGAACTTGCGCGCGTGGTGTGCTCGAAGAAAAAAGAAGTACAGGGTAGTGTGCTCTGGAAAGCCGGCCCCTGGCGCAGTTCCGGCGATTGGTGGGAACGGGAAGCCTGGTCGCGCGACGAGTGGGACATCGCTTTGCAGAATGCAGAAGGGATCGCTCTTTACCGCCTCGTGCACGATCTGCTCAGCGGAGGCTGGTTCATGGAAGGCACGTATGACTGAATTTTTTCACCACCGAGACACAGAGACACAGAGAAGCAAAGAAGAGCACCAACAATTAGAGATTTCCTCCGTGTCTCTGTGGTGAATAGGTTTGACTGTTCCTGATGTCCTATGTCGAACTCCATGCTCGCTCAGCTTTCAGTTCCCTCGAAGGATCCTCCTTGCCTGAGGCTCTGGCCGGCGTCTGTGCCCAGCTAAACATGCCCGCTATGGCGCTGCTCGATACCGACGGCGTCTACGGCGCGCCTCGCTTTCACATAGCAGCGAAAAAACTCAAGATCAAGGCGCACATCGGCACGGAAGTTACATGCCAGTCCTTTGCCCCTGTCATCCTGAGCGGAGCTCGGAACGACAAGATAACTCGGAATGACAAACCATTTCGCCTTCCTCTACTCGTTTCCTCACGCGTCGGCTATCAAAACCTATGCCGCCTGATCACCAAAATGAAGTTGCGCGCGAAAAAAGGTGAGGGGTCGGTTCAGCGAGAAGAACTGGAAGAGCACGCCCACGGCCTCATTTGCCTGACCGGCGGTGCGGACGGACCTCTGGCAACTGCTTTGCACCATGGCGGTATGGAAGAAGCCCGCCAACAGATCGAGCAACTCATTTCATTATTTGGCCGCGGCAATGTGTATGTCGAGTTGCAACGCCATTTTCATCGGGAGGAAGAAACTCGCAACCGCGCCGCGATCGCAATGGCAAGCTCGCTCAATCTTCCGCTGCTGGCGACCAACGGAGTTTGCTATGCTGCTGCCCAAGATCGCGAACTCTGTGACGCATTTACTGCCATCCGCCATCATCAAACGTTATCGACAGCCGGACGTTTGCTGGCGCGCAACTCTGAGCGTCATTTGAAATCGCCGCAGGAGATGCAGCAACTCTTCGCCGACCTTCCCGAAGCCCTCACCAATACTCTCGAACTCTCTTCCCGTCTCGAATTCACGCTCAACGATCTCGGCTACGAATTTCCCCGCTATCCCGTTCCCCAGGGGGAGACGATGAATTCGTTTCTACGCGAGCGCGCGTGGGATGGCTTTGGCCAGCGCTATGGCCGCGCTAAGGCTGACATGCAAACCCGCGCCCGTAGCCAGATTGAGCGCGAACTGGCGCTCATCGAAAAGCTCAAACTCGCCGGATATTTTCTGATTGTATGGGATCTGGTTCGCTTCTGCCGCGAGCAAAACATTCTGGTGCAGGGCCGCGGATCGGCCGCCAACAGTGCCGTCTGTTATTCGCTAGGCATCACCGCCGTCGATCCCATCAGCATGGAACTTCTCTTCGAACGTTTTCTTTCCGAAGAACGCGGCGAGTGGCCCGACATCGATCTCGACCTGCCCAGCGGCGACGAGCGCGAAAAAGTAATTCAGCATGTCTACCGGCGTTATGGCGAACGCGGCGCGGCCATGACGGCGAATGTCATCACCTACCGCAATCGCATGGCAGCGCGCGAAATGGGCAAAGCGCTGGGGTTCGATCCGGAAACTCTGGCCAAGATTTCCGCCGCGGTCGCCACCTGGGAATTTCGCGACGAAAACGATGCACTCGACCGCCGCTTCCGCGATGCTGGACTCGACCTTAAACATCCGCGCCTGCGCAAATATTACGAGTTGTGCCTTGCCGCGCAGGACATGCCGCGCCATCTCGGCCAGCACTCCGGCGGCATGGTGATTTGTCAGGGACAACTCGACTCCGTCGTTCCGCTCGAACCCGCGTCCATGCCCGGCCGCGTGGTGGTGCAGTGGGATAAAGAAGATTGCGCCGACATGGGCATCATCAAAGTCGATCTGCTCGGCTTGGGCATGATGGCCGTGCTCAAGGATTCCATCGAACTGATTCGTAACCACTACGATGAAGAAGTCGATCTGGCGCATCTTCCAGTCGATGATCCTGCGGTCTACTCCACTTTGCAGAAGGCCGATACCGTTGGCATGTTCCAGGTAGAGAGCCGCGCGCAAATGTCATGCCTCCCGCGACTCTTGCCCAAACGTTTCTACGACATTGTGGTGCAGGTCGCAATCATCCGGCCGGGACCGATCGTCGGTCAGATGGTCAATCCATTTCTCTTGCGCCGCCAGGGACGCGAACAAATTTCCTATCCGCATCCGTCGCTCGAGCCTGTCCTCAAACGCACGATGGGAGTGCCGTTATTTCAGGAACAACTGCTGCGCATCGCCATGATCGCAGCCAACTTCACCGGCGGCGAAGCCGAAGATCTGCGCCGCGCCATGGGTTTCAAACGATCGCAGGCGCGCATGAAAGAAATCGAAGCCAAACTGCGCGCCGGCATGACGCGCAACGGAATCTCTCATGCGGCGCAGGAGCAAATCATTCTTTCCATTACTTCTTTCGCTCTCTACGGATTTCCCGAGTCGCACGCCGCCAGCTTCGCGCTGATCGCTTACGCCAGCGCTTTTCTAAAGTGTCATTATCTCGCCGCGTTCACCGCCGCCCTGCTCAACAACCAGCCGATGGGTTTTTATTCTCCCGCCACCATCACTAAAGATGCGCAGCGCCACGGATTAAAAATGCGGCCAGTGGATGTGATGCGTTCGGAATGGATGTGCACGCTAGAAGCAGTACCGAGTATCGAGTACCGGGTATTGGGCACAACTTTTCCAGCCCCTGAGTCATCGCCAGCAATAGAAGCCTTTGTCATTCCCACCGCCGAGCGCAAGCGAGGGGCGGAGGAATCTCAGTCATGCTCGCAACCCGGTGCTCGGTGCTCGCAACACGCTCCTGCTATGCGCCTTGGCCTGCGCTACGTTCGCGGCCTCCGCGAAGAAGGCGCTCAAGCGTTGGTACGCGAACGCACTCGTGCTCCGTTTACATCCATTCACGATCTCACCCGCCGCGTTCCTGAGCTGCGTAAGGACGAACTCACCACGCTGGCGGAAATCGGCGCGCTGAATTCAGTAGCGAGTAGTGAGCACCGAGTACCGAGCAAAAACTTTGTCATTCCGACCAACGAGCGCAAGCGAGGGGAGGAGGAATCTCGCAACCCGCAACTCGGTACTCGCTACTCGCTACTCCACCGCCGCGATGCTCTCTGGCAGGTAGAACGCGCCGTGCGCAGCTCCGGGCCACTATTGGAAAGTTTGCCAGAGCCCGACTCACCTTCGCCGCTTCAGCCCATGAACCACGAAGAGCGCCTGGTAGCTGATTTTCACGGCACCGGTCTCACCGTGGGACCGCATCCTATGGCGTATCGCCGCGAATGGCTTAATGCCATGGGTATTCGCCGCGCCAGCGAACTCCGCGATATCCCTAGCGGCAAGCGGCTCCGCATTGGAGGCTGCGTCATCGTGCGCCAACGTCCGGGAACCGCCAAAGGTTTTGTTTTTCTCAGTCTGGAAGATGAAACGGGAGTAGCCAATGCGATCATCGCTCCCGACCTGTTTCACAGCAACCGGCTGCTGCTGGCCTCAGAACGGTTTCTCGCCATTGAAGGGATCCTGCAGAATCAGGACAATGTGATCTCAGTGAAAGCCGAGCGCGTACTGCCATTGTTCGTTACGAAGGCGGAAACCCTCTCCCACGATTTCCACTGAGAGAACAGAACTAGAAATTGGAAACCTGAAACCGGAAACCGCAGTTATTCCTCAGGCCTGCCGTTCTCCGGAGGCGCCAGCGGCAGCCGCGTGGCTCCGCGCATGATGTCGCGCTCTTCGGGCGAGAACATGCTCCTGAAGCGGTTGGAATCGATAATCTGCTCCCGCAGCCCTGGTGGCATGGCGCGCAGGTCGCGGATGGCGGTTGATACCATGCGCCGCCGATCGGGCGGAAGTTGCTGCATCCGACCGAATAATTGCCGCACTTCTTGTTTCTGCCCGGGCGTCAGATGCTCCCAGGTTTCCATTCGGTTCAGCATGCGCTGCTGCTGTTGCGGGGGAAGACTCGAGAAGTGTTGCAGCCGCTGCCGCAACATCTGCTGGCGCTCCGGAGGCAAACGGCGAAAGCCGGGATCGTTCTGCAAGGCCCGTTCCCGCTCGGCCGGCGGCAGAGCCTGATAGTGCCGCAACCAGTCGCCGGCATGCCCCTGCCCGGGCGGATGATTTTGCACGACGCGCGGTCCCTGCAAAGGCCGGAGGTTGTAACGCTGCAAGCCGCTACGTTGCGCAAGGCAGGGAACGGTTGTGATGGCCGCCGTGGACAACACTACCGTCGCCATCCATCCCGTCATGGAGTTTTTCAGCCGCATCTCTCCCCGCTCTCAGGTTCGTCCTAACCGCCCACATGTTCATGCCGCAGACTTCGCTTCGCCACTTCGTTCTACGGATTCGCCACCACATCATGCTGCACTTCCAGGTCATCCAGTAGATCGAAGTCGGAATACAAGTCATGATTCTTTTCCAGAGTCTGCAAATCGCTTACCGCCGTACCCGGTTCAGCCTGCACCTGAGAGTCCGCCACCACGTTATTTCCCGAGCTGTAAATTCCACTGCCTTTGGTGAAGAACAATCCCACACCAATTCCCATTAGCACCGTCAACGCCGAAGCCAGCACTGGACGCCGCAGCCAGGTCGCCCAACCCGCGTGAGGCTTAGCCATTTCCTCCCGCAAACGCGCCTGCAAACGCACATCAAAATACGGCGAGGGCTCCGGCGCCTTCCATTCATCCAGCAACTCCAAGGTCTGCCGGAACTCCGCCATCTTCCCGGCACACGCGCCGCACTCCGCCAGATGCCCGCCGATCTCCGGCGTCACTTCCATCAAGCCCGACGCCAGGTCCGGCATCACTTCTCGAACGTCGTTGCACTTCATAACCATCTTCCCCTCGAGATTCTTTTCGCCACTGCCAGTCGCCCACTTCCAATTGTCATCCTGAGCGAGCGCACTTTGCTCGCAGGATCTAAGCGAACCGCGCGAAGCGGTGCGTTCTTTGCACCGCAATACTCGCGTGTCTGGCCCGCTTCCTTATTCATACAAACTCTTTCAATTGTTCCCGCAAAGTCTCGTATGCCCGAAACAACAACGATTTCGTAGCCGACTCGCTCAGCTTCAGCACATCGGCAATCTGCTTGTAATCCATTTGCTGATACTTGTGCATGATCACCGCCAACTTCTGCCGCTCCGGCAGGGCTTCCACTTTAGCCCGTATGGCCAACATCCGCTCGCGTCGCACCAAGGATTCTTCGGCGCTCACGGTCCCGTCGGCCACATCCAGTGTGGTACCCGTTTCCTCGTCCGGCTCATCCAGACTCACGGTCACTTCCGGCCGCTCGTGCCGCGTATCACGCGCATGGTTCACGGCCAGATTCGTGGCAATCCGGTACAACCAGGTTGTAAACTTCGCGCTGGCTTCATAAGTCTGGCGAGAGCGATACACGCGCAGAAAAACTTCCTGCGCCAGGTCCTCCGCCGCAGCCGTGTTGCGTGCCATGCGGTACATGAAGCTGACCAGCGGCCGGCGATATTTCTGCACCAGGAAATCGAAGGCCGATTCGTCTCCCGCCTTCACCCGCAGCATGACTTCGGCATCGGTAAAGCTTTCGACACCCGAAAACGCCGGCTGCAAACTGCTCCCCGGCCGAGGCCCCGCCGTGGCCATCAGAACGCCTCCGTCCATGGCAGCAGTGCTCACACTAGATCGAACCCGGCGAGGGGTCGAAAGTTGCTCTTTTTCTTGCTCCGACGAAGCCGCGGAACTCTCCTGCGATGAGGGGGATACAGTGGGTCGAAGGGGCCTGGTTTCGTCCGGCATGGAGGTTACTTTTAGGCATACGGGACCGGCGACCCGCACCCGCCTCTGCCCCTGCCGCCGATAGGCTACCACGCTCGGCTTCCCCATCCAAACTGTCCCGCCTTGGCCATCTGCCGCGCCGGAAGATGATGAGGCTTCGCCGCTCGGTTTTGCTCACTATGTCGGCGGGTGTGTCGCAGGAATGGGCAAGTACGGAGAAGCGTTAAAGGCAGCGGAGCACGGTTGAAAAGTAACTAGCTCCGCCGCAGGCGGCGAATTCTGGAGGAGAAATTGGCTTCGAGACACTTCGGGCACGGGCACCTGAAAGCCATGTCGTTCGGGAAAACGATGTGGCCGCAGTTTTCACAAATCTGCCGCCCATTTTGAAGAACTTTCATCACCCTGAATCCCTTCCCTAACACACAATAGGGACAACGGGGTTCCCGCGACCTTTTTCCTGTCAGAGTCAGATGCTCCCTCACTCGGTTTGCGCTGCCGGTAATGAGACTACAGACATTGAGGCTGGGTAGACAGTTCGATAACGAACGTTTCTTTTTTTTCGTACAGACTCTAACGCGCACCAGCATACAGGTACACGAATCCTGCCAGCGAGATGAAGATCAAAACGTACGGCCAGAACTCAACGAGGCGCTTCGGCACATCGAAAATCCTAGGCCAATAATCCTGATTCCCGTCACCAAAATGAGCCGGGAGATCACGTTGGTTTGGTTCGGAGTTGTTAGGCGTCATAGGACGGCGCACTGACCTGTGCGATGGGGTGGCACTTGACGCAGAGGGGAAGTGGGATTTGCCAAGTCTGCCCTTCAAAGAAGAATGTGCACTCTCGATATTCGACGAGCCTTGATCCGCAGTCAGGGCAAGTGTTGGCAGCCCAATGAGTGCTTGCACTGTTTAGAAATTCGATGAATGCTTTGGAAACCGGATTTTCGCTCATCGGGCATCCTCTTCCAGATTCCCTTTGGAGGGTCATGAGCAGCCTAGCTTTTTGGTGAGTTGAGAACTGAGCAATATTGATCAGGCGGGGATTCTTGTGCGTTTGCGTACAGAAGAACAAAACTGTTTCGCGCTATCATTCATTTCCTCATACACGGCAAGACGAACAAACGGAAGTCGCCTGGAAAGCCGTACTCAACGAATGTCCGCGACTACCCGAGCCTTCTGTCCGGGTTCGAAAAAGAGAGTCACGCAGCGGAAGCCCAACTTGCTGCTGATCGCAAAGCGAAGCGACGGCCAAAGCCTACGAAGCCAAGGGACTAAGCCGCTTCCGTCTGAATCTTGCCCTAGAATGCCGTTTCCTTCATCCTCGGGCTGTTGACCCCAGATGGACTCGATTTGCATACGTGAAGTGCGAAGCACGTCCATCTCGCTGCCTTCCTCAAACATTTCTTCCAAGAGCTTCACACCTTGTTCCAGTTGGTGAGCGCCACCAATTCATCTAGGATTTCCTGCAATCTTTGAAGGGCGTCGTTGGTGATCTCCAACTGCGTCCGGTAGCTTCTTGCTGCCTTGTAGATATAGGCGGTTCGCTTCACTGATTTGCGCTATTTCGTCCCGTAACTTCGCGACGCGTTCTTTGACGGGCTTCTGCATGACGATAGGCTAGCACCGCAAACCCGGTGGATCGCAGTCGCAAGGCTAAGTTTTCAATCATTGACCGGGGTCGCGAGTGCAAGCGCCCGGTTGCGACATCTAAAGAGTTCTGGACGCAAATGATGCCCAAGGAGTTCCGTATGATCACCCGAATCTGGCATGGGGCGACCCCCGCGACCAAAAGCGACGAGTACCTAAACTTGATGCGAACCGTCGCCATACCCGATTACCGCTCGACCCCCGGTAACAAGGGCGCTTACGCGCTGCGCCGCACGGAGGGCGATACCGCACATTTCTTGATGGTCACGTTTTGGGAGTCCGAGGAGGCGATCCGCGCCTTTGCTGGAGACGACATCAGCGTGGCGAGATACTATGACTTCGACAAGGATTTCCTGATCGAACTGGAGCCCTGCTCTACGCATTACGAGATGTACGACCAGTAAATCCGAAATGCAGAATTTCGGGTTCGGAGGTGAAGTCGAAGAGTCGAAGCATGGCGCGACGGTCTGGGTGCCGCGTAGCCGATTCTCGCCGCCGCCGATCCGATGCTAGCGGGTGGAGCGGTTCTGACCCGGCATGAATCGGTTTTGCTAGTTCCGGACAAGGGGGCGATATAGAATTCCGAAAGTCTGGAGGTTCCATGCGCTGCTCTGGGTTGCGGTCACCGTCATAGTCCTTTGCCAACTACTAACCTCTCAGGATGGCAAAACGGTGTTGAACGAGGGGCGGGTAATCGGAAGCACCCTCAATAACCAAGGTGAACCGATTGCGAAAGCAAGACTGTGCACAAGCGTCGTCCTTTGCAATTCGTCCACCACCAACTGCGGCCCTGAAAGTGACGAGCATGGACAATTTGATATTCGCGTGCCTTTGGAGACAAATCGGATTTACGGAGAGAAAACTGAGGGACTATTGGCACGACGCCATGGTGCACGAAGGCAAGCAGTCGGACTCGGGCATACATATTAAACTAAGCCACGAAAATCCTGTTGCGCACGTAGTTGTCAGGCTTGGGGTAAGCCCGGCGCATTTGACCTTTAATATCAGCGACAAGAATGCTGGCAAAGCGGTAGCCTCGGCAGTCGTGCGCTGGGTGGTGGTTGACGACGTTTTTATGCATCCAACCCAAACGAGCAGGAAAGAGGCATCTGTTCCACCTGACAAGGACCTGTTGGTCATTGTTCAGGCTCCGGGCTATAAACGCTGCTTCTACACCGACCCATCCAGTCCTTCCGAGCCGACGCTGCGACTTCAGTCAGGCGAAGAAAGAACGCTCGATGCGGAACTGGATGCGAATTAACCTCTAATAGGCTAAAGTGCTTGCATCCAAATAGGCGCGAATTGCCCCGCTCATGACATTACTTGTCTTTTGCCTCCTACTCGGCTGCCTTACTGGATTGCGCTGCCTGACCGCGCCAGCGGCAGTTTGCTGGGCTGCGCATCTTGGCTGGTTGAATTTGGCGGGTAGCAAGCTAGCCTTCATGGACCGTCCGGTCACGCTCGTTGTTTTAACGATCTTAGCGGTAGTAGAACTGATCGCAGACAAGCTGCCGAAGACCCCGGCGCGTACAGCGCCTGCGGGACTGATCGCCCGCGTTGTCCTTGGTTGTTTATGCGGTGCCGCACTTGCGGCAAATGCTGGTGGAAACTTGCTGGTTCCTGCAATCGTGGGCGTCGGCGGTGCTCTTATAGGGACATTCGTGGGTTACAAAACCCGCCACGCTCTGGTGTTGCGAGCACAAATCCCAGACTTCACCGTGGCGATAGCGGAGGACGTGATTGCAGTTGCAGGGAGCTTGCTGATCGTTTCGCAGGTCTAGAACGGTTGCCCCTGCAACGTCGATTTGGAATGGACCTTGTCTACGCCTTCAGACGGAACTCATCCCTTCGGTTTCACAAGGTGTGTTTTTGCCGATTTGTGCGCTCCATTGGTGAAGCTCTCCATTGTTTGCGTCAACTGCGCATCCACTTCGTCCGCGATGATCATGGCATCCGGCAACAGTAAGTTGAAATCCAGCATGCTCAGATTCTCGTGCAAGGTTCCGAAAACAGTCACTTGAAGGATTCGTGATTCATGGATCAGCATGGCAGGACTATAGCCTTGCGTCCGTCGCAGATTGCCATGTTGGACGACGGTGGGGGACGCGCCGGCATCGCTGTCTTTATCAGGCAAATCGGACAACTTGGGCCTGCTCAGACTTACTACAAGATCGTCAACCAACTTGGGTAGATATCCAGTGCGCTGCTCATCGCTGAGATGAAGGTGGTTGAGTTCGGGCGTCTTCTTCGTTCGTGTCAACCAATCTGCGATTAGAGAGGTCTTACAGCGTTTTAAAATTGCGGCCACGCTCTCCCCGCCCGCAGGTTGTGGTTTATCGTCTGCAAGCCGAGTCGTGTGCGCGATTGGTACCGTGAGTGGAGCAGCCATTTAACACCGCCTTCTGACACCACAAATAGTCCCGAGAGCACTCCCGAACTGTTCAATTAGGAACATGGTCGCGTATTGGTAGACAACAACGCTGTATGGCTGTGACAGTTGAGAACAGCGTCTTGAACATTCGAGCATAAGATACCGTTCTATGTCGTATGTTAGCTCCCCGGCCTCGGTAATTCATTCCCAAATTGGGATCACTTATTCCAAACATTGTGCAATTGCGAACACTTCCAAGATATTCCGCGGTTGTAAATTGCCTGCAGGGAGTTGGATGTTTAAGGGAACTCACGCGGCCCTCCCCCCGTCGTCCGCTGTTTTCCTCTGATGGCGCAGTTTAGGGAGATATTGCGCCATCTCTTTTAAAGGGTCGCGCATGATAAGCAAAGCACCATCTCACGAGTCTGACCAGCGTCCCGACGATAAGCCTAAGAAGTTACAGGTCCTGACTTACAAACCCAAAGCCACGTTCCATTGGCCTCCGGATTGTTTGTGGCCATTCATGGATGACGCACCGGGCACCGATACTTAACCGGATGTCATCGGAGGATAAGCCATGGATACCTGCTCTAAGAGGTACGAAAGCCGTCCAGAAAGGATTTGTCGTTTGGACGAAGTGAAGCGTCGGGCGATTGTAGACGCGCTCGACCAGTGCCGTGATAACTATCTTATCGCAGTGCGATTACTGGGTATTGGGAGAACAACGATCTATCGGATGGCGAGGAGGTACACCTATCAGCCGTCAAAGGTAGCGGCGGAGCGGTTGATGACCATCTCGCAACGCAAATCGCCCCTTGATCCTAGACAGCCTATGGTGAAGACAAGAGTACCAACGATGCTTGAATGTCGGTGAGGCCGCAGCGTTGCTCGACGCGATTGTCCCGAGGTATCCAAACCTCCGAAGGGGTGAATTCAGCCCGGGAGGCGAGTGTGTTCCTGTCAGACCTGCGGTCTCAGAATTCACTATAGATGAGCTAGCTAGAAGGCTCTCCTTGCGATTGACGACCGCCGATAGCGAAGGCAGTATGAAGAAACTAAGCGAGGAACGGCAGTCGATTACGGACCCTTTCATACACGATCTGGTTAACAAACTGGCTGTCATTGTCGGCCACTGCGATCTCCTGAGCGAGCATCTGAAAGAAGGCTCGCAATGCGCCAAACGTGTGGGCACGATTCAGGAAATAGCCCGAGAGATGGGGAAGGAATTAAAGGAATACCAGTGCCTACTGTCGGAATCGGCCCGAAGAGCGGGAATCGAAGAACCTGATGTCGCTTAATCCAAGCAGTCGTGGAACGCGGGCTAGCGTCATTGGGGCTTCCCCCAGCTGCGAACAATCGGCTGAAGGCGCGGTGATGAAAATCCGTCCGACCGTCAAGTCCAATCGGAGTCACAAATCATGATGAATCTCGATCAAGTCACGCCCCGCGAACAGCAAATCTTGAACTTGCTGGTGCAGGGTTTCAGCAATAAGGAAATAGGAGGCGAGCTAAATATCAGTCTGCGAACTGTAAAACAGCACCTTCGTACCCTATTTTTGCGGACCGGAATCCGCGAGGGCAGCAAACGTGTAAAGTTGGCTTGCTATGCTTACGAAGACGAAAGTGAGGTCATGACACCTTGTGAGGGTCTCAACGCAACGGAGATTCGGATTTCGACTCTGGTCTGGGAAGGCTTGAGCAATCGCGAAATTGGCGAGATCATCGGCAGGAGCGAACAGGTAATCAAGAATCATTTGCGCAAGGCATTTGACAAACTTGGAGTCTGGAGTCGGCTGGAACTGGCTATGTACGTGGCCAGCCATGGCGGAAAAGGTCGGCTTACCGAGACCGAGCGCCACAATTCCTTGGGCACCTAAGATCGATCTGCAACAATTCGTGACGTGGCCTAATCCTGCGTGACGCCAGTCGCGGATGGCAGGGGAACGCATCCTCAAACCGTCGGCTTCAAATGGGACTCAGGACTACACTGCTGTCTCTGCCCCATTTTGCTTCAGGCATGAAGATAGGTCCGGCAGCAATAGAGGGGGATCACGGTTTAAAACTAAACGCCTGCTAGTCGTTGAGAATGACATTGAGTAGGGAATTGTGAACCCGTATCCCGCTCCCGTCATAGTCAATGAATCCCGATTTCCGGAACCTATTCATAAAAAAGCTAACCCGCCCACGAGTTGTGCCCACCATCTCTCCCAGCGTTTCCTGACTGATGCTTTGGATTGGCGGATCCGATACGCCTTCCTTGCCGAGGCGAGCGAGCAGAAGCAGAATGCGGGCTAGACGCTTCTCACTTGAGTTGAAAAGCTGATCAACCAAATCCTCTTCGTATCGGATGTTCCGCGTCAGCAAGTAAGCTACGAACATTTCAGAGAGTGCGTGCTCTCGATGCAGTGCGAACATCATCGCCTTCTTGTCAATGCGGAGAAGCTTGCAGGCGGTCATTGCTATTGCCGACCCCTTTCGTAAGGGCTGTCCGGCAAGCATACCCTCTCCAAAAAAGTCTGCGGCACTTAGTATGCCAAGGGTCGCCTCCTTGCCAGACTTGGATACGACAGTAAGTCTAATCTTGCCTTCCTGAACGTAGAACACCGCGTCAGCGGCGTCCCCCTGTGTGAAGATTGTTTGCCTCTCGGCAAAGAACAGGACTTGCTTCCCCTCACCGACCGTCGCAAGGAATTT